>CALCGX010000103.1 GCA_937901225.1 uncultured Bacteroidales bacterium | reverse complement strand
GTTGTGCTTCAGCCGCTGCAGCACGTGCTGCTTGGATAGCTGCATACTCCTCTGCATTGTGAGCAGAGATGTGTTGGAACTCGCGAAGACCAGTACCTGCAGGAATCAAGTTACCGCAGATAACGTTCTCCTTCATACCATCGAGGTAGTCCACCTTGCCTTGGATAGCAGCCTCATTGAGTACCTTGGTGGTCTCTTGGAAGGAAGCTGCTGACATGAAGGACTTGGTAGCAAGCGCAGCACGGGTGATACCTTGGAGCACTTGGCTTGCAGTAGCACACATTGCATCACGAGCAACAACGAGTTTCTTATCCTTACGACGGAGAGAAGAGTTCTCATCGTGGAGGCGGCGTGAGGTAACGATTTGACCTGCTTTCAAGGTCTCGCTGTCGCCAGCATCAGTTACCACTTTCTTACCCCAGATACGGTCGTTCTCCTCCAAGAAGTCGATCTTATCTACGATTTGTTTCTCGAGGTAGCGTGTATCACCACCATCTTGAATCTCTACCTTACGCATCATTTGGCGAACAATGATCTCAAAGTGCTTATCGTTGATCTCCACACCTTGCATACGGTAAACAGATTGTGCCTCGTTGACGATATAATCTTGTACCGCGGTAGGACCTTGGATAGCGAGGATATCGTCTGGAGTGATAGCACCGTCAGAGAGTGCTACACCAGCGCGCACATAGTCGCCCTCTTGTACGAGGATTTGTTTACCTAGTGGGATGAGGTAAGATTTCACCTCGCCGAGTTTGCTGGTGATAGTGAGTTCGCGGTTACCACGTTTGATACGTCCGAAGGTCACCTCACCATCGATCTCAGCTACAATAGCAGGGTTAGATGGGTTACGTGCCTCGAAGAGCTCAGTAACACGTGGGAGACCACCGGTGATATCGCCTGCGGTACCAAACGAACGTGTTTGAGTAAAGAGCGAATCACCCACCTTCACCTCAGCACCATCCTCGTGAACGAGCAATGCCTTCACTGGGAGGTTGTAGGTACGCAAGATATTGCCCTCAGCATCCACGATGTGAGCAGATGGCATCTTGGTTTTATCCTTGGTCTCGGTGATAGTCACCTCTTTCTTACCTGTTTGGTCATCGATCTCGGTCTTAGCGGTAACGTTCTCAATCACATCTTCGTATTGGAGACGACCAGCTTGCTCGATAATCAACGCTGCCTTATATGGATCCCATTCGCATACCTTGGTGCCCTTCTCGTAAGACTCACCTGGAGTGATGAAGAGTTTAGAAGCGTAAGGGATATTGAAGGTAGTCAATACAACGCCTGTGTTCTCGTCCACGAGACGCATCTCATTCAGACGGCTCACCACAACTACCTCACCTGCATCGGTGGTGATAGTACGGAGGTCGTCGATCTCAATGCGACCGTTAGCAGGGATAGCGTAGGTGTTTTGAGTAGCTGCATTACCAGCGACACCACCAGAGTGGAAGGTACGCAATGTCAACTGTGTACCAGGCTCACCAATAGCTTGCGCTGCGATCACGCCGACAGCCTCACCCTTCTGAACCATCTTACGGGTAGCCAAGTTACGACCGTAGCACTTCGCGCAGACACCATGCTTAGCCTCGCAAGTGAGTACGGAACGAATCTCAACTGCCTCAATACCAGCAGCTTCGATAGCCTCGCAAGCTGCCTCGCGAATCTCTTCGCCAGAAGCTACGATGAGGTTGCCCTCAAGGTCATAGATATCGTGAACGCTTACACGACCCAAGATACGTTGAGTGAGTGTAGCAACAACAACGTCATTTTGTTTCACCGCACGAGCAGTCAAACCACGCAATGTACCGCAGTCCTCCTCGTTGATGATCACGTCGTGAGAAACGTCCACCAAACGACGAGTGAGGTAACCAGCATCGGCAGTCTTCAACGCGGTATCGGCAAGACCCTTACGCGCACCGTGGGTAGAGATAAAGTACTCAAGCACGCTCAGACCTTCCTTAAAGTTCGAAAGAATAGGGTTCTCAATCGTTTGACGGCTATCTGCAACACCTGCCTTTTGAGGTTTAGCCATCAAACCACGCATACCAGCGAGCTGCTTGATCTGTTGTTGTGAACCACGGGCACCAGAATCCATCATCATGTACACAGAGTTGAAGCCTTGGTCAGCCTCTTTCATGTGTTGCATGAGGACCTTAGTCACTTGTGCATCGACTTCACCCCAAGCAGCAACGACCTTGTTATAACGCTCGTTGTCGGTCATGAGACCTTCCATATAGAGCTCGGTCACTTCTTCTACAGTTGCGTTACCCTTAGCTACGAACTCATTCTTCTCCTCTGGGATAAGGATGTCGTTGAGGTTGAAGCTGAGACCACCCTTGAACGCCATCTTATAACCGAGGTCCTTGATGTTGTCCAAGAAGAGGGCAGTGCGAGCTACACCACAAGTCTTGATAACGTCGGTAATGATATTCTTAACGGCTTTCTTGCCGAGAGTAACGTTTTGATAGCCTACCTCTTCTGGTACGAAGTGATTAACAAGCACACGACCTGGAGTGGTCTCTACCAACGAAGTGGTGTTGGTGCGTTTGTCAAGGATACGTACCTTCACATTCGCGTGGATATCCACCTTGCCTTCGTTGAGCGCAATCTCGCACTCTTCAGCAGAATAGAATGTAAGGCCTTCACCCTTCACGCCAGTACGTGGTTTGGTGATGTAGTAAAGACCGAGAATCATATCCTGAGAAGGTACGGTAATTGGGTTACCGTTGGCTGGGTCAAGGATATTGTGCGAACCGAGCATGAGGAGTTGCGCCTCGAGGATAGCCTCGTTAGAAAGTGGCAAGTGCACAGCCATTTGGTCACCGTCGAAGTCGGCGTTGAAGCCGGCACATGCGAGTGGGTGCAATTGGATAGCCTTACCCTCGATCATACGTGGTTGGAATGCCAAGATACCGTGACGGTGCAAAGTAGGAGCACGGTTGAGGAGCACTGGGTGACCCTTCATTACGTTTTCGAGGATATCGAACACGACTGGCTCTTTGCGGTCGATGATCTTCTTAGCAGACTTAACAGTCTTTACAATGCCGCGCTCAATGAGCTTACGGATGATAAATGGTTTGTAGAGCTCAGCAGCCATATCTTTTGGCAAACCGCACTCGTGCATCTTCAACTCTGGACCAACGACGATTACAGAACGAGCAGAGTAGTCCACACGCTTACCAAGCAAGTTTTGACGGAAACGACCTTGTTTACCCTTGAGTGAGTCAGAGAGTGATTTCAAAGGACGGTTCGCATCAGATTTGATAGCGGTAGTCTTCTTACTGTTATCGAAGAGTGAATCCACAGCCTCTTGAAGCATGCGCTTCTCGTTGCGCAAGATCACATCTGGAGCCTTGATCTCAACGAGACGTTTGAGACGGTTGTTACGGATAATCACGCGACGATAGAGATCATTGAGGTCAGATGTTGCAAAACGACCACCATCCAGTGGTACGAGAGGACGCAACTCTGGAGGAGTCACAGGGATGACACGCAAGATCATCCACTCAGGACGGTTCTTACCTTTGCTTGCACGGAAGTTCTCCACAACTTGCAAACGCTTCAAAGCCTCAGCCTTGCGTTGCATAGAAGTGTCGCTATTAGCGCGGTCACGAAGCTCGAAACTGAGTGCATCTAAGTCAAGACCCATGAGCAACTCTTCGATAGCCTCGGCGCCCATCTTAGCGATGAACTTGTCAGGATCGGTGTCATCGAGGAGTTGGTTGTCTTGTGGAAGACGACCCAAGAGTTCCATGTATTGATCCTCGTCGAGGAGCATCTTGTTCTCTACAATCTCGTCATCAATCTCTTGACCAGCGAGTACACCCGCTTGGAGTACGATGTACTTCTCGTAGTAAACAACAGAGTCGAGTTTCTTGGTTGGTACTCCGAGCAACGCAGCCATCTTAGATGGCAACGAACGGAGGTACCAGATATGTGTAACAGGAACTACCAACTTGATGTGTCCCATACGCTCACGGCGTACTTTCTTCTCAGTAACCTCTACACCGCAACGCTCGCACACAATGCCTTTGTAACGAATACGTTTGTACTTACCGCAGTGGCACTCATAATCCTTGGTAGGACCAAAGATGCGCTCGCAGAACAAACCATCGCGCTCAGGCTTGTAGGTACGATAGTTGATGGTCTCAGGTTTGAGAATCTCTCCCGAGCTAAGGCGCATGATCTCATCTGGAGAAGCGAGTCCGATAGAGATGCGGGAGAAACCGTTTTTCTTATTATCTTGTTTAAAAGCCATAATTCTTGAATTTTATTCCATTGTGATTGAGAGAGCGAGACCTTGCAACTCGTGCAACAATACGTTGAGTGACTCTGGCAAGCCTGGAGTAGGCATTGACTCACCCTTAACGATTGCTTCGTAGGTACGTGCACGACCTGTTACGTCGTCTGACTTAACTGTGAGGATCTCTTGCAGGATGTGCGCAGCACCGTGTGCCTCAAGCGCCCAAACCTCCATCTCACCAAAACGTTGACCACCGAACTGAGCTTTACCACCCAATGGTTGTTGAGTAATCAAGCTGTAAGGACCGATAGAACGAGCGTGCATCTTGTCGTCAACCATGTGACCGAGCTTCATGAAGTAGGTAACACCTACGGTAGCCTTTTGGTCGAATGGTTCACCAGTACCACCATCGTAGAGCTGAGTCTTACCAGCACGTGGAAGACCAGCCTTGTCGGTCCACTCG
>CALCGX010000102.1 GCA_937901225.1 uncultured Bacteroidales bacterium | reverse complement strand
CAACACGGGTGAGCCTCTACCGAATGTGCATGTGTATCTACAAGGAACACAGTTGGGCACAACGACCAACGCAGAGGGGCTCTTCCTCCTGCGCGAGGATATGGAGAAAGCGCGTACGATGGTGGTGAGTGCAGTGGGCTATCATACCGAACGATTCAAGATTGAGCCACATACCCAATCGGGCATTGATATTGCGCTACGCGAGAAGGTAGGCAGCTTGCAGGAGGTATTTGTCGTGCCTGGGGACAACCCTGCCTTAACGTTGATGGATAAAGTACGCGCACGACGTGCTACCAACAAACCAACCGTAGCCCCCAGCCAAGCAAGCAAGACTGCATTATACGTATCGGACATTCAGTCCAGACATCTAAAGCGGGCACTATGGAAGAGCCTGCAAAGTGGTATGATCCAGCAAGAGGATAGCACGTATCTGATTCCGCTATATTGGCGGCAGCAATTGGCGGACAGCGTACGCGAAGAAGCCACACTGCTGACATTGACCGACTACCAGTTGCTACTCGGACAAATTCCTACTGCATTTGATTTCTACAACAATAGTTTACCCTTTCTCAGCACATCGCTGCTGAGTCCGTTGGCGGCATCGGGTAATACCTATTATAAGTATTACTTGGCCGATAGCGTGCAAGTGGGCAATGAGAAGCATTACGTGTTGCACTTCAAGACAAAGAATCCCTTCTACGCCACCTTCAATGGCGAGATGACCATCGACTCTGCCAGCTGTGCATTGCGCAGCATCGATGTCCAGATGCCCATACAAACGAGTATCAACTATCTCAAGGAGCTCACCATTCATCAGACCTTTGCACCGAACAATCAGTTGCTATCCGAGCAGACAAGTCTGCTCATGGACTTCGCCATCAAGACACCATCGCTGAGCGATTCGATACATATCTTCCCCACCCTACTACTCAATCGTCAAACGGCTTGGAACACCCCCCTTAACACTCCAAATGAGCTGAATAACCTTACCGCCCTTGACACCATCAACCATGATGTTATCCTGCCAGCATTGGATAGCCTCAACAACACGCCACTCTTTAAGACGGCTAAGTTCTTAGCGTATGTATTCAACACGGGTTATATTCCTACCAATAAATATGTGGAAGTCGGTAAGATACACCATCTTATCAAATTCAATCAGCAAGAGGGCTTGCGTGTAGGTATTCCTTTGCGGACGACTGAAGCACTATGGAAGCATGTTAGCCTTGAAGCATTGGTGGCTTATGGTATTGGAGATAGAGCGTTCAAAGGATTTGGAGTGATCAACATCGCTATGCCAAGCGAGAAAAGGCATACTGTTCAACTCAAATATAGCGACACATATGTATATTCCGAGGTGGACGATTTCGAAGAGTATAGACGTGAGAACAACGTATTCAACCCTCAGTTGAACCTTGTCACCGAACTGCTACGTGGTGCCATATTCAATACGGAATACTACTACAACACCATGACACGCCGTCAAGAAGGACGTGTGCAATTCGCTGACGAATGGAATCAATACCTAGAAACCAAAGCCTATGTCAAGGTCGGTCAAACGGGCTACGGCGAAGCCACCCGCGACTACCATAGCCAACCTACGATGTTCTACTCCACCCTCGGTGCTTCTGCACGTATCAGTTTCAACGAGCGCAAAGTGGATACCTATTTCCACCGCCGACATATCTACAATCATTTGCCCGTGATATACGTGGGCGCCGAATTGGGCAGCTACCGCTTGGATAATATGCCATCGTATCGCATGTATGGCAACTTACAAGTGATGTTGCGCCACAATGTGGACTTAGGTATGGCGGGCGAATTGAATTATCTGCTGCAAGCGGGATTGGTGTTTGGCAAAGTGCCTTATCCATTGCTGCACCATTTTGAAGGCAACCAAACACATGTCTTCGACACCCATCGCTTCTCACTCATGAACAACTACCAATATGCGGCTGACAAATACATCGCGTTGCACGCTCATTGGAATGGCAAGGGTATCTTATTCAATTTGATTCCTGGGCTGCGCTATGCACGTTTGCGCGAGTTGGTGGAGCTGAAAGTGGCGTATGGAGGACTCAGCAAGGAGCACCAAACCGTGCTTCCATTCCCTCACAACCATACGCGCCATAGCACACTGAGTGCACTCAGTACACCTTACGTGGAGATGGGTGTTGGTATTGGCAATATCCTGCGCATTGGCGAGGTATATGGTGTTTTTCGCCTCACCCAGCTACAAGACCCCTGCGCGCCATGGTGGGCGGTGCGTTTCCGCCTGTATTTGAGTATGTAGTTCAAATAAAATCCGCTACCCTTAAGAAGGATAGCGGAATGGTATGAAAAAAAAATAATAATTCTTTAGTCTTCCCCGTTTCGGTAGTTCTTCGGTGTAATGCCCGTGTGGGTTTTGAAGAATCGGTTGAAAAACGCCACATTCTCAAATCCAAGGTTGCTGGCTATCTCCTTGACTGGAACAATGGATAGTTTGAGTTGGGCTTTGGCATCGGTGATGATCGCCTCTACGATCAAGTCGCCAGCCGTACGCGAACTGGCTTGCTTGATGGTGGAGCAGAGATGAGGCACCGTGATATGCATGGCTGAAGCATATTCCGCCACGTGATGCCATTCGTGATAGTGCTTCATCACCAATTCGCTGTATTCCTGATAGATCTCCGATTTGCGGTCCATTGGTTGGGCTTTGGTCTCGCTATTTGCCACGAAATAGTCGTGGAACACCAGGTGGATAAGGTTGTACACATGCACCATGCGTTCGGTGTCCACCATGCTGGGGGTGCAGTTGACCGCCTCCTCGAGTACGGCTGAGAAATGTAGGATGACTTGCTTTTGCTCCTCCGTCACATGCACGATCTGACAGGCCTCCATTCCCGTCAAGCGAGGGCGACGAATGCTGTAGGCATTCTTCTCCAGGAAGGAAGATGAAAGCACGATGTACATCACGCGTGCATCTTCGCTAAACTCATGCACGAGGAAGAAACTATTGGGCGCAAGGTAGAGCACATCGTTCTCCTTGAAGTTGTACTGGGTGATATTCACCGTTGCACGCGCTGTACCAGCCGCCATGAATGCATATACGCCGCACTTTATCTTACATGGGAAGCGCATGTACTCGTTGAGCACTTTACCGCTTGCCTCGCCAAAGATGTAATCAATCGGGCAATCAATCAAAGGTATTTCGTTTTGCATAGTTGGAATGATTTTACGCTGCAAAGGTACACATTTTTTTTGGACAAACAAAATAAAAAGGTGGATTTTTGCGTAAAAATATTGCTTTTTATTAAGAATTGGCTAGTGCATGCTGTCTTCTCGTTGGCCTTTGGCTTGTCTTGGTTTCAATATTCGTGTATCAATTAAATGCAGAGATTTGCATGAGTGCTTCGTAGAACGCCTCCGCGCTTAGGTCTGACCGTAGGATAGTCTTCGTCTTGTAGGTGTAAACAGTGTTGATACTACAATCTAAAATCTCCGCAATGGTATCATGATGCGTGATGCCCAGTCGAATCAGCGCAAAGATGCGCATGGGTGTGTTTAATAGTTCGTTTTTCTTCAACTCAAATCGTTCCTCTGGGCGCAGCAGGTTGTTGAATTCTTCCCCAAAATTAGGATATAACTCTAGCAATGTCTGATCCAATTGATGATTCATATTTACGCGCCTGAGATGTGCATCCACGTTCTTTGGAACACTCATCAGGTCGGAGTAGCGTCTCTGACTGGCATACTCTTTTACGCGTTGTTGATACTGCTCTACACTTGCCAAATACCGTGAGTTACCTGCGAGCAATGTGCTCAGCATGGATTCTTTCAGTTTGTTAGCTACAATCAAATTTTGGTTCATGGTCTGTATGGTAGTTCGTGCAGCGTTGATGATTTTATTGCGACGCATGGTCACTATCATCGCTATGCAGAACATGACGAGTAAGATGATCGCTACTGCAAGCAAGATGATTGCTATTCGTCGCTGTTGTTGATAATTGACATTTTGTTGTTGTTCTATGATGGGCAATATTTGCGAAATGCTCACTTGTCTATGACGAGCATGGTACCGTTTTGCATCGTTCATTGCGATACGAATATATTGCTCTGACATGTCCACCTCACCTTGCTCAAAAAATAGTTCTGCGACCATACGTAGGGCTACGGTTTCATTGGTACAACTTTGTATATCGTATATCGCAGCACGAATATAATGATGCAGCGCTCTATCTGCATCTCCTATCTGATAGTATAGAAAGGCCAGCGAACTCTCATAGATGGCATAGTCATGATCCGAGCAGCGAGTATCTTTGAGCACCTCTTGCATTCGTGCTATACTTTGTACATAATTACCCGAACGTAAATCTATGGCTGCCATAGGATACCAATATTGGGCGGAATCTGCAGGAGAACTACGATTGATAATGTGTTCGATGTATTGCTTGGCCTGTGCATTGTATGCATTGCACTTTTCTCCTCCAGCATAATCTGCCATATCCCATAATAGACGTGCATACGTCAGATAATATAGGTTCGGTAAGTTGGCATATGCATTTTCCATCGGGGCTAAAATATCATATGCTTCTTTGAACAGTCCCCCAGAGAGATATACAAATGCATTGGCAATACATGCGTCCACCATAGAGTGCTCATCTCCTTTTTCACGCGCTTCTTCTTGCATTAGATGCGCATATATCAGTGCAGTATCATAATTATATGATTTATATTCCTCATAGATATTTTTATAGATATTATACGGATCATCTGATAAGTATAAAGCGCGCATCAAACTATCAATACGAGCTCGTTTAACACCCTCGTATTCAGTACGTGAATCAAGCGCTTTATTCAACAGTAAAATATCCGAAGAAATCGAGTAATTACTTGGGAATAGCGACAATATACTACTCGCAAAAATCAGCGTAAACAGCCATCTTATTTTCATGGTATAATCGTTTTGAGTGCAAAGGTACAAAATAGTTTTTAGATAACAAAATATTACTGAAAATATATTCTAAATTTTCTAGATATTATTAAGATTTTTTCTAGATATCATAAAAAAGCTGTACCTTTGTCGTATTAAAAATTAAATTTTTATCATGAAACGTATCTTACTACTTGGCTTTATCGCACTCAGCATGGCTTCATGCCATCATTGTGTCAATCTTCAATCTCCTGATGGAACGATTGGTCTAGAATTTCGTTTAGACGAACAAGGAACTCCAACCTACCATGTAACCAAAGATGGACAACTCATTTTGGATTGGTCTAAGCTTGGCATCGTAAGCCAAGAAAATGATCTTACCCAGAAGTTTTCTATTACCAACACCACAACCAACGCTGTAAATACATCTTGGGAAACGGTTTGGGGAGAGGAACGAACTATCCATAATCAGCACAATGAACTAATCGTGGGTCTAAAGCATCAATCTGGTCTAAAGATGAAGATTGCTTTCCGTGTGTATAATGATGGATTGGCATTCAGATATATTTTCCCTAAACAATCTTCTAAATCGCTTACCATCACCGATGAAGCTACTGAATACCGATTCGTATCTGACCACCATGCTTGGTCCATACCTTGGCTCACAGAATATTATGAAGGTCTCTGGGAGAAAGCTCCACTTTCGCAAAAAGACACCATGTGCTCGCCTATTACTTTGGAACTAACCAATGGAGGCTATGCTTTTGTACATGAGGCAGCACTATATGATTATCCAGCTCAAAATTTATATATGCAAGATGGTGCTCTCAAACTCTATCTCACCCCTTGGCTCAATCCACAAACTCAAGTTACTCCCATCAAAGCGTACGAATCCGTACCCTTCGCTACACCTTGGCGTATGTTGATCCTTGCGGATGATTTACAAGAACTCACAGCTTCACGCATCATGCTCAATCTCAACGAACCATGTAAAATCGAAGATACGTCATGGATTAAGCCTATGAAGTTTATTGGTATCTGGTGGGGTATGCATATCAAGACCATGACTTGGGAGATGGGACCGCAGCACGGTGCCACTACCGAGAACATGGAGAAGTACTTACGTTTTGCAAAGGAACATGGAATAGAGGGCGTGTTGGCTGAAGGTTGGAACAAAGGTTGGGAAGACTGGCGTCATTTCTCCTTCACGGAGTCCTATCCCGATTGGGACATGGATTATTTGAGCCGTTTGGCAGATAGTCTAGGCGTGGAGATCGTGGGTCACAACGAGACAGGCGGTAATGCGGCAGATTATGAGAAGGTATTGGAAGAAGCATATCAATATCATGCAGCGCACGGCATCAATGCCATAAAGACGGGCTATGTAGCGCCTATTATTCGCACCTTGGACGGCCTGCAGTGGAACAAAGGTCAGTCGGGTGTGCGACACTACCGCAAAGTGATAGAAACGGCAGCGAAATACCAAATTAGCATTGATAACCACGAGCCTGTGATGCCTACAGGCTTGCAGCGCACCTACCCTAACCTCATGACGCAAGAGGGCGTCCGTGGTCAGGAGTGGAATGCATGGAGCCGCGACGGCGGAAGCCCATGTGAACACGTGACGGTATTACCTTATACTCGTATTTTGGCGGGCCCTGTGGACTACACACCAGGTGTGTTCCACTTTGAGAATCCAGTAATCCCTACCACGCGTGTACACTCAACGCTGATGAACCAGTTGGGTTTGTTCGTATGCTTCTATTCGCCACTGCAAATGGTTTGTGATTTGCCAGAGCACTATATGGAGCATCCAGAAGCATTCCGCTTTGTGGAGCAGGTGCCATGCGACTGGGAACGCTCGCTGCTTATGGACGGCAAGATAGGTGATTACTGTATCTATGCTCGTCAAGAACGTGGAGGTGATACATGGTATATCGGCGGTATCACCGACGAGGAAGCACGCACTTCAGAACTTGTACTAGATATGCTAGATGAAGGCGCTGAATATGCAATGACACTTTGGTGCGATGCAGAGGATGCGGACTGGCGTACGCGCCCGTACGCATATGATATAAAGGAGTATTGTGTGAAGAAAGGTGATAAAATGACAGTGAAGATGGCCGCAGGCGGCGGATTTGCCGCACAAGTAAAGAAAACAAATTAACCCCAAAATATAATATGTTATGAAAAAGTTTCTCATGATCATGGTCCTCGCGTGTAGCGCATTGGTGCACACATTGGCGCAGGACGTGCGTGGTACAGTGACTGACACCAAGGGTGAGACCATCATTGGTGCGTCAGTTGTAGTAAAAGGTACCAGCAATGGTACAGTGACCGATTTTGACGGAAACTATCAGCTGAGCAACATTGGAGCGGATGCTGTGTTAGAGTTTTCGTATGTAGGCTATGAAAGCCAAACGATTGCCGTGGAAGGTCGTCAGCTTATTGATGTCGTAATGGCAGAGATGAGTGTCGGCATGGAAGAGGTAGTGGTGATTGGTTATGGAAGTCTGAGTAAGAAAGAAGTGTCCAGTTCGATTGTGCAGGTGGACAGCAAGGATTTTGTCAAAGGTCCGATGAACAACCCTATGGAGATGCTCGTAGGTAAGGTAGCTGGTTTGACGGTGAATACCACTAGTGCGGCAGATCCTAACTCCAATTCTTCGTTGCAGATCCGTGGTGCTGGTTCGCTGAGCGGCAGCAATGAGCCTTTGTATGTTATCGACGGTATAGCTGGTGGCGATATCCGCAATATCAGTTCGCAAGACATTGAGAGTATCACCGTGTTGAAGGATGCAGCTAGTGCGGCTATCTATGGTACACGTGGTGCGAACGGTGTGGTGCTGGTGACTACTAAGAAGAGCCGTGCGGAGCAAGGTCATTTCCAAGTGACTTATGACTCGTATTTCGGAGCGAACGTGGCTAAACCACATATGCAAGTGCTGACAGCAGATGAGTTCCGCCGTTCACGCCGTGGTACGGACTATGGCGCAT
>CALCGX010000101.1 GCA_937901225.1 uncultured Bacteroidales bacterium | reverse complement strand
TGTCTTGGATATTGCTTGCTTCCATAGCAGCTTGGAAACCAGCCCAGTCCTCAGCTGTTACGTTAGACTCAATAGCAGCATCCACTTTGGCTTTCTTCAATTGTTTTTGCAAGTATTTTTGTGATTTAGTTTGACGAGCGTCAGCCAACTTAGCATTCAAACCTTCTTCGCCATCAGGAGAAGCATAACCAGCAACTTCCAATTTGTTGATAGCCTTGTTAGCAGTAGTGTCAGCATCCTTGATAGCAGCGTGCAAATCTTTCAATGCTTGAGATTTCAACTCAGAGTTGCGCAAAGTAGATTGTTGGATCAAGAACTTGATGTCAGCCTCTTGAACCTCTTGGATGATACGTTGGAACTTGTCAGCAGTTACTTGTGGCTTCACGTCTTGTGCTTGAGCCAATTTAGCAGTAGCAACCACACCGTCTGCTACTTTCATCTCTGGAATCTCAACCACCTTGTTACCATTTTTAGCAGTAAAACGCAATACCAACTCAGATTTTGCCATTGCAGGAACATACTCAAATGAAGCCTTCATTGTAAATTGGCCACCAGCTTTGTAAGGGATGGTTGTACCATTCTCTTTTGCTTTTTCGCCCACAAAAGTCATTGGTTCACCTACAGCCTCTCCACCTTCGTATTTCAATACAGGAGTGATAGTCAATACAGCTTTAGCACCAAATTTCTTTACAGGGAAAGTACCTGTAATGTCAGCCTCAACCAAGTTGCCAACTACAGTTAATGGACTTGGGTTCACGGTAACTTGCTCTGGTTGAATAGCAGTTCCGCAAGATGTCAGAATAGCAAACACCATTACTGACGCAAAAACTTTCAAAGATTTTTTCATACTTGTTTATTTTTATTTGTTTTAATTAGTTTCTTAGGTGTGATTTAGTTGTTTCTGTCATTTATCCTACAAAAACTGTGCAATAAGCACACTATATCGGCTGCAAAGGTACAAAAATATTTACAAACACACAAGTATTTTCTAAAAAAGTTTGTTTTTTATGCATTTTTTATCGTACATACTTGGTATAGCCCTCACTTTTATTGACCAATATGCCATCCAGATAGTCTTCTGAATGATAGGTGTTGTTCAGTGCATCTTGCCATGTATATTCTACAGTATAACTACGATTAGTTACCACTTCACCTTTTGTATTTAGGTATATAACTGTGCCGTCCTTCCTCGAAAGTCCCTCTGCTACATATTCATTTTTTTCGGAAGTGAAATAATAGGTGTACGTGTCATCAAAATAGTTAATCTGTTTCGATTTCCATGATAGTGGTTGAGAGAATGAATTATCAACGAACACAGTAGTATCATATTGAACACTCATTAATTCATCGTTGTGTTGCGCATAGTTTTTGTATTCTCCATATCGTGTAAGGTGGGAATATGTATAGGTGTATTCGTGTGTTAATTTTCCCCACCAATAAATCTTAGATGAAATTTCTCGATGGTTGTTATCATACTGATTATACCTTACAGATTGCTTAGATCTTTCCTCCAGTACTTTAGTCCTTTCCAGATCATACCAAATGATTGTATCACGAGTACGTGCCTCGTTACCTGCTGGATATTCTTGCCATCTTATATCCATATTATTTATATTTTCACGGGTATATTTATGTACCAATTTATCTCCGCTGTATTGAGATTCAGATTTGATATATTTAACATCTTCTCCTCGCTCTATTACCGTCTTATATACCATATTCAACGGTGTTGATAGATAATCTGGATGTGAATAAGTACACCAATTAGCACTTTCAATTTCGTATTTTGTACTCATTTTAGCGATTTCTTCTGGATTGTTACTTGGGCTTTGCTCGCAAGAAAACATCAGCAAGGATGTTAAGATTAAGATTAAATGATTTTTCATGTTGAGGGAGTTTTTTATTATTGGTCGAATAGGTCAAATTAGTCGGATTGGTTGAATACCGGTGCAAAGATAGTGAAAAATTTGCAGGTATGCAAGAATAATCGCATTTTCTTGTGATACAGCGAGTAGCTTGCTACGCTGTAGATGGTAGCATGAGTGCGGCTATGTTCGGTGTTCTCTGCTTATTAACCCGATTATCTTACGTATATCCTACGTATATCTTACGTATATGTTACGTGTATCATACGTAATTGACAAGGAAATAATAATGAAAAATCAAGGAATACTTTACTTTAATCTCCATAAATTTTGTTAATTTGTAAATAATTTATACTTTTGTATCACATTTTTGCAAAAAAAATGAATTTTCTTGTAGCAAATCATGTCATTGCTGCGTCTAATGGGCAGATGTAGTTAAAAACTCGCGGCAAGTTAGCATAAAAAAACAAACGAAAGATATGAAACAAACCGAAAAAGAATTTGCGGCCCTGGTCAAGGAGCAGAAGAGCACGATATATAGTATCTGCTATATGTTCTCCAAAGATAAGGATGAGATAGATGATCTCTTCCAAGAGACATTGATCCATTTGTGGCAGGGCTTTGAGAAATTTCGTAATAAGAGTAAGATTGAGACATGGGTATATCGCGTGACGATGAACACCTGTATCTCGATGGATAGAAAAGAGAAACGCCGCGGCGAGCGTATTCCGTTGGCGGTGGACATTGACTTGTTCGATGAAAACGACAAAGATATGGAGCAGGTGCAGATGCTCTACAAGCGGATTCAGAAGTTAGGGCTATTCGACAGAGCGATAATCATGCTTTGGCTGGAGAACCTAAGTTACGATGAAATCGGGGAAATTGTAGGCATTAGCGCGAAAAATGTATCGGTACGACTAGTGCGTATTCGTGAACAATTGAAGAAACAATAAACTATTAACCTTTAACGAATAAAATAATATGGATGAATTGCAAGAAATGCGCGAGCAGATGGCTGCGCTGAAAGAGAAACTAAGTAAGCAAGAGATTGTCAGTGAGCAACTTATGCTACAGATAGTTGGTAAAAAATTGAAGAGAGAGATTATTGCTGCGTGGGTGCTAGGTGTGATGATGGTTGGTTTGATTATTGCATCGTGGGTCTTGAGCCTAACTAATTTAGCACAAGTGGAGTGGGGACGTTTAATATATGATGTCGCAATGACAACATTAATGCTAATCATGGCTATTAAACCTTTGTCTATGATTAAGTTGAAAGATGTCCGAGCCGGAAAATTAGTGGATGTAGCCAAACAAATGAAACGTGCGCAGGAATACGAAACAGGTCGTGGTAGATGGGTATGGTGGATGTTCGCGTTGATGGTCTTGGGAAATCTAGTACTTAAGTTTGTTACTGAAAATGATGTAGATATGTACTTAGTATTTTTTTGGCTAATAGCAATTTTAGTTGTATTAATTAGAGGTAAAATTCGCATCAAAAAAGGCAAAACCTTTTACAAAAGTGCTTGGGAAAAAGAAATCGAGCAAATCGAGGAAATAATTAGATTAAGCAAGGAGGAAGAGGCAGAAAAGTAAAATATCAGCCAGAAAGGTGAAAAACAATAGAAAAAACGCATTTCTCTTGCAGAAGTGCGTTTTTTTTTGTACTTTTGCACGCTAATAAATAGGTAAACACATATGAAAAAGCAACACATTTTTATTTGCGTGCTCTGCGCAACCACCCTCGTCGCTTGCCAACCTTCGGAAGAACAACGTGCAGCAATCCTAGTTTCTGATGCACAAACACTCGTAGATAGTGGGCAATGGCGTCAAGCGCGTATTGTGCTGGATTCTCTGCATGTCACTTATCCTAAACAAGTTGCACAACGCCGTCTTGCTAAGGCATTGGAAGATAGTATTACATATCTCGAAGCACAACGCACATTGGCATACACCGACACCCTCTTGCCTCCATTATTGGAGCAAGTGGATGGACTTATCAAACGCTTTAAATATGAGAAGAATGCCAAATATGAAGATCACGGCAAGTATGTCCATCGCCTACTCAGCACAGGCAGCAATACCTCCCGTAATTTTCTCCAAGCTTATGTCCAAGATGATCGTCAAACGTTCGTGAAGAGTTATTACTACGGCAATGCGCAAATGAATCAGCAATCTGTTGTTCTTAGTGCCGGTGGCGAAGAATCTGTATATCAAGGACATAATCACCATTTTCAAGACGGCGCTCATCACGAAGTTATGACTCTGGAAGATGAAAGTGCACTCTCTTTGCTCAATTTTATTAGCGCTCATCATGATGCTCGTATCCGAGTGGAAGGTAAAGGCGATAAACCTACGCATAATTGGGTGTATTATCTCAACGAACAAGAAAAAGAGGCGCTTTCGGATACCTACCAACTGGGCTGGCTGATGAAAGATATCAATCGTTTGGAACAAATGCAACGCGTGGCTACAGCTCAAATCGCCCGCTATGAACAAAAATAACGCATGCCCTTGACAAGGCATGCGCATGTACTTTAATATTTAAGTTGTCTTTATACCGTTATAATTGGTATGAGAACGTGCACATCCATCCCCATTCATGCATTTTTTGTTTAGGGAGAATAGGTGTGCGAAGAATATTGTTTAATCCGAAATCATAACCAGCTTGCAAACGATATCTATCCCATTCAAGACCACCACCTAATCCAAACTGGATATTGGTACGGTAGAGCTCATGGGCCATATAACGCTCGTATGATTTTACAGGAAATCCCTGTTGTTCAAGCCATTGTGAAGTCTGCTCAGAGGTCTTGTTGGTAATCGCATCGTAGTTGGTCAAGCCTATTTGCAACTGTGGACCTGCGTAGAAAAACATGCGTAGTTGTTTCCATAATGTAATATTGTAGTACGCGCGCACGGGAATGGAAAGTTGGAGTTGAAGCACATCGTGCTGCATGATGTTATATTGCGCACTCTCTTCAGTCATTGAAGGCCAATGTTGGTTGTTTCTGCCGTAAGTGAATGTGGCCAATGCACCTGTTTGCAAACTAAAATTGTATGGAAGAACAAAATCTACCGTCGCACCAATGCGCAAGCCATGTAAATAGATAGCAGAGGTATCCTGCGTACGATGATTCAGCTGGGCATAGCCGACTTCAAATCGCCATGGAGCAGAGAACTTGTACACTTGTTCTGGTTTGTCTTTGCGAGTTGGATCAAAAAAATCTGCATTTGCAGTCTGCAAATCAGGTAAAGAATTTCTGTCCTCTTGAGCTATAGCAATAGTGGGTATTATTGCAAATAGTAAAAATATGTAAAAAATGCGTTTTTTCATATTCTTTGTTATCTTTTTCGGCTACAAAGGTACTGCTTTCTGCGGAAATATGCAATTTTTTTTGAAAAAATATGCTTTTTCTTGCAAAATATTTGCACAATTCAAAAAAAGGTAGTACCTTTGCAGTCGATTTTCGCCCATAAAGGAGAAAATGGTGCCATCGTCTATCGGTTAGGACAAGAGATTTTCATTCTCTAAAGCGGGGTTCGATTCCCCGTGGCACTACAGATAACGACAAGTATAACAAACTAAATTACATTACATTTAAGAGATGGCAAATCATAAATCATCTTTGAAGCGCATTCGCCAAACGGCTACCCGTAAGGCTCACAACCATTATTATGCAAAGACAACTCGCAACGCAGTTCGCGTTTTGCGTGCTACAACTGACAAGGCTGCAGCAGAGGCTCTCCTTCCAAAGGTAAGCTCAATGTTGGATAAGTTGGCTAAACGCAACATCATCCACCGCAACAAAGCTGCAAACTTGAAATCAAGCTTGGCTTTGCACACTAACGCTCTTTAAGCGCATTTGATTAACCACAATATAGTGGGGCTACCAAGTGGTAGCCCCTTTTGTGCGTAGTATATTATTACCAAACGACGATTAACTAATAGTATATTTTCTATTGGTCTAATTTAGGAGTTATAAATATTCCTTGATGGCAGTTTCGTTGAACAAATCGCGCTCTTTATCGCAGAACCAGCCCCATTTGTTGAAATATTTACACATGTTCACTGCGTGTATCCACAACATCTTCAGCGACTTATAAGATGCTTTCTCATGGTTGTGAATGATTGTTGCGTGCGGGAAATAGATGGTAAGATAATTTCTGTGTATACGACGAGTAAGATCCATATCCTCTGGGTACATGAAGAAGCGCTCATCAAAAAGTTTTGCTTGTTGCACGGCCTTTGTGCGTAATAGCATAAAACAACCGCTGAGATACGGAACATTCATTAGTTTGTCATAGCCAGAAGCACGCATTTCGTATGTTTGATTGCGACGATTGATCAACCTTTTCGGCAGAAAACGTCTTCCAAACACATCAATAGGAGTGGGTAATAATTTGCACAGATATTGTAATTGGCCATTTGGATAAACAACTTTAGGCATTAAACTGCCTACTTCAGAATGTTGAATCATGAAGGTTAACATTGTTTCTAATGCTTCAGCAGTCAAAACTATATCCGAATTAACAACCAAATGATATGGGACATCATCATAAATTGATTCTCGTATTGCAATATTATGGGCTGCACCATAACCCAGGTTATCAGCATTATGGTGGTATGTGATTTTGGAGGATTGAAGCGGCAAATGGTATTGTTCTAGTGGAGAATTGTCTATCCAATATACATGGTTTACCTTATCAAGTTGCAATATAACTTCTGTTAAATCAGCGACTTGCTTCCAATTAGGTTGATATAGAACAAATGATACGTTCAGCATGATTTGTAATTAAAACAAAATTGTTTGCAAAGATACTACTTTTTTTTGAGACAAACAAAAAAAATACATTTTTCGTAAAATTGTAAAAAATGAAGCAAAAAATTTGGTCAAATAAAACAAATATTGTATCTTTGCAAAGATAATTGGAGAATAATGAAGTTCTAATTAAAAGTATTTAAAATATAAAGTTATGAAAAAAATCAAATTTTTAGTTGCAATGATGCTAATAGCTATTGTGCCAATGTTGTTTACTTCTTGTGAGGAAAAGCCTGAACAAACTCCAGAGCCAACAATTGCTGGCACATGGGAGTGTATGGAAGCAATTTTGAAGTATGATGGAGGTGGTGAAGACCTTGATTCGTACAAAGGACAAACATGGAAATTTGACGAGTTAAATATACTGACAATAGGTGATAAAACCTATGACTATACACTATCTAATAACACGTTAACTACCTCTTATGCTGCATTGTACGAAACAGATCACTTCAAGGTTGATACTCTTACATCGGAGAATTTGATACTTTCTGCAAGTTATGTTGAAGAAACCAAGGTTGGTGATATTGATATTACGGTGATTTTAACTTTCAAACGTCTCAGCGAATAACAAAACAATATATTCTTAGCAAGAAAGTATTTTTATATTAGATTGCTTTATTGTTAATAAAATAGGGGTTTATTAATCCCCTATTTTTTATTGGCTTCTTCCGCACTCCTCAAAAAATCACAATAAATTTATATATAGTAACAATTTTACACCACTATCCAAGCCGAAATAGCCGTTAGAATCGCCTCTAAATGGCTAAAAACCGTATATCCAACAGCCACACTTCCTGTTCCACCAACGAGTAACCAGCGAACTGCGTCCATTTGCATGGCCAACCGCTCTAACATCGTATACCTGCGCAAACTCTCTTGCAACTCGCTACTGGGCGATGGCATGAGATTTATCTGACGAATCGTATCCGCCATAAACGCCTCATTATCTTTTACTTGCGGAGCACTCGCACGCAAACGCTTTTTTATTTTAGTATTGGTTATCATATTCGTCTTAGTTCCTTGTTCCTTATTCTTGACTCAAAATTGCCTTCAGCTTCTTCCTTGCTCGAAACAACATCACAGCAAGATAGGTTTCCGTTATCTCAGTAATTTTACTAATCTCTCGAATACTTTTTTCTTCCAAATAATACAGTATTACCACAGCTTTCTCTTGCTTCGGCAGTTGGTCAATCGCTTGATACAGTGGCTCATAGCGAAAAGTCGAATCAGTCTGTTCACTCGCTACTTCCGTATCAACACTCTCGTAGTTTTCTACTGCCACGCGATGGGTATTCCAGTACTTATTCTGCTCGTTAAGGTATTCATTATAGGCAATCCGAAACACCCATGTCTGCAAAGCCGATTTCTGTTCAAAGGTAGCACAATGCAAATATGCCTTCAGTATGGCTTCTTGTGCAAGATCATTAGCCAGTTCTTCATCGCCATGAGTCAGCACAAGCAGGAATCTCCGAAGGGACTCCTGCATGCCGCCAATGGCGGAAATAAACTGCTGCTTATCCATAGAATGATGAAAAACAAGTGATTTTGAAAAATAAGTCAGACAGACAAACAAACGCAGTTTACGCTTTTTCAGCAAGCTCTTTTTCTTCTTTCTCAATCTCTTTCTTGAGATAATTCTTTGACACAAAGAACATCACTAAGAATGCTACACCAATAGTCAGCAGCAAACCGCCAATGATAACAGCCTTATTCACTGTAGCAAACACTCCATAGAGCAACACGAACAATCCTACCAGTGATGATAAAGCACCATACTCCAGATGTTTCAACACTGCCATTTTGGTAGTCTTCTTTTTACTGTCAGATGTGTTCAGTGCCTCTGCCATGGCCTTAAAATCAAGGTTAGATGCTTCGCTCTTCTCAATCATCTGAGAGATGAGTTTACTTTGTTCCTCCACTTTGTGACGACGATTTTTGAGATACATAATCACACCCGTCAAAATGATTCCAGGTATTCCACCAAAAAGCAACAACACTCCAACAATAGGAACTAACCCATGCATAAATTCACCCATAAAATAAAATTTAATAAGTTTAACAAATCGTTTTCAGTTCGCTTCATTGCGACTACACCCATTAGACAAATGAGAAAAAGAAAATATTACAAACGACTGTTATTTTTTCTTCAAAACACATCATTTTGCTTGTGTCTTGTTCCACGCTCCTCAAAAATATTCAATTCTCAGAGCGTTATTTTGCCATTAAAATACTCGTAAAGCTTTGTGCCAGAGCGACTTCCGAGCAAATCAATCCATTCTTCCAATTTGGCGCTTCTAGCACGCACCACAGAGCCGAAGCGTTGCAGTATCTTTTGCTTTGTAACCGCTCCAACTCCCTGAATATCATCTAGTTCGCTCTTTATTTGCGCCTTGCTACGCTTCTTTTTGTGGTAACTGATAGCAAATCTATGCACCTCATCCTGTATCTCGACCATCAGACGGAAAATTTCATCCGTCACTTTCATACCAAACTCCTGAACAGGCTCGCCATAGAGTAGGGTATTCGTCCTATGTTTGTTGTCTTTCTTCAATCCGGCAATCGGAATCAGCAAACCCAACTCTCCTTCCACTACCTCACGAATAGCACTCATCTGTCCTAGTCCACCATCGGCAATAATCAAGTCTGGTAGGGGACTACCTTCTTCCATCAAACGGGTATATCTTCTCCTCACAACCTCCCTCATACTCGCGTAGTCATCGGGACCTTCCACTGTCTTGATCTCAAACTTCTTATACTCGCTCTTGCACGCTTTTCCTTTCTTAAACACCACACAACCCGCTACGGCATTACTGCCTTGCGTATTCGAGTTATCAAAACTATCTATCCACATCGGTAGATTAGGAAGCCCTAATAAACTTTGCAACCCACCCAGAATACGGGCAGCTCTTTGGTCAGGATTCAGTTTATCATCTTGTTTAATTCGGTCTTTCTTATACTGCTGCACATTCTGCATCGCCAAATCCAGTAGCTTCTTTTTGTCTCCTCCCAAAGCGATATTCACATGCAGATTTTCATCAATTATCTCCGGAATAAACGGAACAATCACCTCTCTCGTTGTACTTCCTAATTGCTCTCGCAATTCGTAAATACCCATCGCCAACACTTCCTCTCTTGTCTCATCCAATTGCTTCTTGTACTCAATCGTCTGTCCCTGTACAACACTTCCCCTATGCACATGCAGCATGCTGATATATACACTTTGCCCCATTTCATCGTATCCGAAGACATCCACATCGCCTGCGTGTGAGTTCGTAATGACCGTTTTACTCTTGAAATTCTCGATCAATTCGAGCTTTTCTTTCAATCGGCCTGCTTCTTCATAGCGCATCGACATAGCCGCTTCCATCATTTCTGCCTCGATCTGTTTGCTGATTTCTTGCGCATCACCCTTAATAATCTTACGAGCAGCTTCTATATATTCCAGATACTTCTCTCTGCTTACTTTTTCCTCACAAATACCGCAGCAATTACCCAAATGATACTTCAGACACACGCGATATTTCCCCATTTCAACGCTACTTTTATTCATTTGCATAGCGCATGTGCGAATAGGGTAGAGCTTATGTATTAACTCTAAAACCAAGTCCAAAGTATATCCAAAAGTATAAGGTCCATAGTAATCTCCTATGCCCTTAATAATCTTCCTAGTCTTAAATATCCTAGGATATTCCTCTCTCGTAATACAAATACTAGGGTAACTTTTTCCGTCCTTCAGTAGGATATTATAATGGGGTTGATACTGCTTAATAAGGTTATTTTCGAGCAAAAACGCATCCTGCTCACTATTTACCACCACATATTTAATATCAGCTATGCTTTTAACTAGTAATTTGGTCTTGTAGCGATCCTGCTCTTTATGAAAGTAGCTACTTACCCTACGTTTCAGATTCTTCGCTTTACCCACATATATCACATCCCCTACTTCATTAAAGTATTGGTACACTCCAGGTTTTTCAGGCAACCGTCGAAGTATCTCTTGTATATGTGGATTTTTAGACATATATTCCGATAAAATCGGAGCAAATTACAAATTAATAGTGCTTAATCTTTCACCACTAACTTGTCTTTGCTCCTTATTCTTTACTCCTTATTCTAAGCTTAGCAGCTCAGCAAGCTACTAATCTCTACATCATCACCAATAGCCTTGCGACCATTCAAGAAGTCCAACTCAATAATAAAGTTGATATATACCTTCTTTACATTAAACTTTCTTACCAATTCCAACGCAGCAGCCATAGATCCACCAGTAGCCAACAAATCATCATGCAACAGAACTACATCATCTTCACACAATGCATCTGCATGAATCTGAATGGTATCTGCTCCATACTCCTTTGCATAGCTCACTTCAATAGTCTCAGCTGGCAATTTACCAGGTTTACGCACAGGCACAAATCCAGCACCCAAATCCATTGCTACAGCAGGACCCAGTATAAATCCTCTTGATTCAATACCTACCACCTTGGTGATCCCGTATGCACGATACAAATTCACAATTTCATCTTTCATCCATTTCAAGTATTCTGGATTACTCAATACGGTAGTAATGTCTTTAAAAATAATTCCTGGTACAGGAAAATCCTTTACATCGCGAATAGCCGCGAGCACTTCTTCGTGTTTCATATCTTTTATTGTTATTAATTATCTGATTAATATACCTCAGTTGTTAGTTAATTCAATCAATGTTCCACGTGAAACAACTCTCTAAACACTAAACCCTAAACAGTTATCGTCCCATCAGCACCAGTAATACGCTCACATCATTAGGGCTAACTCCAGGTATTCTACTTGCTTCTCCAATTGTATTAGGCTGAATACGGATTAGTTTTTGTCTGGCTTCTGTACTGAGCGATTGCACGCTATTGTAGTCAAAGTCCTTTGGTAATCGGATATTATCCAATCTTCTCAGTTTATCTGCTGCCAATTTCTCACGCTCGATATATCCTTTATACTTGATATTGATTTCCGTACTCTCTACAATCTCCTCTTTCCTTACTCCCAGTGTTTCTATCTTCTCTTTCAATTCAGGCAAAGCATCTGCCAATCCCATAATCGTTACATTAGGACGAGCTACTATATCTATCAATTTACAAGTCTGCAGCAAGTCGCCATAGCCCATTTGGTTCAAATAGGCATTGATATCTTTGGCTTTTACGGAAGTAATGCGCAACATCTCTGTCAATGCTTGCTCACCCTCCTGTTTGCTCTTGAGCAAAGACAAACGATAATCATCTGCCAATCCCAACTTATAACTTCTCTCTGTCAGTCGAGCATCGGCATTATCTTGGCGAAGCAGAATACGATACTCCGCTCTTGAAGTAAACATTCGGTATGGCTCATCCACACCCTTATTTACCAAATCATCAATCAATACACCTATATAACTCTCGTCTCTTGCCAGTGTAAATGGCGCTCCACCTGTGATATTTTGATGCGCATTGATACCAGCAACCAATCCTTGACCCGCAGCTTCTTCATAACCAGTAGTACCATTAATCTGGCCCGCAAAGAAGAGATTCTTCACCTTCTTTGTCTCTAATGTGTGCAGCAACTGAGTAGGGTCAAAGAAGTCGTATTCTATCGCATATCCTGGTCGGTAGAGAACGATGTTCTCTAATCCCTTAACTGTTTTCAATGCTTGCCACTGAATCTGCCAGGGTAGGGAAGAGGAGAAACCATTGATATAATACTCATTCGAATCCACTCCCTCTGGTTCCAAGAACAACTGGTGCATATCCTTATCCGCAAAAGTCACAATCTTCGTCTCAATACTTGGACAGTATCTTGGACCAATACTCTGTATCTGTCCGTTATATAATGGTGAATCGGCTAATCTACTACGCAATACCTCATGTGTCTCTTGGTTAGTATAGGTAATCCAACAACTCATTTGTTTCAGTTGTCGCTGTACCGTATCCAAATACGAGAATTGATGATTATCCTCATCTCCCAACTGCTCCGTCAATTGCGAAAAATCAATACTTCTCTTATCTACACGAGCTGGCGTACCTGTCTTCATTCTATCCGTAGCAAAGCCCATTTGACGCAATTGCTCTGTAATACCAAAACTACTAGGTTCGGATATACGCCCACCTTCTATCTGTGTCTTTCCAAAATGCAGCAAACCA
The DNA here is from genome assembly GCA_937901225.1 of uncultured Bacteroidales bacterium. GTDB lineage: Bacteria > Bacteroidota > Bacteroidia > Bacteroidales > Paludibacteraceae > Colicola. The sequence goes on along the minus strand of CALCGX010000101.1, from coordinate 17,095 downwards.
TTCAAAAATGTACCATTGGTTAAAATAACTGCCTTGGCTTGCATCTCCACACCCAACAATGTCTTCACTCCATACACTTGACCATCTTTGCTCACTAACTCCATGACGGTATCTTGCCAGATGTCTAAGTTTGGAGTCGTAGTCAATATCTTCACCCACTCCTCAATAAAGCATTTTCTATCGCTTTGACTGCGAGGACTCCACATAGCTGGACCCTTGCTGCGATTGAGCATACGGAACTGAATAGCACTTCTATCCGTCACAATACCCATCTGTCCACCAATTGCATCTATCTCTCTGACTATCTGACCTTTAGCTATTCCACCCACGGCAGGATTACAACTCATCTGACCAATTTTATTCATGTCCATCGTGATGAGCAACGTCTTGCTACCCATACGAGCAGCAGCGCTGGCTGCCTCGCAGCCTGCGTGTCCTGCACCTACTACAATAATATCGTACTTAAATTCCATATAATCAATCACTTATCTGCCAATTACTCTATTTCTATGCTTCCATCTGCCTTGTCCGCTGAAACTGCTCTTGCCAATCGTTCGTTGTGGAGGCAAAAAAGCATCCTCCAAATGGGTAAGTTCCTTCACCTCATAGGTATTAGGATCCATCGAAATACCAATAATGTCAAATCGTGGCGCCAATTCTATCTTGTGAAACTTGATATACGCATTTGCCGCAGCCGCCATCCGTCTCCGCTTCAATTCATCCACATACTCCTCTGGGCGTTTCCCTCCAAATAAACTTGTACGTGTCTTCACCTCCACAAAAGCTATCTCCTTCTTGCTCACAGCTATTACATCCATCTCTAGATGCCCAAATTTCCAGTTGGTATCTACCACCCGAAATCCCTTCTTTCGCATGGCTTCACAAGCAATCTCCTCACCCTTCTGCCCTATGATATTATGCTCTGCCATCTTTATCCTTGCATTTTATTCACGCGCGCAGCATCCAGTCTTAGCATAATCGCCAGCAGTATCGTGAAGCCCCACAGCGAAGACCCACCATAACTGAAGAACGGCAATGGAATACCTATCACAGGTAACAATCCCAATACCATACCTATATTTATTGTCACGTGGAACAATAATATACCCGCCACGCAATATGCATATATCGTACTGAACTTATCACGCTGTCTTTCTGCAATATATATGATTCGTAATATCAATGCTAAATACAATAATAACAAGCCTGCCGACCCCAGAAATCCCCATTCTTCTCCTACCGTACAGAAGATAAAGTCGGTATCTTGCTCTGGTACGAACTTAAGTTTAGTTTGTGTTCCTTGCAAAAATCCTTTACCCGTAGTTTGACCCGAACCTATCGCTATCAACGATTGATTCACATTATATCCCGCTCCGTGAGGGTCATCTTTCATTCCTAGCAAAACCTCAATACGGATACGCTGGTGTGGCTGCAATATCTTGTGGAACGCAAAGTCACAACCTTGGCATAGTAGGGTAGAAACCAACACAAAACCCACTATCCATCCCATACTGCTCTTGCGTTGTTTCAGTGCTTGTAGCAATAAATAAATAGCTACAAATGCCAAACTAGCGATCGCTATATAATTAAAGTTAACCGCTATCCATATATTTACCAGCAATCCTATTCCATAGCAAGCCACTACGCCTAGAGCCATAATAATGCCAGAATGCAACTCTTTTTCCTTAGCAATCAGCAATCCCAGCACTATCATATGGATTACTGTTGTGCTTATCAATATTCCCAGATTACCCGTTCCAAAAGGTAATGCCATCTCGCCAAAACGAATCACTAATATAAAGAGTAATATACTCGCAACTCCCCAATTTAATACATATCCCGTCATACCTTGGCGATAAAAAGCCAACAAAAAAGAGATAAATACCAGTGCCGAACCGGTCTCACGCTGTGCTACCATAATGATCAACATCGGTACTCCCATCAGTAAAAAAGGTACGGTCAAATCGCGCAAATCTCGCACTTTATATCCATACCTACTCATATATTTGGCTATTGCTATCGCTGTGAAACATTTGGCGAACTCAGCGGGTTGCAAACTAATCGGACCTATCGTCAACCAGGACAATGAACCCTTGATATCTCGCGCAAAGATAGGTGTAGCGATCAATAGCAAAATCATCACTCCATAGAAGATATATCCCAACACATCATAAGCCTTCTCCTCTATCATCATTATGATTCCTCCCATCACAACGGCAGTCGCCAGCCAAACCAATTGCTTTCCTGCACGGTTGGAGAAGTCCCAGATATTCGTTTGGTCAAACGAATAACTCGAACCATAGATATTCAGCCAACCAAATAGCGCAATCACGAGGAACAATCCTATTGTCCACCAGTCAATACCCGATATGATACTTCTGTTATTCCTCATCTGCTTTATCTATCAAATTCGCATTTACCATGCGGTCATATAGCCAATTTCGCTTGATTTCACCGGTCAAATACTGTTCCATCAACAGTGTAGCTATCGGGCATGCCCACGTGGAACCAAAACCTGCATTCTCTACAGCAACTGCTATCGCTATCTGCGGATTATCCTGTGGAGCAAAACCAATAAACAATGCATGGTCTTCTCCATGAGGATTCTGCACCGTACCTGTCTTTCCACAAATCTGCAATTCTGGCACGTTATACCACTTACCCGTACCTTCGGTCATCACACGCGCCATACCGCGATGCACAACATCAAAATGTTTTGCGTCAATCGAAGTGTAATGAATCCTCGATTTCATCGAGTCATTCTTATTCAAGTGAGGAGTAATATAGTATCCCTTATTTGCTATAGCAGCTGTCTGATTGGTCAATTGAAGCGGTGTTACCAAGATCTCTCCTTGTCCAATCGAAAGAGAACGAATCGTGATCGCTTTCCACCCCTTCTTTCCATACAATTTATCATACAACGCAATCGATGGAACAGCTCCCTTCGCTTGTTCGCTGATATCGGTATCATCAAACTTTTTACCTAGTCCAAAACTCATCACATGATCACGCCATGTTTGATAACGCCCCTTAAATTCAGCATGATCATCACTATACCCATCTTGCTGGAGCAAGTCTTTATACATCGCCCAAAAATAGGGATTGCAACTCTGCTCAATACCTTCCTCCAAATCCACAGGGCTACCATGATCGTGCGTACATTTGATAGGATATGACGTTTGCCCATTGCATGTATATTGCGTTCTGGTAGTGATAATCCCTTCCTGCAACCCCACCAATGCTTGCAATATCTTAAAGGTGGAACCTGGCGCATATTGTGCTTGGGTAGCTCTATTCATCAGCGGTTTGTGTGCGTCTCTCAATAGCGCTTGGTAGTTCTTCGAACGCTCTTGACCTACCAATGTGCGAGGGTCCCAGTTTGGAGAACTCACTAGCGCTAACACTTCGCCCGTTTGTGGTTCTATAGCCACTACGCTACCTACTTTGCCCTGCATCAATCGTTCTGCCAACAACTGCGTTTGGATATCTAGACCCAAATGCAAATCATTACCAGTCACAGCATCTCTATCTAATTTCCCCTCCTGATAGGGTCCCTGAATACGTCCGCGCGAGTCACGCATTAATATCTTCACTCCTTTTTCTCCGCGAAGTTCTTGTTCATACGTTCGCTCGATTCCATCCCGTCCTGAATAGTCTCCTGCGCTATAATAGGAATCCTTTTCCAAATCCCGCTGGTTCACTTCTCCCACACTTCCCAGTACATGAGAAGCAATCGGATACATATAATCGCGCAAAGTCCTACAACGTATATCTACACCTGCATACTTATACAACTCTTGTTGCAATGCAGCCACTTCCTCTTGGCGCAATTGATCCATAAAGACTTGTGGAGAATAACGTGAGAATCCGCGATTCTTACGAGAATTCATCATGTTCTGCATGCGCTCTTCAAACTCAATAGGGGTAATTCTCAACTTCTCGCAAAAACTCAGCGTATCAAAAGCGCTATTTTGCATCTCTCTGACAATTATGGTCACCTCGTAGATAGGCTGATTTGCCACCAGCAACTCGCCATTTCTGTCGTAAATAAGTCCGCGTGAAGGATATATAGTCTGCCGCAGCTGCGCGTTGGTTTCGGCTTTTCCTTGAGTAGATTGGTCAATGACCTGCAAAATAAATAATCGTACAATATATGTGAGCACCACCAATACTGCAATGCCCGCTATCACATATCGCCGATTATAATTAGGGTCATTAATCATTGCTTAAAGATATCATATCCCATGATAATCAAAATAGTCAGCACGCTGCTAAGCAACGTTTGTAGTAGAACTATCCACCAGTTATGCCAGCTCCATGCCTCTAAAGCAAACACCATTAGGTGATGTATCACTACTAGGAATACCAAGCATTTTACATAGTCAATTCTGCCGATACTTAAGCTGCAGACTTCACCTTTTACCCGTTCCACATCCTGCAACACATATCCCAGTAATATTGGGCGTAAGAAGCTAAATGCTATACATGCAGCCATATTCACGCCTAATGAGCTGCTCCATATATCAAATATCAAGCCCACGGCTGCACCTATGAACATTTCTAACCAGCGTGGTATTTGTACGGGCAGATTCATCAGTATCAATACATATACCATTGAAAATCCCCAACCAGCAATTTGCAGGTGGTTAAACAATAGCACTTGCAGCAGTACTATCACTAACGCTTGTACTATTTGCTTAATCCATACCATTGTGTTTTCCAATTTTATCAGTAGTCATGTTTGCGTTTTCATTACGTAGTACTTGTACGTATTTTAGAGCCTTGTAATCGGTACTCAATTCTACTGTCGTTTGGTGGTAATTATCTCCTGCACCCAATTCTGTTTCTGCGACGATACCTACCATCACGCCTTCTGGAAAGACGGTTGTCAAGCCACTTGTTACTACTGTATCTCCTTTATTCACTACCACGTGCCGCGCCATCTCGGTCAAATTAACAAACCTGTAATTCCGACCATTCCACGCTGTTCCACCTATCTGACCATTGCTTTTTAAGCGACTACTAATGCTGATTTTTGTGTGGATAACTGGTACTACTAATGCATATTTTTCACCTACAGCACTCACTATTCCTACTACACCATTAGCGCCTATTACACCCATATCTACCTTTATGCTATCGCGCAATCCTTTGTTGATTGTCAAATAGTTATGCTGTTTGTTTATGCTTGTCCCAATTACTTTGGCGGGTATATATTCCCAGTCTAGATGACTATACACATACCCACTATCACGTTCGGTTGCAACCTCTACATTATTAGCTAGCAACATTAACTCGGCTTTTAGACGAGCATTCTCTTCTGCTAATTCTGTATTAATAGCACGTAGACCAAAATACTCCGCTACATTAGTCTTGATATTGTTTATTCCTGCCACCATTCGATTTGCGCCTGACCATGCAGCACTCTGCTGATATTCATTACAGGTGCATATCAGTATAAACGCAACAACTTCCAATATCAAGAATATTAGGAAGTTGCTATAGCGTAGTAAAAACTGTATCAAGTTTCGCATTTATCGAATCAAGAAGCCAAAATTGTTCACATTCTTCAGTGCCACTCCTGTTCCACGAGCCACAGCGTGCAATGGATCCTCTGCAACGTGAAAAGGAATAGTAATCTTATCTGTCAAGCGCTTGCTCAGTCCGTGCAACTGTGCACCACCACCAGTCAAGTAGATTCCGCGTTTTACGATATCAGCATATAACTCTGGTGGGGTAGCTTCTAGTGCTTGAAGAATAGCATTTTCTATCTTTGCGATGCTCTTCTCCAAGCAGTGTGCAATCTCTTGATAGCTTACAGGCACTTGCATTGGCAATGCAGTCACTTTATTTGGACCAATTACCATATAATCCTCTGGAGCGTCCTCTAATTCAGGCAAAGCACTACCAACTTTCATCTTGATGCGCTCTGCAGTAGGCTCGTCAATACGCAAGTTGTGCATACGCCCCATATACTCCACAATATCCGCATTTAAGTCATCACCAGCCACCTTAATAGATTTGTTTGCTACGATTCCGCCGAGTGAAATCACAGCAATCTCAGTGGTACCACCACCTATATCTACTACCATGCAACCCTCTGGACTTTCCACATCAATACCCATACCGATTGCTGCTGCCATTGGCTCATAGATCATATAAACATCGCGTCCGCCTGCGTGTTCACTACTATCGCGTACCGCACGAATTTCAACTTCAGTACTACCCGAAGGGATGCATACTACCATGCGAATGTTAGGAGTAAATAACTTGTTTTGCTTTGGAATCATCTTAATCATTCCGCGAATCATCATCTCGCAGGCATAGAAGTCTGCAATCACACCATCACGGAGTGGGCGAACGGTATTAATCAGCGTACCACCCTTACCAATCATTTGTTGTGCCTTACGACCTACTGCCACCATCTTACGATCAGCAGCGCTGATAGCTACTACAGATGGCTCATCTACCACCACTTTGTCATCACAAATGATGATGGTGTTAGCTGTTCCGAGATCGATAGCAATCTCTTGCGTAAACGAAAATAGTCCCATGTTTCTTTATTAATATATTTAGGTGTTATAATTTTCGAACTTTTTGCTCAAAATCTCCAAAATCGTGCAAAGGTACAAAAAAAAATGTGAAAATGCAAGAAAAACTTGTTTTTCTTTACCATTTTTCACAAAATACTTGAATAGTCTTATTTTCTTACCTTATCACTAGCCATCTAGGATTTGGATCTTTGTCTTGATTGGTATAGATTTGTAGTGTTGGATCATCTATAGTTTTTATCTTAACTCCAACCAAGTCTGCCCATTTTTGTGCTTTTTCTGCTCTTCGGCGGTGACGCTGAATGCTTCGAGTGTCTTTTTCCCAACGCTTTTGTCTTTTCGCGTTCAATTTAGGTTCCTGTGTCACACCCATCATTATTGCTTGATTCACTTCTGCTTCTTTTGCAAAACAAACTTCATTGCCACTCATTCTACGGCATCGTTCTAAAAACTCATTCCATTCGTTATTCGTCTTATCTACCACAACTTTCGACCATGCTTCATCTAATGGCAAGCCGTTAACTTTTTGCCAAATACGCTGATTGATTGGTTCTTCCGAAATATAAAAAGGTGTTTCTCCTGCAACAAGACGAAAACGAATACGCAAATTGTTGATTTTCAGTTTTTTCGTAATTGTTGGCTCTTTGGCTACTTGTTTAGATTGCTCATTTGGTAACGTTAATGCCAATCGAAAACCACAATAGTTCATGGCTTCGTTTGGATTGTAATATTCTCTGCGAGAGAGGTAGCTATTATCTTTGCAATTATCAAAACTTCCGCCCCGAACTACTTTCAGTTCGCCTTCCTTTGCTCCTTGTGGGTTGGGATCTGTACCTAGATGGTACATCCCATACCAGTCTGAACACCATTCACTTACATTGCCGGTTATATCGTACAATCCTAGTTCATTTGGCTTTCTTTCACCCACATTATGTTTCCTAAAACCAGCATTGCTCAATCCCCAACTTACATCTTCTATTTTGTTTCCACCCGCAAAACGATAGCCCCGACTAATATTTCCCCCGCGTGCTGCAAATTCCCATTCTGCTTCTGTCGGTAAACGGAAAGGCAAGCCCGTGATATTATTCAATCGACGTATAAACTCTTGGCAATCATACCAAGTGATGTCTGTAATAGGCTGATTAGGAATATTCCACTCATCGCTAATGTACCACTCTGGCATGATAGCTTGCCATAGGCCTTGTGTTACTTCTGTAGTGCCAATATAGTATGTGTGCAAGGAAACAGTATGAGTAGGTAAATCGGTAGAAATCACTTCGTTATGTTGCTCAGGGGTGCCACCCATAATAAATAAACCACCCTCTACTTTTTGCATGTCAAAGGCCACTTCACCTACTTTAATACGAAGAACTTGCAGTGAGTCAGGAGTGTTGTTTTTAGGTTTTGCATACAAATGTAGGGGGCTAAGTCCAAACCAAGCTCCTAAAAATATAATAAATGAGTTGTATGTTTTTATCATTGCAATAATAGGTACTGCAAAAAATATGCCATTTTTTTTGCGATTAAGAAAAATACGTTCTATTTACCTGTTATGAGTGAATGGTTGAAATCTTACGATACAAAAAAAAGTGTGATAGTCTTTTGAACTATCACACTCGCGCTCCCTCAAGGACTTGAACCTTGGACCCCCTGATTAACAGTCAGATGCTCTAACCGACTGAGCTAAGGAAGCAGTATTTTTGACCTCGTAAATCGTTTCATTTCCGAAATCGGGTGCAAAAGTACTACTTTTTTTTTATATGAGCAAGTTTTTTTCAAAAAAAATTACTATCTTTGCAGAAAATTTTGTTTTTGACTCAAAAATAGCCATGTTTAGGCTTAAAAATAGCAAATTTTAACCCAAAAATACAAAATGAAACGAGTTTTAGGTTTAGGAAATGCTTTGACAGATATTCTTCTACAAGTATCAGAAGGAGATCTTCGCGAAATTGGTTTCCCAAAAGGGAGCATGAATCTTATCAATGCTGAGCAGTTGGAACAAATTCAAAAACGATTTATTTCTGTGCGTAAGCACCTTGTAGCAGGAGGTAGTGCTTCTAATACGGTTGCTACTATTGCCCAATTGGGTGGAAAAGCGGCTTTTATTGGCAAAATAGGTTGTGATGAAGTTGGTAGTTTTTATCGTGAAGACTTGATTAAAAACAATGTTAAACCACTCCTCCTTACTTCTTCTCTTATGTCAGGATGTTGTATCGTATTGATTACTCCTGATGGCGAACGAACTTTTTGTACTTACCTTGGTGCTGCTGCGGATCTCCACGCAGAGGATATCCGAAAAGAAGCATTTGTAGGATATGATATCTGTCATGTAGAGGGATATCTTGTTCAGGATCACGAACTGATAGAAACCGCTTTACGAACTGCTAAAGAGCAAGGTTGCACTGTTTCGCTTGATCTTGCGAGTTACAATGTAGTAAACGATAACCACCAATTTCTGAAAGACCTTATATATAAATATGTGGATATTGTCTTTGCTAATGAAGATGAATCGTTTGCTTATACCCATCTCAACCCAGAAGAATCGGTTGAGAACATTGCGGGACAATGCGATATAGCGATTGTAAAGGTGGGTAAACGTGGTTCGTATGTACGCCAGGGAGGGCAACTCTATCATATTGGTGCCATCACATCTAATTGCCTTGATTCTACAGGTGCTGGTGATCTTTATGCAGGTGGTTTTCTGCACGCTTTATCCGATGGCTTTGACTTGCGTCGCTGCGGTGAAATAGGTACAATTGCAGCAGGACGTGTGGTTGAGATCGTGGGTACGAAACTTCCCGATGAGACATGGGATGAAATTCGTCGCATATGTGCCCTTTATCGTGGATTTATGCATAAACTAAAATTCTAAATACAGTTTTATAATTTATAATACAACTTTATATGAAATTCCTTTACATCCTTTACCAATATCTAATTGGTTTTCCATTGGTAATAATTGCTACATTATTTACTGCCATCTTTACTATTATTTGCTTTCCTTGGAAGAATGGTAAAGCGCCTCGTACGGTACAAGTATTGTGGTCGCGTAGCGTGCTTTGGTTTTTGCTTGTGCCTATCACAGTGACAGGTAAGGAGCACGTCAATCCCAAGCAATCGTATGTGTTTGTAGCTAATCACCAATCATTTTTAGACGTGTTTGCTGTGTATGGTTGGCTGCCAAATAACTTTAAGTGGTTAATGAAAAAAGAGTTGCGCAAGGTTCCATTTGTAGGAACTGCTTGTGCAGTGGCTGGTCATATTTTTGTAGATCGTAGCAATCCACGTGCAGCATTACAAAGTGTGGAACTTGTAAAAAAAGAATTAGTAGATGGTATATCTACTGTAATCTTCCCAGAGGGAACTCGTACAAAGACAGGTGAAATGGGGCGCTTTAAGCAGGGAGCGTTTAAGATTGCAATGGATTTGAACCTTCCAGTAGTTCCACTTTCATTAACAGGATTTTACGAAGCTATGCCAAGTGGACAAGCATTTGTTAATCCTCGCGCGCGCGTGCGTTTACATATAGGTGAACCAATTGATATTTCTCAATTCGCTGATATCAATGAAACTATGGCGCATCTTCGTACGAAGGTAGAGTCTGGAATTCATAACGCGTAATCCAACACCATCATCAGTACAAACCCTGCGGTGAATCCCAGCGTAGGGATATTGCTGTGCGGTTCGGCTTGCGCTTCAGGGATAAGTTCCTCAATCACTACATACATCATCGCTCCCGCAGCGAAAGCCAATAGGTAAGGTAGGGCGGGGGAAATGAATCCGATAAGTAGCATAGTCAATATGCTCGCTATCGGTTCGACTATTCCAGATAATGCACCTGTTGCAAATGCTTTGCCCTTGCCCATACCTTCTGAGTGAAGAGGCATGGAGAGGATGGCACCTTCGGGGAAGTTCTGTATAGTAATACCTATCGCTAATGCCCATGCTGCGGACATAGGTATCATACTTCCTTCTGCCATGGCACTGGCGAGTATTACCCCCACAGCCATACCTTCAGGGATATTGTGCAGGGTAACTGCTACCGAAAGCATGGTGGTGCGCTTCCATTGGCAGTTGCGAGTTAATCCTTCGGGCTGATCTGCTCCGATATGCAAGTGAGGGATAAGGGTGTCGAGCAATAATAGAAAGAGTATGCCTAACACGAATCCTACCGCTGCGGGTAACCAAGTGGTGCCCCCTGCTTCGGCACTCATCTCCAAACTAGGGATGAGCAATGACCATACCGATGCTGCCACCATCACTCCCGATGCAAATCCCAAGAGCAACTTACGCAGCAGGTCGCTCATCTTGCCTCGTAGCAAGAAGACCATGGCTGCGCCCAAGGCGGTGCCGAGGAAGGGAAGGGTTAGTATGAGGTGCATGTTGTTTAGTGTTTAGTGAACGCTTCGCTGCTGTTTAGTGGTTAGAGGCTGAGGATACGATAAGTGAGGTAGGCAGCGTAGGTGAGGAGGAGGATGGCTCCGTGCCAACGCTTGATCTCGTGCTTCTTGGTCAGATACACAAAGAGCATTACCATGACACTACCCAAAGCAGCCATCATTGCATCTGTCTCCAATCCGTGGTAACCAGGCAGTGCTTTGACGCATGCGCTTGTACCAAGGATGAAGAAAATGTTGAAGAGATTGCTACCGATGACATTGCCGAGGGCAATATCGCAGTTCTTCTTGAAAGCTGCCATGCAAGAGGTTGCCAATTCTGGGAGCGATGTACCCAAAGCCACTACGGTGAGACCGATAATTGCATCGCTTACGCCAAGCGATTGGGCGATAGAGGTGGCACTCTTGACAATCACCTCGCCACCAACGACCAAGCCGATCAAACCGCCGATAATTAATGCTAAGGCGCGTTTTGCAGACATAGGCTTGTATTCTTCGTTGCTCTCCGTTTGTGGGGCACTACCAATACCTTTGAAGTTATGCCAAAGGAAAATCAGGAAGAAGATAAGCAGAATACTGCCACCTACACCTGAAATAAATCCACCATTGCCTTGTCCCATTTGGATAGAGCCTAAGTCGCTAAGGGTTGGGTCGGCAATATTCATATTGAATATATGCTCTATTTGCAACCACGATGGGCTGTTATATACCGCAAAGAGCAATACAAGAAGAGCTGCCAGAAGACTGAATGGTATGTCAAAACGGCGAGTGGATTTTTGCGATGAAATGGGGTAAATAAGTGCAGTGAAGCCCAAAATCACGAAGATATTGATGATATTGCTACCCAGGACATTCGTGATAGCAATCTCCGTGCTACCTTGCCCTACGGCTACCATGTTCACTACAAATTCAGGCATACTGGTGCCGAACGCTACAACGGTAAGACCGATCACGATGTCGCTCACGCCGTATTTCTTTGCCAAAGCAGAAGCACCATCCACGAGGAAGTCAGCACCCTTAATGAGTGCGGCACAACCTAAGATAATCAACGGGATTGCTACCCAAAAGCCGCCGTTGGCAAGCCAAGTGTTTAAGAATTCGAACATTGTTATTTCTTTAGAACGCTTCGCTGTTAGAGGTCGGACCACTTATCGTTGTCGGATCGCTCGCTTTCACTCGCTGTCGGATATCTGACAGCCCAATGGGCGATCTGACAGTGCAACGGTCTGACTTCTAGTAGCGCAAAGCGCGGTCTGTATTACACATTAAAAAGGAAGTGCATGATGTCGCCATCTTGCACGATGTATTCTTTGCCTTCGATGCCGAGTTTACCTGCTTGACGGCAAGCGGACTCGCCACCGAGTGCGATATAATCTTCGTACTTGATGACCTCAGCACGGATAAAACCACGCTCGAAATCAGAGTGGATGACACCAGCACATTGAGGCGCTTTGCTACCTGCCTTGAAAGTCCATGCACGCACCTCGTCGCTACCCGCGGTGAGGAAGGTACGGAGCTCAAGCAATGCGTATGCAGCCTTGATAAGACGACTTACGCCTGATTCAGTTAGTCCGATTTCATCGAGGAACATCTGACGCTCTTCGTAAGTCTCGAGTTCGGCTATCTCGCTCTCAATCTTAGCAGCTACGATAAGCACTTGTGCATTCTCGTCCTTGACAGCCTCGCGCACTTGCTCTACATATTTGTTGCCATTGACAGCAGAGTTTTCGTCCACGTTGCAGACATAAAGGACTGGTTTGCTAGTGAGAAGCATCGTCTCTTTAGCCACGAGTTCTTCGTCCTTGTTGATGAGTTCCACGGTGCGAGCAGACTTGCCTTGTGAGAGCGCTTCGCGGTACTTAAGAAGTACATCGAGTGCCACTTTGGCTTGTTTGTCGCCACCGACGCGCACTTGTTTCTCAATCTTTTGGATGCGTGACTCCACGGTCTCAAGGTCCTTGAGTTGGAGCTCTGCATCAATAATATCTTTATCTCGGATAGGATCCACAGAGCCGTCCACGTGTACCACGTTATCGTCGTCGAAGCAACGGAGCACGTGGATGATGGCGTCTGTCTCGCGGATATTCGCGAGGAACTTGTTCCCAAGTCCTTCGCCTTTGCTTGCACCCTTCACCAATCCCGCAATATCGACGATTTCAACGGTGGTTGGGATGACACCGCGCTCTGGTTTGCAGAGCTCGCCAAGCTTGATGAGACGCTCGTCTGGTACGGTGATCACACCTACATTAGGTTCAATCGTACAGAAAGGGAAGTTCGCCGATTGTGCCTTGGCGTTGCTAAGGCAATTGAAGAGGGTCGATTTGCCGACATTAGGAAGTCCTACTATACCACACTGAAGTGCCATAATTCTTAATTCTTAATGAGGTTATGTCCTGTCATTTCTGCTGGTTGCTCGATGCCGAGGATGTGGCAGAGGGATGGAGCCACGTCAGCGAGAATACCATCTTCCAATTTCGCATCGGTGTGCTCTTTGCTCACATACACGAATGGCACTGGGTTGAGTGAGTGCGCGGTGTTAGGTGAACCGTCGGCATTGATAGCATTGTCGCAGTTACCGTGGTCCGCGATGATAATGATCTCATAGTCATTCTTGAGAGCGGTATTCACCACTTTATCCACGCATTCATCGATAGTTTTAACCGCCTTCTCGATAGCTGCATACACACCTGTGTGACCCACCATGTCGCCATTGGCGAAGTTGAGGGTGATATAGTCGTACTTCTGTGTATCAAGTGCCTCGCAGAGTGCCTCAGTCACCTCTGGAGCAGACATCTCAGGTTGGAGGTCGTAGGTAGCTACCTTTGGTGAAGGGATAAGGATACGCTCCTCGCCTGCGTACTCTGCCTCGCGGCCGCCGTTGAAGAAGAAGGTCACGTGTGCGAACTTCTCGGTCTCAGCGATACGGAGTTGCTTGAGGCCTGCGTTGCTAACGATCTCACCCATGGTGTTTTGTACGTTCTCTTTTGGGAAGAGGATGTGCAAGCCTTGGAAAGAAGAATCGTATGGGGTCATGCAGTAGTATTGGAGGTTAGGAATGGTGGTCATACCATTCTCTGGCATGTCTTGTTGAGTGAGCACGATGGTGAGCTCTTTGGCGCGGTCGTTGCGATAGTTGAAGAAGATCACTACATCGCCCTCCTCGATGGTAGCCACTGGCTTGCCGTCACGCACATGTACGATAGGTTTGATAAACTCATCGGTTACACCCTCTGCATAGCTCTCCTCAACGGCCTTGAGCATGTCTTCTGCTGCTTTGCCTTCGCCCTTAACGATACAGTCGTAAGCCACTTTCACGCGCTCCCAACGTTTGTCGCGGTCCATGGCGTAGAAGCGACCTTGGATAGAAGCGATCTCACCGCAGCTGGTAGCTAAGTGTTGTTGCAATTGGTCGATAAAACCGAGACCAGACTTAGGGTCGGTGTCACGGCCGTCCATGAAGCAGTGGATAAAGGTTTTGCCGTCTAATCCGTAGGTTTTAGCGATATCGCATAGGTAGAACAAGTGGTCGAAAGAAGAGTGTACACCACCGTTAGAGGTCAATCCCATAAGGTGGAGCTTCTTGCCTGTTTCCTTAGCATAACCGAAAGCAGATTTGATTTCTGGATTTTCAAGGATGCTACCGTCTTTGCAAGCGCGGTTGATCTTCACGAGGTCTTGATATACCACGCGACCTGCGCCAATATTGAGGTGCCCCACTTCGGAGTTACCCATTTGTCCATCAGGCAAACCCACGTTTTCGCCACTGGCTTGGAGTTGGCTGTGTGGGTACTTCTCCAACAATGCGTCCCAATGTGGGGTTGGAGTGCAAGAGATAGCGTCGGCTTGTGATTTGTTTCCGATTCCCCAGCCGTCGAGAATCATAAGTAATGCTTTTGACATAGTTGTATATTTTTATAGTTATTTTCTTACGTTTTGCCGCAAAATGCGATAGCATATCAATCAACTTGCAAAGGTACTGCTTTTTTTTGAAAAAAACAAATATATCCTATATTTGCCACTTTAACTATACAAAATGCGACTAAAATTTGCGTATTTACAAAAATTATACTACCTTTGTGCGTTGTTTGCAAAATTGTGTAACTAAAAATAATACTAATTTATCAAAATTATGTCAAAAGTAACCGTTGTAGGCGCAGGTAATGTAGGTGCTACATGCGCAAATGTGTTGGCAGTAAAGAAAGTAGCCAGCGAAGTCGTATTGATCGACATTAAGGAAGGCGTTGCAGAAGGCAAGGCAATGGACATCATGCAAACTGCTCAATTGTTGGGCTTTGACACCGTAGTAAAAGGTGTAACCAACGACTATAGCGCAACCGCAGGTAGTGATGTAGTGGTAATCACATCAGGTCTTCCACGTAAACCAGGTATGACCCGTGAGGAGTTGATTGGTGTGAACGCAGGTATCGTGAAAAGCGTTGCTAACCAAATCCTTACTTACTCTCCAAACGCAATTCTCGTAGTGGTATCTAACCCTATGGATACCATGGCTTATTTGACCTACAAAGCACTTGGCTTGCCACGCAATCGCGTGATTGGTATGGGTGGTGCTTTGGATAGTAGCCGTTTCAAATATTTCTTGAGCCAAAAGTTGGGTTGCAACGCTAACGAGGTAGAGGGCTTTGTAATTGGTGGTCACGGTGATACCACTATGATTCCTATGACTCGCTACGCTACTTACAAGGGTATGCCAGTGAGCAGTATGTTGAGTGCAGAGGAGTTGGAAGAGGTAGCAAAAGCTACTATGGTAGGTGGTGCAACCTTGACTGGTTTGCTCGGTACTAGCGCATGGATGGCTCCAGGTGCAGCCGCAGCTGCTGTAGCAGATAGCGTAATCAACGACCAAAAGAAGATGATCCCATGTTCTGCATACCTTGAGGGAGAGTATGGCTACAACGATATCACTATTGGTGTTCCATGTATCATTGGTAAGAACGGTATTGAGAAGATCGTTGAGTTGCCATTGAACGAGGCAGAGAAGGCACTTTTCGCAGCAAGCGAGGAGGCTGTCGCTAAAACTACTGCTGTCTTGAAAGAGATTGGCGTTCTCTAATCCCAGAACTTTTGAAACAGCTCGCATGCGAGCGTAAAGCTTTTTAACATACAACTAGGGCATGCTTGAATGAGCATGCCCTAGTTATTGTTACGCCCTTATTTCTAGTTACTTTTTACGGAGGGATTACGGAGGTATAACGGAGAACGTAAGTTTTGCTTCTCAGTCTATTCCCTGTCTTTTACGGGTTCATGACGGGTTCATAACGATAGAGTTCCATATCTATTTCGATGGGTAGCCGTTGTTTTTAGATAAACCCAAAGCGTTGAAGTTCCATTTCGAGATTGGGAGTTAGGATGTTCTTACCCAACGCTTCGCGAAGTTCAGCTTTGCTCCAAAACCTGCCATCCATTACTTCGCCATCGTTCCAGAAAAATGGACCTGCGTACGTGGTGCGAAAGACATGCACCATCTCACTCTCGCGATCGCTATCATAACGATAAGTTTCCACATGTTCAGGCACATAATCCGTGATGCCGATCTCCTCTTTTACCTCACGAGCAAGTGCCTGCTCAATGCTCTCACCCCAACTGACATGACCACCTACCGCTGTGTCCCAATAGCCGGGTAGCAGCCCCTTGTGCATAGCACGGCGCTGGAGATAAAGTTCACCCGATGGTGAGAATACGTGTAAGTGAACGACGGGATGTAACAAATGACTGCCATCGTGGCAATGCGCACGGCTAGCTTGACCAATAACCTGACCATCAGGACTAACGATAGGAAAAATCTCAGACATATGATGTACAAAAGGAAATAATCTATTCTACGTGCAAATCGCGGGCATGGGATATTTCGGTGGAGATTTCGCCTGTCCAACCGCATTGTTGGAAGACACCCGTATAGACGCGAACAAAGTCCACACAGGGCAAATAGATTGGGTGGCCATCATCTGTAACTGCCCAATCAATATCAAACGAACAGCGAGCAATACTATCGTTTGGATGGCAGTCGGCATAGCCGTACTCAAAGGGTTGTTGTATCCAATATGCGCCTTTTCCATTCGGGTCATAAGCATTATTCGGCAAACGAGAACCCACAAAAGTGAGCGCGGAATCCGCAAGCCACTGAGGGAA
>CALCGX010000100.1 GCA_937901225.1 uncultured Bacteroidales bacterium | reverse complement strand
TAGGATAACCGAGTTGTTAACCTGAGAATACCCTATCTTCCCCCTGCCTTTTACCTATTTCTTTCCGCTTTCTTTCTCGATACCACCTCGTTACCACCTCGATACCACTCCATTACCATTCAATGACCATCCAGTACTTTCCCTGTACCTTCCCCTTTTCTACCTCATAATTCAAAATTCTTGATTCAAAATTAGATAAAATTTGCAGGTGTGCAAATAATTTTGTACCTTTGCGCCTTGGAATATAGAAACAGCGCATAGTGCGTGGACATTAGAAACCTTTAGAACTTTAAAAACCATTAAAACAGTTGAGACCATGTCATCAGTAAACAAAGTTATTTTAGTGGGTAACGTAGGCAGTGACCCAGAGATTCGTTTTTTAGAGAGAGGCGTAGCTATCGCTAATTTTAATTTGGCGACCACCGAACGTGGTTATACCATGCAAAATGGCACCCAAGTACCCGATCGTACCGAATGGCACCCAATCGTATTGTGGCGTAACCTAGCCGAATGGGCAGAGAAATACGTGCGCAAGGGTATGAAACTGTATGTGGAAGGCAAATTGCAAACACGTACATGGGAGAAAGATGGGCAAGTGCGTCGCAAAACAGAAATCATAGCGGAGAATATTCAAGTATTATACCGTCCAGCGGATTATCGTAGTCCGAATGCACAAGCAGAAGATCACACCTCTGAGCCAGTACGTACGGAGCATCACACCATACCTACATTGGAAGTGGAGGATATCTTTTGATAGCCTAGCGGGGGATATGTATGGCGATACATATTGAACATCTGAATAAACACATCGGCAAGCAACACGTGCTGAAAGATATCTGCCTCACTATCAACGATGGTGAGGTGGTGGGTTTGTTGGGCCCCAACGGTGCAGGCAAATCTACCCTTATGAAGATTATGGTAGGTGTTTGGAATGCTACCAATGGAGAGGTGCAAGTGCCTAAATCCATTGGCTTCCTACCCGAACAAAATCCGCTGTACGAAGATATGTATGTGCGTGAGTATCTGCGCTTTTTTGTGGGTTTGAGGAGTAAGGAACAAGGAGCCAAGAATAAAGACCAATTAGTAGAGGAGTTGATTGAGCGGGTAGGGTTGCAGCGCGAGGCACACAAGAAGATTGGGCAACTGAGCAAGGGTTATCGCCAGCGTGTCGGTTTGGCACAAGCTATGATAGGTGATCCCGAGTTGTTGATATTGGATGAACCAACCACAGGTCTTGATCCTAACCAACTGGAAGATATCCGTGCATTGATTCGTGAGATGGGAGCGCAACGAACCGTCATCCTATCGACCCATATCTTGCAGGAGGTCAAGCAGATGTGTAATCGTGTGATTATTATCGACCATGGCGAAGTGAAAGTGGATAAACCCATTAGCGAGATAGCGGATTTGGAAGCAACATTCCGCGAGGCTACTGCTGGTTAGTGTTTAGTGTTTAGAGAATATGAGTGATTTCGATATAAGAAACCAGATGACGGAGAAGGAGCAAGATAACGCCTTGCGTCCTTTGCGTTTTGATGATTTTGCGGGGCAGTCAAAGATTGTCAGCAACTTGCGCATCTTCGTAGAGGCAGCTCGCATGCGTGGCGAGAGTCTGGATCATGTGCTGCTCTTTGGCCCTCCAGGATTGGGTAAGACTACGCTGAGCAATATCATAGCCAATGAGTTGGGTGTAGGTTTCAAGGTGACTTCAGGTCCAGTTTTGGATAAGCCAGGCGACTTGGCTGGTCTGCTCACATCGTTGGAGGATAATGATGTGTTGTTTATTGATGAGATTCACCGTCTGTCGCCCATCGTTGAGGAGTATCTCTATTCAGCCATGGAGGATTATCGCATAGATATCATGATAGATAAGGGTCCTTCTGCCCGCACTATTCAGATTGACCTCAATAAGTTTACGCTCATTGGTGCTACTACTCGTAGTGGCTTGCTAACCAGTCCGTTGCGTGCGCGTTTTGGTATCAATTGCCACTTGGAATACTATGATGCCCACATTCTTGCGGGCATTGTGGAGCGTAGTGCTCGCCTCTTGGGTATCCATATCGATAGCAAGGCCGCTGCGGAGATTTCTCGTCGCAGTCGTGGTACCCCTCGTATAGCCAATGCCTTGCTTCGTCGCGTGCGCGACTTTGCACAGGTGAAGGGCAACGGAGCAATCGACCTGGAGATAGCACGCTATGCGTTGGAGGCATTGAATATTGATACCTTTGGCTTGGATGAAATTGACAATAAGTTGCTCAGCACCATCATAGATAAGTTCAAAGGTGGTCCTGTGGGCTTGAACACGATTGCTACTGCCATGGGCGAAGATGCGGGTACGATAGAGGACGTGTATGAGCCATACCTCATCAAGGAGGGCTTTATCAAGCGCACTCCTCGTGGCCGTGAAGCGACAGAGTTGGCGTACAAGCATCTGGGCAAAACGCCACTTATCAATGGGCAGATCACATTGGAGTTTTGATATGAAGCAATATAAAGCGGTTTTTATTGACTGGGATGATACGATAGGGGATTTCATAGGGGCGGCTAAGCAGGTGCTCCATGAGATGTATGACAAATACCATTTGAGCGACTATTTTGCTTCGCACGAGGAGTTTGTGGCTCTCTACAAACCGCATAACATCGAACTGTGGGATAAATACGGCAAAGACCTTGTGACCAAAGAATATTTGAGTTTCGACCGCTTTTTCTATCCGCTGATGCATGGGAGTAAGGTGAAAGGTGAAAAGGGAAAGGTGAAAGGTGAAAACTTGTGCGTATTAGCAGAGCAGTTGAGCGAGGATTTCTTGAACATGACCACAGCACATTTCTCTTTGCTGGAAGGGGCGGAGGAGTTGGTGCGTTATTTGGCGAAAAAATACCCGCTGACGGTAGTGACCAATGGTTTTGTGGAAGTGCAATACGAGAAGTTTGATAAGAGTGGACTGCGTGACTGCTTTGCGCATATCGTGTTGAGCGAGGAAGTGGGGTGCCAGAAACCCAATCCGCGTATTTTTGAGGAGGCGTTGCGCATGAATGGCTTGCAAGCCGAAGATGTAGTGATGATAGGCGACTCGTGGAGCTCGGATATCCAAGGTGCGATCAATGCAGGCATTGACCAGATATGGATAAAAAAGAGCAAAGAGCAAGGAACCAAGAACCAAGACACAATAGACCAAACGGCTACATATATCGTCCAAAACCTGTCAGAAGTGATGGGGATATTGTAGGAGTGTAGGGTATAGATTACTCAATAATAATCTCAGGAACTTCTTCTTCGCTGGCTGCCATAGCCGATTGTTGGCGTGCATGCAGTTCGTTCTGTTCGCGAGCAACACACATGATGATGCCAAAATAGATACTGGTGATGAGCGCACTGGTACCACCACGACTGATCATAGGTAGCGGTTGTCCTGTGACAGGACCAATACCGACTGACACCATCATGCTGACCAGGGCTTGGCAAGTGAGCATCAATGCCAATCCCATGACCATGAGCATGGCGGAATAATCGGCATACTTACTGCTGCTAAGGCATGAGCGGAAGAGAATAGCTAGATAAAGCAGCATCAAGAATAGTGCTCCGATGATGCCTGATTCTTCGACAATAATCGCAAAAATATAGTCGGCAAACGCTTGTGGCAAGAAGTCGCGTTCTTGGCTGTTGCCAGGCAAGACACCCAATGGCGAGGCACCACCACGTGCGATAGCAACCTTGGCAATGGAGCGTTGGTAGTTATCATCGGTCAATTTGAATTCTTGGTCAGGCGTCTTCCATTCGGCAATCATATCATCAATACGCCCCACCCAAGTAGTGGCACGTTTCATCACACCTTCTACCTGACGACCGGGTTTGATATAGACATTTTCGATGAAGAAATAGCCTGCGATAAGCATGAATACTGCAATCAGCAGCGTTGTGCCCCAATATTTGATATGTACGCGTGCAAGGAAGAAAAGCAGGAAGACTATTCCACCCAATAAGATAGCAGTCGAGAGGTTGCCCACCATGATCAAACCGCATACGACAACGGTGATAGCCAAGACAATGATGAAGTATCGCTTCTGGTCCTGCTCGGTGCGGATACGGCTGAGCAAGTCGCTAACTACCAGAATAAGAGTCAGTTTGGCGAGTTCGGAAGGCTGGAAAGTGATGCCGAAAATACGCAGCCACCGTTTGGCTCCATTGATCTCTACACCCATACTAGTGAAAGTCAATAGCAGGAAAACGATGGAAACGGCTAAGCCTAGATAACTGGCTATTCGGATGAATTTGCTTGGGACGAATTGCAAACCAAATGCAAGTACCACACCAGCTGAGATAAAGATCATTTGCTCCATGATAGGACCAAGTGGGGAACTGTTTTTTTCAAATGCAAGCGTGCTACTCGCTGAAAACAATGCGAGTATGG
>CALCGX010000099.1 GCA_937901225.1 uncultured Bacteroidales bacterium | reverse complement strand
TGCATAAAATAGTGAAAGTTCTTTTCATGGATTGAGTTATTTGATAATGGTTAATTAATAATAAATTAATATAATTATTATAAGTTAATATATAATTATTGTCTTCTAAATTCCGCTAATATAATTGCCGTGGCAATACCCACGTTTAGGCTTTCTGAGGTGTTCTCGTTGGTTGGGTATGGTGGTATCAATAATGGATGTGTGATGATTTCTCTTACCGTTTGACTAATTCCATTGCCCTCATTGCCCATGACAATAATACCTTTGCTCTTATCGGGGATAGCGTTTGTCTGGTATATACTTTGACCATCCAGTAATGTGCCGTAAATAGGATAACCAGCTGCTTGCAAACGAGAAAGTATATGTGTTAGATCATCCACATAATGTACTCTCACTCGCGCCAATGCTCCCATTGTAGCTTGCACTACTTTAGGGTTGTAGCAGTCGGCTGTATCGTGTGAGCAAATGATGTCGTGAATACCAAACCAATCGCAAGTACGTATAATTGTACCTAAGTTGCCAGGGTCTTGTACCCCATCCAATGCAAGGAGCAGTGGGCAGTTGGGCGTACTTATCTCAAATTCGCTCGAACGATTATTGGGCTTGCGGAAGACTCCGATAACACCTTGAGGCGTGCGTAAATTGGACATCTGCTCAATTTCTAGAGGCGTGGCATTTTCGGTGGAAACAAGCAAAACCAAGTCGAAGGCACTTCGCAGTTCCTCTACGCATTTGGTACCCTCCGCCACAAATACTCCCTCGGCATCGCGGTGCTTCTTTTGTTGCAGACTACGCACCCACTTGATTTGTGATTTGCTTAAGTGTTCCATAGTAACCTTGTTTACGCTGCAAAGTTACAAAAAAATATATATATATGCAAACAAAATGTAATTTTTTTATGTTCTGCTTTGTGATTTCGTGAAATTTTAGTACCTTTGCAGTGCAATATCTTATATTTTAGTGATTATGAAGAAGCGATTGGTTTTAATCTTAGGGTTACTTTTGGTAGGGTTTAGTGCAGTGCAAGCTGCTGAACGCTGGTTAGAAGGTTACAAGAAAGTGATGGTCATCGGTGCTCACCCTGATGATCCTGAAACGATGTGCGGTGGTACAATGATCAAACTGCGCGAGATGGGTGTTGAGGTTGTTTCAGTGTATTTTACGTCGGGCGAGGCAGGAATACCAGGCAAAAGCCATGAGGAATCGAGTAGTATTCGTACTGCAGAAGCTAAGAAAGCATGTGAAGTGATGGGTGTACGTCCCGTGTTTATGACTCAGATTGATGGCAATACAGAAGTAAATAAAGTTCGCTATGCAGAGATGAAAACGTTGATTGAAACAGAGAAACCAGATATGGTAATTACTCACTGGCCAATTGATTCGCATCGCGACCATCGTATCTGCTCTATCCTTGTATATGACGCATGGCGGCAAACGGGATATAACTTCGACCTATATTATGGAGAAGTGATGACAGGGTTGCAAACGCAAAATTTTACCCCTACACTTTGGGTGAATATTACCAGTCAACATGACCAGAAAGTAAAAGCATATTATTGTCACGAGAGTCAAGATATGCCTGTAGTACAAGAGTGGCATGATGCTATGGAGATTTTGCGTGGTATGGAGTGTCATGCCAAATATGGAGAAGCGTTTATAAAACAAAATTATTGATATGAAAAATATAATTTCTACAACCGAAGCACCTGCTGCTATTGGTGCTTACAGTCAAGCCGTTGTGGCTAATGGTATGCTTTTTGCTAGTGGCCAATTGGGTATTGATCCTACTACAGGCGATATCAAGAAAGATACTGTAAATATGCTTCCAAACTATGACGACCGTTTGTTAGAGCCTGAGGTTTTACCCGTTCGTTTCCCACAACTTTTGGTAAACGGCTCATCAGGTATTGCGGTTGGTATGGCGACCGAAATTCCACCACACAACCTTGGTGAAGTAATTGACGCTATGTGTTGCCTTATTGACAACCCCGATGCCGATTTATCCGAAATCTGCCAGTATATTAAGGGTCCC
>CALCGX010000098.1 GCA_937901225.1 uncultured Bacteroidales bacterium | reverse complement strand
AGCATTGGTGACCATGTGTGGTGTAGCATTAGGTAGTAGTGGTCTAATCAGTGGCGCAGCTATTGTAGGCAGTATCTTGGTGATGCTTCTTGTGATGATGATAGCCAAGCGCATACGTAGCAATGTGACCTTGCTGATTGTGGGTATGATGGTGGGGAATATCGCTGGCGCGTTGGTGAATATGATTCAGAACTTTGCCAATCCTGATTCGCTGAAGCTATTTATTGTCTGGACGTTAGGCAGTCTTAATGGTGTTGGTTGGAAGGAACTTCCTGCATTAGCCATCGGTGTGCTGCTGGCCTTTATTCTTGTGCTAATCCTCATCAAACCGCTCAACGGTTTGTTGCTTGGCGAAGATTATGCTCGTGGTTTGGGTATCCATGTAGAACGCACTCGTTGGATGATGGTAGTGGCATCATGTTTGTTGGCGGGTAGCGTAACAGCCTTCTGTGGTCCAATAGCTTTTATTGGTGTGGCAGTGCCTCATATCGCACGAGGTGTGTTGGCTACTAGCAACCATCGTCTGACCGTGCCTGCTTCTTTGCTTATCGGTGCTAATATCTTGCTAATATGCGATGTGCTCTGTAATCTCGGCACCTATTCTCTACCTATCTCCACTATGAGTGCTCTCTTTGGTGCACCCATTATATTGTGGATTATCCTGAAGAAAAAATAGCCCCCAATCAGCTTGATTGGGGGAAGAGTTTTACCATTTAGCAACGGTATCGTTGTATATTTGGTCGGCTATTTCTGCAATCATGGTAGTGCATAAGTCGTCTTGCACGTCATTGAGCATTTGCGACGAGTCGAATGTCTGGTATGCCGTATAGGTTTTCTCAAAGCTCTCTTCAGGTGCCACGTTGTTGGTAAATCGCACTTTCACGGTAATCGTTAATTTGGTTTCTGCGGCATAGCTATCTGCGGATACCGCCATAGGTGTGAGTGCATATCCTGTGATTTCGCCTTCAATCTCCAGATTACCACCTCGTCGTACTTGTTCCAGTCGTGTCTGACGTTGAAAGAGGTCTCGTATTCCGTCTGATAGGTTATTCGATAGTGGGGCATATACCAGGGCTGCCACATTTGGAAAATCAGCAATCGAAATGGTTTTGGTTGTAGAGTAATCAATCGAAGCACCATTAAATTTATATGAGATTACGCAGGCGTTGAGCAATCCCATGCACAGCAATAATACTATTTTTCTCATAACTCGTACTCTTTTATTTTTCTATATAAAGTGCGTTCGCTCAGTCCTAGTTCAGCTGCAGCGGCTTTGCGATTGCCTCCGTTGCGCTCTAATGCTTGTCGAATGGTCTCGCGTTCCAAGTCGCTCAGTTTGAGTTCTTTTGCGGGTGCTACGATGGTCACCTCTTGTGCCATCTCGGGCTCTACCATCTCATCTGTGGGTGCTAATACTTGCCCTTGTTCCCATGCTACGATCTCTTCTCCTATTGGCGTTCGAGGGTCGTTGTTCTTGAGCAGCAGTTCCACTTGCTCTTTCAGCATGTTGATTTCCCGCTTCATTGCTCCCATCATGTTGTACAACATGGTGCGCTCCTCCATGGACATCTCTTGTTGTGCGTGTCCCACGACTGCCAAGCCGCGGTGCATCTGATGAGCAGGCAAATAATGTGCTAATATATCGGGTGTGATTTCTCTGCGTTGTTCGATGATGCTGATCTGCTCCGCCACGTTCTTGAGCTGGCGCACATTGCCTTGCCAGTAGTAGGATTTGAGCATGTCGGTTGCCTCATCGGTTAATCGAATAGCAGGCATGCGATATCGCTCTGCGAAATCCACAACGAACTTTCTAAATAGCAGCGGTATATCCTCTTTTCGCTCGCGCAGCGCAGGTACTTTAATTTCCACCGTGTTCAATCGGTAGTAGAGGTCTTCGCGGAAGCGTCCTTCTTCGATAGCTTTGGGTATATTCAGGTTGGTGGCAGCGACCACGCGCACGTTGGTCTTTTGCACGTGCGAGCTACCCATGCGAATAAACTCCCCAGTCTCCAGTACGCGCAATAATCGTGCTTGAGTAGATAGTGGTAATTCGCCCACTTCGTCTAGAAAGAGTGTGCCACCATCTGCAATCTCGAAGTAACCTTTTCGTTCGCTTTTGGCGTCGGTAAATGCTCCTTTCTCGTGTCCAAAGAGTTCGCTGTCAATGGTGCCTTCGGGTATGGCGCCGCAGTTCACGGCAAAGTATGGTCCATGTTTGCGTGCAGAGTATTGGTGAATGATTTTAGGGAAATGTTCTTTTCCCACTCCACTTTCTCCCGTGATGAGCACACTCAGGTCGGTGAGTGCCACTTGTACTGCTATTTCTATTCCGCGATTGAGTTGTGCATTATTTCCGATAATGCTAAATTGCTGTTTTATTCGCTGTAGGTCTTTTTGTTCCATATTGAATTAAATGTTTCAAAGTATCCAGGTTTGATCGTTTAATGGTGTGTAATCTGCCAAAATGGCAGACAAAGGTACAACAAAAAATGCACATACGCAAAAAAAAATCGCGGAAAGTGAACTTTCAACGCGATTTTAGTTGTTTCGACTCTTTTTTTATGTTATAGTGTGATAGTGTTAAAGTGTTGTGTAGGATAAACCTTGTCTTTTCCGCTGTCAATTACATACCATATACGTAGGATATACGTAACATATACGTAAGATATACGTAGGATAATTGGGTTGTTAACCTGAGAACACCCTATCTTTCCCCTGCCTTCTACTTGTTTCTTTCCGCTTTCTTTCTCGTTACCACTCCGATACCACCTCGTTACCACGCTATTACCATCCAATACTTTCCCTGTATCTTCCCGCTACTACTGCAAGCTTTCACCTTTCAGTTTTCACTTTTCACCTTAAAAATTTGCACACTTGCAAATTTTTCCGTACCTTTGCAGGGTAATTTCAGATTAATGGGGAAATATTATCTATTAACTGATTTTGCAGACATATTAAAAAAGGCGTTTATTAGCGCTCTGTTCTGGTGTATTGAAATCTCGCAAATTTCTAATCATCTTCGGAACACAGCAACGATAGATGCCCTACGGGATATAGATTATCCTCCTTGTGCCTATTTGGTACACCTTTTGCGTATATGCGCGTGCGCATACGCGTACCTTAGGTAATAAATAGATTGCACGAGAGTATATTTATATTCGGCGTGGGCTTCGCGTTGTCGTTTCAAGATGATGGGCAATGCGAGAGCCTCAATACGTGGAACGGCAATAGTCGGACTCCACGCTTTTTTTATATATTCACGGATTGTATGGAGTCAACAATCACTAAAAATAACACAATTATGATTAGAAAATCAGAAATTAGTCTTTTGAAAGCGAATTTATTAAGTTTGCTCTTGATTGTTGTCGTAGCAGGTGTCTTAATTCCACTATTTAATTGGATTCACCCTGAAAAGTTTATAACAAATTTAGATAATACTCTTTTTTATAAGGGTATAGTTCATCTTGTAGAGTTAATGCCTGATACGAATAATACCATAAGTACTATTATTACAAGCACAATGGGAGGACTATTTGGATTTATGTACGGTACCGTTTTGTTTGGAGTGTTATTGATGATTCCTCATGAATTGATTCACGGATTAACCGCAATGGTTGTTGGCAAAGCAAAATGGAAGGATCTCAAGTTTGGGATGATGTGGAAGAAATGTGCGGCTTATTGTCATTGTGGTGTTCCTTTAACTGTTGCTCAATATCGCTGGGTGACACTTATGCCACTTATATTATTAGGTATCATACCAAGTATTTTATCTTTCATTTTAGGGAATAGCCTTATCTTATTATATGGCATGATAGGGATTACTGTAGCAATAGGAGATATTTGGATAGCTTGGTTATTGCGCAAGGAAGATGGATTTGTGAAAGTTTATGACCATCCATCAACAGCAGGATATTTTCTATTCGATACTGATGAAGAATTTGAAGAAATTAAACGATCAATCTAACTCTAAGAAGCATCCGTTTAATTAAAGAATTAAAATATATAACCATTAAAATTTATTAGTATGAAAAAGTTTAATTATTTAGCCATTGTGCTAATGGCATTAGTATTTGCTGGTTGTCCTGAGAATCCTAATTTCCCTGATGAATTAGAACCACCTATTGATGAAATCAATATGGACTTGTTGTCTGGTTCTTGGTTGTTGATAGAATCTATATATGATGATGTTTCGACAACCGCAATTGATCAAAGAGACTTTACGTTAACTTTTACAGACTCTGGAACTGTTATAAAAAGGTATCTAGATGCAGATCAATTTGAAATGTATTCATATAGAATTATTGCTGAGGCATTTATATCAATCGAATTGAATGATATAGAACTAACACATAAGGTGCTAGCATTAAATAATAAGACGCTTAAATGGCATCTAGATTATGGTGAGAATCTATGGTGTAGACAAACATTCCAGAAGATTGAAGATGTTATCATAAATGATATTCATGCGCCCGAGGGGGCTATTAATGGTATATTTTCTGTAGGAGAAAATAAAAGGATATATTTCTCTCAAGGAAACTTGACCTATCTTCCTTGCGAAAATCGGTTCCGTTTTCATGAAAAACAATATGATAGGTGCAGCATGTTAAATAATGTATATACCGTAGATGATTGTTGGACTTGGAAATATTGGATTGATTTGTTTTTCTGGGGAACTAGCGGTTGGGATGGTGGCGTATATGATTATCGTCCAGGTACAAGAAATAATAAAAATGAATATTATTACATCAATAACGACATAACCCAAGATATGACAGGAGAGTATGCTGAAGCAGATTGGGGAGTTTATAATAAAATCGAGAATGGAGGAAATCAAGAAGGGCTTTGGCGAGTATTATCTGCTGATGAAATTATGTATTTATTTAGCAAACGTCCCAATGCTGGGAATTTGTTTGCTTTTGCCGATGTTTATGGAGTAAATGGAATGATTATTTTTCCTGATAAATTCGTTTGTCCAAGTAATATAACTATTAAAACATACAAAGAAGCAGGAACAGATCCTAAAAATAATAAACTATCTTTTGTAGAATTTGCCTTGCTAGAGCAACTTGGAGTTGTATTTTTGCCAGGCTGTGGTAAAGCTAACTATTTAGCAGGAACAATGGTGGAAACTAAACCAGGTTGGTATTGGACATCTACAACTGGAGTCGTTACACCAACGTATGTTCAATGCTTATATTTCGATGAAGAGAAAACAGGAATAGTAGAAACTATTCGGAATGAGGGTCATTCCATCCGTCTCGTTCAAGAAGTCAAATAAGTAGTAACAAATATTACTCCAAGATAATGTTATGAAATCCTTTAAACTATTAGTTTGCGCACTAGTGGTGCTAATCATACTGCCAAGCTGCGATCTTTCCCAAGCGAGCGTGGACAAAACCAATCAACTCTTTGGTATATGGGAGTTGAACAAGCGCAAAACTAACAATGGAATAGAAAGTACTGTGCCTTACGTGACGTTAACATTTTACAAATCGGGTCAATATGTAAAGTATTGGCGTGTTTCAGATCGCTATGAAGAAGGCGTTTGGATGTATGACGGGAATAAAATGTTAACCCTATCACATGGTGAAATCCACGAAGATTACTATGTAGAAGTCTATGGCTCTACATTGAAACTATACATGGGAAATACCGTAAACGGAACATGGATTGAAGAAACGTATATCAAGCCTTCTGAAGAAGTGAGACCTCAAGGAGGCACCGCAGGTGCCCCTGCAAGAAAATACTAACCCGCTAAATTTATTTATCATGAAAAAGATTATTATTTTGTGTGTTGTTGCAATGTTTACAACACTTGGCTATGCTAAACCTAAGAGCATAGAAATCGTTTCTGGGTCAGGAAAAATATTTCTCGATCACACAAAGACTACAACTTTTATTTTTGATTACGATAGTTGCTATGTGGGTGAAATATCAAAAGGAGTTCTAAAAGAAGGGGCTTTGTTATTTGAGGAGTATATTGCTTCTGAGGATAAAGAGTCAGGAGAAACATGGGCTCCTATGCATGAATTTGCATATGAGAAATTTGTAAAAAACTGGAATGTAATGAATCGCAAACGCGCATTATTGGTATCTGATTCGGATAATCCTGATTACAAAACGATTTTTCATGTCTCGTGCATGGATTTAGGAAGTACTGCTGCTGCTTATTTTGGATTTGGTGATGGGGGATGCGTAACATTGATGGGAGAGATAGAGGTCTTTGATTGGAAGACAAATGAGAAGTTAGCGACCTACAAGGTCAATCAAATACTGGGTGCGGGCAATGTGATTCCTACATTACGAATGTGGAATGCTTATATGGAATTATTGGGCGATTTCACACGCTTAAATATGAAATCAAAATGAAACATGTATTCAAACTTCTTGTGCTTGCATTGTTGTGTATAGGACAGACTAGCTGTTTCATACTAACGCGACCATCAACAACAGTACAAACTAATACTCTGAACGCGGTGGAGCAAATGTTGGTCAAACGCTGGTACTTTCAAGAAGCATATAATGTAGTTAACTCACGGATAGATGATAGAATTTCTAATAGATCCTATTGGATTCTGTTTTATGCAGACGGCACATGTTATGAGAATGGCTTTTTAGGTACAGGTGGCAATCAAGAATTACAATGGAATTTATCTGGCAATGTACTACGTATCCGTGGTAGAAATCTTGTTTATGGCGAATTAAGTGGCTCGGAAGTGGTATATACTATCGAATCCATTTCTGAAAATAGGTTGCAACTAAGCCGTTGGAATGGTCGCTCACGAAATGGTACAGATATCATTCGACAAATGATATTTAGATACTAAATTATTTTATTAACACACTCATTATTTTACTATTATGAAAAAGTTATTTATTTTTGCTCTTGCTGTAATTGCATGCGCAATCACTGCTAATGCACAGTATCGTTATGCTTCAGGTCCTATCGTAGGATCTTTATATGGAGGAAGTTATAAAATGTATTGTTCAGATAACATTGTTTTGCAAACAGATCTCTATGTAGGATTGCACAAAGTAGCAGGAAAGATGTTTTTTGAAGATATAGATTATGGTGCTGTTAGTGGTGAAAAACATTGGGACTTCGCACTCAACCCTAATGTGATGTACCAAGCTCCGATTTGTGACGTTAAAGTAGGTTGGCTGAACTATTTTGCGGGTGCAGGCGTAAGTGCTGGTTTAGCTATGGAGTATGGTGGTTCATATGTTTTTGGCAAAATCGGAGCTAATGCTATAGCCGGTATCGAATATGTTTTCGAAGGTATTCCTTTTTCTGTTAGTGCAGATTTCCGACCTGGATATGGTTACATGATAGGTGTCCCTCTGGGAATCAAATCCGAATTACATATGTTTGACTGGAGTATAGGAATTGCACTT
This sequence comes from uncultured Bacteroidales bacterium, assembly GCA_937901225.1. GTDB lineage: Bacteria > Bacteroidota > Bacteroidia > Bacteroidales > Paludibacteraceae > Colicola. Next base: position 2,224 of record CALCGX010000098.1, on the reverse strand, counting down.
CGCTATTATGTAAAATGACGTCTTTGTCATTATACTAATCTTCACACGTTTTTATGACTCTTAATTTGCATTCCCTAAAAAATAGTGATAATATTTTTGGGAATGCAAAAAAAGTATTATCTTTGCAGACAAATTAATTATTTGGAATCAAAATAATGGATTCATCTAAAGTTATGTATACTCTTCCTATCTTATCAGCCCTTATTCCAGCAATTGTGTTGCTGATTTATATCTATTGGAGGGATCGCCATTCGCCAGAGCCGACACGAGAATTGGTAAAGGCTACGCTGTTGGGGGTTCTGTCTATCATACTGTCGTTATGTATGTCTTTACCATTGATGGCGATAGGTGCTATACCCAAAGATGTGCAGCATTTTTTAGATGCCATGAATCATGCATTTTTAGGTGCGGCGATACCAGAAGAATTAGCTAAACTGTTTGTGCTATGGTTATTCTTACGCAAAAATATCCATTTCGATGAGCGCATGGATGGTATTGTATATGCAGTATGCGTTTCTTTAGGTTTTGCTGGATTAGAAAATGTAATGTATATTGTGCGTTCATATATTATAGGTGATACAGAATGGCTTACCATTGCACTCTCGCGTGCAGTGACTGCTGTCCCTGCGCATTTCTGTTTTGGAGTACTAATGGGATATTTCTATTCTTTAGCCCATTTCTCTTCAAAGGATCGCGAATGGAATGTAGCCATGACTTTTATTGCACCCATGATGGCACACGGCATGTATGATATAATACCTTTAACACTGAGAGTAGAACTTCCGCTGTGGCTCAGTGGGACATTAGCATTCGTATTTATAGTACTTTGCTTTTATCTGTGGAGATTTGCTGGGAAGGCAATCAAGGCACATGTTACAAAACATGAGAATGAGGTAATCAATTGAGATAGATATATATTCAACTTTTAAAATAATTAGCTTATGAACGAATTTTTTAAGACTAAAGGTGTAAAGAGTATTTTAGTATTTCTTGTACTCGTGGTATGTTGCAGTATTTTTGTGCGTTGCACCCGTGTGGACTCTTCTGAGGTAGGTATTAAGTTTAACAAGCTCTCCCTGACAGAACAAGGTACGTTGGATGCAACACCAGTGACGGGTTATGTGTTCTATTGCCCAATAACGACGGATGTGTTTACCTATCCAATATTCGTGCAACGTGTGGATTATCATCCATTCAATGTAAACACGAAAGATGCGGCAGTCTTTGAGATGGATCCGACGATGGCTTATTACCTGAACAGAGATAAGGCTGTGGAGGTGTTCTTCAAGTATCGTCGTTCGTTGCGCGATATAGAGTCAGGCTACATGCGCACGATGATTTACGATGCCTATCGTGTGGTAGCCAACAATTACACTTCTGACGAGTTGATGGCCAATCGAGCAAGTTTTGAGAGTGAAGTGCGCATCATGCTAGACTCGACCTTAACAACAGAGGGTTTTGTGGTGACGGAGTTTACTTCGCAGATCACTCCTCCTGCATCACTTCGCCAAATGATTGATGCCAAGAACGCAGCGGTACAAGCGGCACTGAAGGCAGAGAATGAGGTGAAAGAGGCCGAAGCGAATGCTAGGATTGCTATAGCCAAAGCCGAAGGTGAGGCACAGGCGATGAAGATCAAGGCAGATGCCGAAGCATATTACAATCGCACCATCTCTGCATCGTTAACCCACAATATTGTGCTTGAGGATTGGATTGAGAAGTGGGATGGTAAGATGCCACAAATCCAAGGCAGCAACAATATGATGCCAATGATTAATTTTACGAAGTAATAATACCTCCTCCAACGAGTAGGTCGTCTTTGTAGAGTACGAGTGATTGTCCAGGTGTGACGCCCCATACGGGTGAGGAGAAGTGGACAGTTGACAGTTGACAGTTGGCAGTTCTTATCTCGCATACGCTCGAACGATCACTCGCAGAGCTCGTGTACGAGAGTTGGCATGGGACGGCTGGTGATCGGTATCGGATACGTGCTTGTAGGGTAGGGGATTCCATGAGCCACTGGAGGTCACGTATGCGTAGGTCGGATACGTAGGCTTGGCATGTGAGTAGGTCGTCGCGGTCGCCGAGCGTGACGCGGTTGTTGGTGGCATCGATATGCGTGACGAACTTAGGTGCTCCTAATGCGATGCCTAATCCTTTGCGCTGGCCGATGGTATAGTGGCAGTATCCTTGGTGGGTGCCGATGACATTGCCTAGTGAGTCG
>CALCGX010000097.1 GCA_937901225.1 uncultured Bacteroidales bacterium | reverse complement strand
TTAGCATAGATGTAGAGAGTAGCCTCTGTCTCGCTAACTACGTCAACTGAAGGAACAGCTGTACGGCAACCGTTGGTTGTAGAACCAAGACCGTTGTGTGGGAAGTACCAAAGTGGCTCCATACCTGCGAATGCACGGTCAGCGTCCTTAAACTTATAGAGCGCAAATGCAGAAGTTGGAGAACCAGCTGTGTTGGTAGCAGCCATAAGGAGGAAGTACTCCTCACCTACTTGGAACTCGATGAGACCGTTGTGACCTTGGTTCATAGAGATGGTATCAGTGTTCCAAACTTTAGTACCTGTAGGAACGTTGATGAAGTCGTCGATAAGCATAGCACCTTCCTCTGGTGAACCGTAGAACAACATTGGCAATGTGTTGAAACCGTCAACGTAGAAGAGTGAACCTACCTCATCTTGTGGGAAGATTTGAGGAGCTGTACCGAAACCAGCAGCGTTAACGAAGAGTGATTGGTCAACAGCTGGGTCAAGAAGAACAGCAACTTGCTCGCCTTCGCCAGCAACGCCATCCTCGATCAACCAACGATATACGTTCCAAGAACCGTTAGCGTCAGCAGCCATGATAACACCATTCTTAGTTACATCACCTGCAACACCGAATGCGTCGAAACGGAATTGTACTGGATCCAAACCTGGGTTCTCCCAAAGAACGTCCTCGATGAGCTTGGTGCAAACACCAGTCTCAAGATCTACCACATAGATGAAGAATGTTTGGCAAGTAGTAGCACCTGTTATAGCAGCACCGATCAAGCAGTTACCAGCTTGGTCGAACTTGATATCGTTGAAAGGAAGGGTTACTCCTGACTTCCATGTGCCATCTTCTTCCTGAACTTCAAAGAGATGTTCGCCTTGGAGTTTGAGAGGCTCAAGCATCTTACCTGTCTCGCCATCTACGCGAACAAGAGACTCGGTCTCACGGTTGATAAAGTACATGATACCATCTTTAGCAGCCATACCACGTACATAGTCATTAGTACCTGGTTTGTTAGCAGCAAAGTTATCCTCGATAGTAGAAATCACCCAGTTGTTCTCCAAAGTATAGCGACCATTAGAACGCTCTGGATAAGTATAGTCCTCTTTCACACCTTTGAGAGGTTTAACGATATTCTTAGCATCACCTACGAATTGGAAACCGTTGTACCAAGCAGCTACAGCAGTAATAGTAACCTTAGTACCGATAGGATAAACTATTGGATCAAGCACCATCTTGTAGCACAAAGCTTTGTCACCACTAGCATCTTGTACAGTTGGGTTATTGTAGCTATCATACTCAACGATAGTTACACCAGCAATAGTTACATTGGTAGCGAAATACTTAAATTCGGTAGAGTCTCCGATAAGTGGTTTCAATGTTGCAACTACATTCAATGCGTACAATTTAGCTGGCTCAATAGATTCGATAACTGCGCTCTTAACCTCAGGAGCACCACCATAAATAACTTTCACACCCTTAGCAACAATCTTGTCACCAACTTTGCAAGTTGGATTCTCAGTTGTGTAAACAAGGATACCAGCGGTAGCGTCTTCAATATAGAGGTTTTTGCCAGAGATAAAGTTTACCACACCAGATACTTTAGTTTCAGCATCATCAGCCAATGCCTTAACCTCAGCGATAGTAGGGATATACTCTACCCATTTTGCATAGAGAGTACCAGTAGTAGTAGCATTGATTGTTGTCACTTTCTCACCAGAAAAATCAGCTGTAGCATACCATCCGCCAAAAGTAGCACCCTCTTTGTAAGGAGCGTTGAGCACGAACTCAGCAGTTGGTTCTGTTGGATTAGCGAAAGCATGTTTCCATACAGGAATGAAAGCCTCTGGCAAACCTGCCTTAACAAAGTTAGCAGAATAAGGCCATGCAGTAGCTTGAGTCTCTACGAAGAAAGCAGCCAAAGCGTAACGCCATGTCGCACCTGCAGCACCTTCAGTAAGAGCAGGAACAGTACCTGCACCAGCCACTTCACCTGTTTGTGGATTTTGTACATCCATAATGTATTTCTCTAGCCAATCCCATTTTTCACTATCTAGGACAGCTTGGCATTGATCGGTACCAAGAGGAGTACAAATAGTAGAAAGAGGGTTAGCAGTTGCTTTTACCTCTTCAAGAGTACCCAAAGTGATACCAGCGTCAGTTTTGAAAGCCTCCCACATGTCAGCTTTGCTCAACCAACCTTCATCGTTGGTAACACCACCGTTCAACTCATAAGTAACGGCAGCAAATGATGTTGCAGCTGCAAAAAGAGCTGCGCAAAAGATTGAAAATCTTTTCATAAATTTTGTTGTTTTTTTGGTTAATAAATTGCTTCCTCATCCGTTGTGGACACGTCCACGGTGGACCTCAGTTGCGTTAAGTAAAAAATTGTTTGTTTATTATTCGTCTAATTGGTCTAATTAGTCTAATTATTTTGGGGGAAGATAATTATTCCCAGTATATCGCCCCAAAATTGTGCGGTAATTGTGCGGTAATTGTGCGGTTATTGTACGGTGCCCCCCAGCAAGTTGTAGCGCTTACCATTGCGCAGTATTATTACTTGTCCGTTTTCTAACACTTTGATAGGAGTCGTATCCACCGATACATTACCGAGATCGGTTGTACTGCCCATATAAACCGTCACCATTGCCGAAGGTTCGGTTAGTCCCCCTTCAGCTACCGCGGACACACGAATATACCATGTCCCCTTACTAAGTCCTGTCTTTGTACACGTAAACACCGCAGGGTCATCTACACGCACCTTCGTAGTGGAACGAGGAGGGAAGTTAGACTTCTGACTAAAATCCACTTGGAACCCAGAAGAGGCTTGCTCTTTCCAAGTAACCGTCACATCATTCCCTGCAAAATGTGTGCCATTAGCAGGCGATGTGATGACTGGAATAGGTACGAACTGTGGCTTGGTGCGGAACTTAACCTCCTTACACATAACCTGCATGCCATTAAAAGATGCTGTTACCCTCACATAATAGTCACGCGAAGCAAGCAAGTCAAAAGGCAGCGTGTAACGATGTGTAGAGGAAGTAGCAACATGCACAATCGAGTTGGCATCAAACTTCGTGTTAGAGGCAATCTCAAAAGTATATTCTACCGTATGATATGCAATACTATCGCAGACGAAGGTAGGTGAATGGAAGTCACACGTATCACCCTCTGCAGGAGATTGCATACGGAAATAGGATCCATCGAAAGCATGAATATCGGTAAAGGAATCTTCCTTATTGATACTGCGTGTACGCACGCGCCAGTAGTAGGTTCCGTCTTGGTTAAGCCAATAGACTTTGCCAAGATAGAAAGTTGTATCAGACACCTCATACTCGTAATCAAATGTAGAGAAGTCCGCCGACTTGGAGAGTTGGAAGAAGTAAGAGTCTGCACCCTCAACCGCCTTCCAAGATACATTGCATGGCATGACTGTAGCTGCATTGTTGGCAGGATATACGATTTCTGCCTTAGGCGATTTTCCCCATTGGGTATTATCCATCGTGCGAGCAGGGTGCTCGTTGCCAAAACGGTCCAACACAGCCACTGCGTAGGTAGTAGGCATCGTACCATCGGAAACGAACTTGTTGTTGAGGCTGAAGGAATTGGTATATGTCGTACCAAGCACATTGCGACTTGTAGCCACAGCCCCATGTTGTCCCACCTCCGAAGTAGGAATCTGATATACTACGAAACGTAGATTTTCCTTTGGTGCCTCCCATTTGAGGAGATTACCCTCCACACGAATATTGCTGACATAATAGCAGTCGTTAGTAGCCATCCAAGTCATTTGTGGTATGACAGCAGGACGAGCATTAACATCTTCGCCAATATAATTGAAGAAATCCTTCGTTGTCATTCCAGTGCTGAAGCTATACCAACAACTACCAGGAGCATCCATACGGTCATAAAGGCGATTGAGTGCTATTTGATCCCCAATCTCCTGTTTGCCGTGCTTACCGCTGGTAATCTGATTATCTGACACCATGGAACTGAGTGTATGGCTGACATACATGTGACGGTTGAAGTGGCATGCCATGTCAGACCACCATTTGCAGATCACATCATAATTCGCCCACGAATCAATGGTCCAATAGATTTGAGGAGCCATATAGTCGATGGTCTTCTCGTTGTACCAAGCGAGAGGGTCTGCATAGATTTGGTTGTATTGCCAGTCAGAGGATGGTGTAGGACATGGTTCTACGCCATAAACAGGGGCAGAAGTGTTGGCTTTACCCGCCACACCTGCAGGACCGATACCAAATTTGACCCAAGGTTTGATGGCCTTGATGGTATCATTGACCATACGTACCATGAGATTATTTTGTGCACGACGCCAATCAGCACGAGACATGCCATTGGCAGTAGCATCGTATTGCTCTTGGTCGTAGGAATCTTGGTAGCCAGATTGATGGAAGTAGTCATCAAAGATGATACCATCCACATCATAGTTCTCTACAATATCAGCCACCACTTTGCAGATCTGCTCACGCACCTCTGGCAAGGAAGGATTGAGGATGGTGATACCTCCACAATTCACCAACCAGTCTGGATGAGTGTTGTAGTAATCTTTCTCGTGGTCTTTGCCAAAAGTAGCATCCGAACTTGCATAGCGATATGGATTGAGCCATGCGTGTACCTCCATGCCACGTGCATGCGCTGAGTCAATCACGAGTTGGAGCGGGTCATAAGTAGGCTCACCACCACGAGTACCAGTTAAGTACTGGCTCCAAGGCTCGTACTTAGAGTTGTACATTGCATCGCAGAAACCACGCACTTGGAAGAATATCGCGTTGAGGTTCGCTTTCTCGTGCAGTTTGATGAGGGAAAGCATATATTCTTGCTGCTTGAGCTGTCCAGCAGCATCGGGGCTGCTATGAGGATTAGGCCAATCGATAGCCCAAACCGTTGTCAGCCAAGAAGCACGAAACTCGCGCTTGGGCTGTGCATGGAGCGTAAGCGCCAAGCACAAGCCAAGAGCAAGTAGTGATATTTGTTTAACGAATTTCATTAGAACAATTTAGAAGGATTGTTGTTTACAGCTACGCCGTATGCAGCAACGTCTGGAATCAAGCAGGTAACGACACCAGAAGTAAGGTTATAGCAATAAATACCAGTCTCTGGACGATTAGTTGTAGAAGAACCGTTATTACGATATGCGAAATACACGCACTCATTTACATCGTCGTAAGCTATCTGAGTAATACCTACAGACTCTACACCCGTACCCTCTATAGCAGGAAGGTTGTTATCCAAGTTGCTCTCGAAAGATTTATCGTTATATTTGATCGCTTTCTTGTTTACATCACCACCAGATGCCATAGCCTTCCACTCTGCGTAGGTACAAGCACACACATTATTAGCAGTCATTTCCATAGCGCAGAACACCACTTTGTCGTGCTTACTAGAATAATAGAACGAACCAATCTTAATACCATCGCAGATTTTTCCTTCCTCTGGTAACAAGTTCTTATCACCCGCAGAAACAGGATCTTTCAAGATATCATCATCCATAAAGCAGAAAGTAGAAGTAGCAGTGTGGCAAGTTGACCAATGCCATACACCATTAATCTTAGCAAAGTTACGGCTAACCGCACCATATGCAAGACCATTACCATAATATTGGAGATGGTTGTGACGCACAAAATATGGATATTCGTTGATGTTATATACCTTGTCACGGTCGGTGAGTTTCACCTTCATAATACCGGTGTTACGGTTAGCATAATAAAGGAAGTCACCGTCAATGCAGCCATAGAATGGGTCATCAAAAGCAGCTTGACCAGCATTGGAGATCATGGTCTCTACTTTTTTACCATCTTTAGATACCACAGAAATCTTACCATCACCCAATACACCATCCACGTCATTTACATAGTAGAATTGTTTACCTGCATCCAAAACATAAAGTGAAGAATCCTTGAATAGGATGTTGAATGGGTGTTGACCAGAAGCCACACCGAGATCAAATGGATTGATTTCAATAGTAGTATCTCTATCTGCACCAGCCAACTTGTATGCCATAATACGTCCACCTTGTACTGCATAATAGAGGGTAGGAACTTCTTGGTTGTAACCCACTTGTACATTCAATGTAGTAGTTTCCAATTCTTCATCCCCCAACTTAACATTGAGTATTACCTCTTGCGATCCTACGTGAGAGAACTTTACTGGTGCTGGCAGATCTTCCACACCTTGACCTGTGAAAGAATCATAGTCCTTATCATCAGCATTTTTGGTATCTTTAGGGAATGTCCAAGAGAAAGTAGCAGGCTTATTTTGTGGGTTAGGCAACTCTACTTCGAATGTAACTAATGAATTACGCACCTCGCAAATAGGGTCTGCAACTTTGATAGTCACAATAGGTTTGATAGGAGCAATCATAATGACTTGCTCTTTAGAGAAATCACCCACGGTCAGTTTTACCTTATAGGTACCAGCCTTGGCATAGAAGTGTTGTACCTCGTCACCTTCGGTGGTTTGTCCATCACCAAAATCCCAACGAGGAGTACCTTGAGTAGATGCAGGAGATGTATTCACGAATGTAATATATGAATCTACATAAAAGTCCAAATAGTACATCGAATCTTTTTCTTGGTCAATAAAGTACTCGAAAGAAACCGCATCTCTTGGAAGCACCTCTTCCTCAGGTATATTATCGACACAAGACGCCGCACAAATAGGCAATAGTGCAATGAATAAGGTTTTCAAAATATTTGTTTTCATATCATTGATTTATTTGTCTTGTTCATATTAGTTAATAGCAATCTCTTTCGCATCAGTTTTACTATATGTACCACCAGTATATGCGCCTTCTTGATCTTTAGCAGGGTCAAAGCCTTTCTTATCGTAGATACGCAATTCAGCATTGATATAGTACTCGCGCTTGTACTCGATAGAATAGCCCTCTGAATTAGCAATCAAGTCGTAGAAGGACACATGGTTCTCCCACACGCTATCCAAGGCATGCTTAATCTTATCATAGACATACTCGGTACCAAGAGGTTCTCCTTTGATAATCCATGTAGTATCATATATCATGATCGTATCAAATTTAGGAGGACGACCACCCAAGTTAACACGTTTCTCAGTTGAGTCAACTCTCATACCAACCGTATCAAAATCCGTTAGACTTCTGATAGTATCGTATTGCTTAAAGCCATACTCCCAAGAGTTGGTATTCGCATTGAATGCAGAGTCAACCAACCATTCTGCATAGGTTGTAGTATCTCCATAGACTACAATGGTGTCACTGAGCAAGCCTAATGCACCAATCACGTTCATATAAGCACCATAGTGACGCTCATCCGCAGTAGGATTCATCTTAGCAGTCAATCCCTTCTTGAACTCCTCTGGAAATCCTTCGCCAAAATATGCGTTTAAGTTCTTTGTAAAACCAATAGTGTCTTTGGGTTGTACCCATGATACAGGTGCTAGTGTATAGCTGATAGGGAACTTATCCTTGAGCACATAGGCGCGGAATGTAGTATCCCAAAGATTCTCAGTATGAGGATATGATTGAATAGTTTGTAACATACGTTTTTGCGCAGTGGTATTACTACTCATACTATATGAGAGCGACTTGATGAGTGAAGCTGTCACCAATTTATCCTCTTTTTCAAACAATTCGTACCATACTTCAGAGTGATCAATAAAGTCATCACCAACAGTAGTATAATACTGAGCGGTAAACTCCATATGCTCACCTGCTTTGACCATACTACTAGCTATATCCCATTTTGCTTCTGGTCCTACAGCACCCGTTATAGTATTCTCATCGAATGGGTCATGTTTCTCGCATGCTACCGCAGTCATAAGCAAAAGACCGAGTGCCAGTGTTTTGAATATTGTTTTCATATTATTCCTATTTATAATCACATTAAAAATATTACATCCATTCTATCTGCTCATCAGCGCATTGAACCACATTAGGGTTCTTTTTTGCCCAAATGAGACGTTTCTTGAGGATACGATAATCCAAGATCTTTTCCCCTGCTGCATTGGTAGTATAGTACCCCATACGGTCCAACTCTTTCTTATTATACTTGGTTTCGGTCTCAGTATCTGCATTGAGTCGATTTACCCATGCATTAGGAGACAATGTAGCATTCACACCATAATCCTCTGCAGTTGCCCAATAAGCTTCGTAGAGGTTGTAAGGACGGCGCAACACATACTCCAACTTGAAGTTCTCTGCATCTTTCGCAAACATTGCCACTTTACCATTATGCACATTCTTCACATCGTACACAGCTACTGGAGATTGACCTGAAACAACGTACTTAATACCATTTTGCGATGAGCTATAATTGTAGCGACGCATATCAGTCCACTGCTCTGGTTGGAGATACATGGCTATATACTTTTGTTGCATGAGATCAGCAAGTGTGAAGGTAGCAGCACCTGGCAACTTGATTTCCCAAAAACGGTTATATTGGTTGAGCGCATCGCCTTCCAAATTTGCCTCTTTGATACCAAAGCGAGCCATACTCTCAATTGTAGCTGCTTTAGTTGTCTCATAAGCACCCGCACGATCACCAGCCCACATTTGTGCTTCCGCCTTGATGAACATCAACTCCTCTACCGTAATCAAAGGAATATAGCCCGTATTTTGGGTATAAGGGTTGCTACCACGGCTTTGGCAGAGCAAGTCTGGGAAAGCGGAGATAGCATCAGTTTCACCATTGCGATCAATATCGCCAACACCGATATTACTCTCAAGGTGCCACAATGCTTTTTCGCCTCGTGGCTCAATCATACGAGCAGCACGTGGGTCAAGCGCGTAACCACGGGTACGGTTGTATGTACCATCGATACTACCTAATAGTCCGTGCATAAAGAATGTAGTAGGAACTGATTGATCCAAACGATTAGCACGACTCTCCCAAGAGTTGATAATAGGTTTGAGAGGTCCCCAAGGGCAGTTAGACTCAGTCACACCACCAGGATAGTAATATCGTGGTTCCGCGAAAGAAGCAAGTGCATCGTCCACTAGACGAATGATCTCGTTGCAAACGGCAGGTGTATTCTCCCAGTTAGGCAATTTGCGCAACCAAAGACGTGCCTTGAGTGCTTTACAAAGACCTTCCCACTTAGCCATATCACCACCATAAATACGATCCATCTTATCACTAATCAGCAAATTGGTAGATGCGTTAACCCATGCTGGGTCTTTATATAACTTGAGCAACTCATCTACCTCTGTATGCATCCACTCATACACTTCTGCTTGAGTATCATAACGAGGTGAACTACTTTGATATACTTGTGAGCGAGGCATATCACCAAACGCATCGGTAGTAAGCATGGTGGACATAAGCATCACGGTACGACCAATGAGAATAGCATTGTATTGTCCTTTATCTTCTGCTAATTCGTTCATCTTTTGGATGTTGGCACCAAGATCATAATAGTGACGACGCCACATTGGGTGACGGTTCACACCAAGAAACTCCCAACCTTGGCTATATGGGTAAGAACCTGTTTGGGCCTTACCAAGTGTAGTAAGTGCTTGACACATATATACGCCATATTCTGCATGATCGTAACATATTTGCGAAGCATAGAAAGTGGCTACAGGCAACACTTGATCCACTGAGGTGGAAATAGGAGAGTCTTGGGTATAGTTTATATCCAAGAAATCTTCACAACTTGTAAAGAGCATCGCTCCAATAAGAGCAGGTATAATAAATAACTTTTTCATATTCCTTAATATATTATAGGGTTAGAAAGAAGCCGAAAGGCTAATGTTGTAACTACGTATACTTGGGATAGGACTATTATCAATACCTGCAGAACCAGTACCACCTTGACCTGTAGATGCGTTGCAGACAGGGTCCGAACCAGTATATTTAGTTAAGACAAATACGTTGTTACATGTAAAGTTAAGTTTAAGACCTTTCAATACATTTTGATTCTTCATCAACTTAGCAAAATCATAACCCAATGTCACATAACTGAGTCGGAGGTAAGAACCATCCTCAATAAAGTTAGTAGATACATTGTAGAAATAGTTGATAATATTGGTTTGGTTGAGTGTAATAGGCTTAGTGTTTGGCTCGTAATAAACATTGCCAGTTGCATCTGTATGCTCTGTTACACCATTAAATACCACTTGACGTCCACGATATTTCTCAAGGATGTTATGGTTACCGCTAGAAATGAGGTTACGGCCAGTAACATTGAGTACATCACCACCATAGCGACCATCAAAGAGGAATGAGAATTGTACGCCATAGATATTCATCGTACTATTCAAACCTGCTTGAAACTTCGCCTCACGGTTACCAATGAGTTCGTTCTTATTAGGGTTAATCTTAGGAAAACCATTCTCATCCACAATCACTTGACCTGCAGCATTGCGTTGGTAATCTTTACCTGTGAGCGCGGTAGTAGAACCACCGAGGTAAGCAGAAGTAAATACATCACCATATTGAGGACCTGTGATTTCGTGCACATCTTCAGGAAGGCCCACTACAGTACCACGGTTGAGACCAAAGTTAAGACCAAGTGTCCAAGTGAGGTTTTTGCGTTTAAGAATATCTTGTTCTAAAGTAAATTCTACACCATGGTTACGAATCTCACCCTCATTACGAGTTTGAAGGATATAGCCAGAAGATGGAGATACGCGCACAGTTACGATTTGGTTGTCCACGCGAGTGGAATAGTAAGCCAAGTCGAGACGTGTCCTGTTATCAAAGAACTTGATATCTGTTCCAACCTCCCAAGAATAAGACATTTCAGGTGCAAGGTCCATAGATGCAGATGACATAGTAGGATCAATACCATAACCACCATCAGGATAAGTACCAAATTGTTTGAATCGACGGTCATAGAGGAAAGCAGGCGCATCCTTACCTACAACCGCATAGTTACCACGAATCTTCCAATAAGAGAACCAGTTGTTCTTCGTTTCGTTCAAGCCAGGAATCAACTCAGAAAGTATGATACCACCCGTAACAGAAGGATAGAAGAATGGGTTGTTGTTGATTGTGGAAGACCAGTCCCAACGCCCTGTAACAGAGAGCGATGCTAAGCCTTTGTAATCAGCACGGATTTCACCGAAGTAACCAAAACGACGACGAATAGAGTGACCAGATGTACGATCTGAAAGTTCCATCCACTCACGGTTAGTATTGGACAAACTATAAGTACCAGGAACAATAAAATCACAACCATAGTTCGACATAGAGAAACCTTGTGACATCTTGAGTTCGGTACCAGCCATCAAATCAATAGAGAACTCTTTAGGTAACTCGATCTTATAGCTGATATTAGCACCTGCAGTAAAGAGTTGGCTACGGCTAGAAGAAGCGGAGTATGAACCCAAAGCAGATTTGCTCATATTGGTAATATCATCGCTAGTTAGGATATAATTGTCTGGGTGCATATAACCACCAGTAAGACCTAATAATGGGAACACTTGATCTGCAGAAGTAGAGGTAAGCCAAGTGACATATTCATCATACTTATCCCAATCTGCATAAGTACCAGCAGGTTGCGTATAATAATCAGCAGGACGGTCACCTTGAGGAGCTTTCACCGAAGGCACCACATTGCTATCGTCCCAACGTGGAACAGAATAACTATCAGAAGAAGAGTGGCTAACATCATAGCTTACTCGACCTACGATTTGCAAGTTCTTGATAGGCTTAAGTGTCACAGTACCGTTGATTACATTACGTGTTTTCTTAGCGACGCCATCATCTTCATAAATACTAAAAAGCGGACTTTGAGGAGAACCTGTCTTCTCCGTATCACTCCAATAGCGGTGTGAAGGCAAGCCATTCTCATGCTTATAATCAGTAATATCATTATTGATTGGCCAACCATATACGCTGCTAACACCACTAGTAGAGCGTGACTTGGTATCCGTAATATTGATACCCATTTGGAAAGTCACCCATTCAGCAGGAGTGAAAGAAGCCTTGATAAGGGCACCAAAACGAGTCTTGTAATCCTCTGGGATAATACCATCCGCTTTAGAATAGTTAGCAGAAGCATATGCTTGGAACTTCTCGCTACCACCATTTACAGAGAAATCATATTTGTGATAGAAACCTGTTCTAAAGAAATTGCCAATATTATCATAGATAACATCATTTGATCCTAAGGTAGGTCCCCAACCGCCAGAAGTCTTATCCTTGTAGAAACCTTGTGCACCAGGACCATAAGTTTGTTGGAGTTGTGGCAAACGTACCGCTTGATCCCATTGCCAACTACCATTAGCTTGCACTTTAATCTTACCCTTTTCACCTTGTTTGGTAGTAATCATGATGACACCATTGGCAGCATCTTGACCATACAAAGCAGCAGCAGCAGCACCCTTCAATACGGTAATATTCTCAATATCGTTAGGGTTGATATCCGCAGCAGTAGAACCACCACCAGAAATGGCTACACCATCAAGAATGAACAAAGGTTCGTTGCTTTGGCTATTATTCACAGAAGATATACCACGAATAATAATTTGGCTACCAGAGTTAGGGGAACCACCAGCATTGGTTACAGACACGCCGGCAATCTTTCCTTGGAGTGAGTTAACAAAGTTAGCACTCTTGTTCTCAGTAAGCGCATCACCACCGATGTTTTGCACAGCGAAGTTCAAGCGTTTTTTCTCTTGAACCACACCCATCGCAGTCACCACGACTTCCTCCATCGCGATGGCATCACCCTTGAGAGTGACATTCATCACCGAGCCAGAAACCTTTAACTCTTGCGAGGTTAAACCCACATAACTATACACCAACACAGCATTATCTGCCACTGTCAGTTCATACATACCATCAAAGTCGGTAATCGTACCATTTGATGTTCCTTTCTCCAGAACGGATGCACCAATTACAGGAAGTCCGTCCTCTGCTGAAATCACTGTACCTGTCACGGTTATGCTTGCCATAGTAGCAACAGAAACCATCAAACAGGTCAGAACAAAGAGTATTTTCTTCATAAATATCAGATATTATAAATATTGTTTTTCGTTATTTATTCTCACGATAAGCATCCATCGCTTTCTTCACGCTACCATGCAAGAGCAAGAGGTCCTTTGCCTTATCATACTCAAGGCCCAACTCCTCAACAAGCATGCGCGTACCACGATCAACCAACTTCTTGTTAGAGAGTTGCATATTAACCATCTTATTACCCTTCACACGACCCATCTTAATCATCGTGATAGTAGTAATCATATTGCAAACGAGTTTTTGCGCCGTACCCGATTTGAGACGAGTAGAACCAGTCACAAACTCAGGACCTACCAAAGGCTCAATAGCAATCTCCGCTACTTGACCCACAGGCGAACCTGGATTACAAGACACAGAGGCGGTTAAACAACCGAACTCGCGTGCGCGCTCGAGCGCGCCTATTACATAAGGAGTAGTACCAGAAGCAGCAATGCCCACCACAGTATCAAGCGGAGTAATATCATGCTCAAGTAACTCTTTCCAAGACTTCTCTGGATCATCCTCAGCATTCTCAACAGGGTTACGCAACGCGTGATCACCACCTGCGATAAGACCAATCACGAATGATGGTGGCATACCGAATGTAGGAGGAATCTCACTAGCATCCAACACACCAAGACGACCACTAGTACCAGCACCCATATAGAAGATACGACCGCCTTGTTTCATACGTTCAACGATTCCCTCCACGAGTTTCTCGATTTGAGGAATACACTCCTTGACAGCTAAAGCCACCTTTTGATCTTCCTCATTCATCTCCACGAGCAACTGACCAACAGACTTTTGGTCAAGATTATCATGCAATGAACTTTGTTCTGTAACTTTTGTAAAAGCCATAATTAATGATGAATTTTAAATTATGAATTTTGTAATTACATTGTAGGAACTACATCTTTCTTGTGGTACTCCTTCAAGCCCTCCATAGGACCTTGAAGAATCTTACCCACTTGGAAACCATTGTCAGCCAATACTTGTTTGAGTACATCTTGGTAATAGTAAGCGATTGAGCCAATAAAACCTACAGGAAGCGCAGGATATTGAGGCAAAATACGCTTAGCAAAGTAATCAAAGTGATCATACACCAATTTAGCGATCAATGGATTGTCCATATTCTCAGAGCAGAACTTGCTGAGCGAAGCCAAATAGCGATTAGGGAAAGGTTTGCGATATACATTCTCAATAATATCAGCAGCTGTAATGCCATATTGAGTCAAGAATTTCTCTTTAAGTTCGTCGCTCAATTGGTTCTTTAACAGGTCCGCTACAAGGCGTTTGCCCAACACTGCGCCACTACCTTCGTCACCGAGGATAAAACCTAGAGCAGGCACATTCTTCTCAATCTCCTTACCGCTCCAAAGACAAGAGTTAGCACCTGTACCCAAAATACAAGCCACACCAGTCTCCTCACCCAACAAACCACAAGCAGCACCTACCATATCAGAGTAAACCTCAATCTTAGCACCCTTGAAGATATCCTCCAACGCATACACCACCACAGGGATCTTCTCTGGAGTGCAACCAGCACCATAAAAATACACACCAGTAATCTTACCTGCCCACATCTCACTAGCCATCTTAGGCAACAATTGGTTGTTGATGCTATTCTTGATAGCGTCAGATGTTTGTTGAAAAGGATTGATACCATCTGTAAAATACTCGCTGCAATGACCATTAGCCGCCATTAAGCACCAATGGGTCTTGGTTGAGCCTGAATCTGCAATTAAAATCATAATTTTTGAATTTATTTAAGTTGTTATTTAGTCCGTTTTAGACGCTATACATCAAATAGCTCGCAAAGGTACATATTTTTTTTCACACGCGCAAGAGGTATAGCGTCTTTTATGTTGTAAAACATATAAAAATAAATTATTTCACTTTTTTTTTGCAACCGTTTGCATAATTTGAAAAATAGATGTAACTTTGCAAGCGATTTAGTATGGATTAGTGGGTCGTTTTTGGGGTTTAGGAGTTTAGGAGTTTAGGAGTAAAGAGAATACAACAATATAAAAAATTATGAGAAATAATCTTAGTCAAATGATTTCTCTCAGCAAAATTGAAGAGAAATTGTACCGCCCAGCGGACGCTTACGAGCAATCACGCGTTACCCGCATGGAGCACGTAAACACTACTATCGTAGAGAAACCACAAGAGGGCATTGCTGCTGTAGCTGCACGTATTGCCACTTTGATCGCACGTCGCGAAGCAAACGGCCAAAAAACCGTATTGTCATTGGCTTCTGGTCGTTCTATGCGTGACTTATTTGTAGAGCTCGTTCGCCTTCACAAAGAAGAAGGTTTGAGCTTCAAAAACGTAGTGGTGTTCGGATCTTACGAGTTCTATCCATTGGCTGACGCTTCATTGGGTAGCATGGGTCAAATCAAGAGCCAATTGCTCGATCAAGTGGACATTCTCCCAGAGAACGTACACACCTTCCCTGGTGACCTTCCAAAGGAGACTGTATTCACTTTCTGCGAAGAGTACGAGAAAGCTATCGTTGAAGCAGGCGGCATTGACATCCAAGTATTGGGTATTGGTCAATGCGGTAATATCGCTGTAAATGAGCCAGGTACACAACCTAACTCATCTACTCGCCTTGTGATCATGGACGGTAACTCTCGCATGGACGCTAAGTCATTGTTCGGCCACGCAACACAAGTGCCTACCTGTGCAATCACCTTGGGTATTGATACGATTCTCCAAGCTAAAGAGGTGATTTTTCTTGCCTTTGGTCAACACAAAGCTAGCATCGTGAAACAAGCTATTGAAGAAGGGTTTATTTTAGACGTTTTACAAAACTTTACGGAGTATCAAACTTTTTATAAAATCAACAAAGAGATTGAAGAAGATCCGCGCTGTAAAACGGTGGAAGCAAAACGTCAAATCGCGCGTTTTGTTGAATTACACGAAACGAATATTGCACAGCGCGTAGAGGTTATTATTGAGCATTTCCGCACGACGGTTTTCCGTCAGACGATGTTCGCGGAATTTGAGCACAAGGCGCATAAGATGGCGGATATGCTGAATATCCCCGTGCTGGGCTTTGTGGAGAATATGAGCAGCGTCAAGTGTCCCGACTGCGGTAAGTTGATTCCCCTGTTCGGCGACGGCAAGGGTCTGGAGGCTGCTGCGGCCG
>CALCGX010000096.1 GCA_937901225.1 uncultured Bacteroidales bacterium | reverse complement strand
GCGACCGATATAGGAGCGATAGAGTTGGTTCTTCGCTGCCATTTGGTGCATGGTGGAGAGGTGTTCTTGCTCGGTGAGTGGCTCGTCGAGGTCAAGTGGCTCCTCTATGAGGATATCCGCTGGCATGGTTTGTGCGATGAGTTCATCCACGCTCTTCACTCCGATTACTTCCAACATCTGCTGTTGGTCTTGCTCTGTCAGACCAATATGTCTGCTTTTCAAGTAGTTTGTTTTCACAATATATTGTTTTTAGAGTTAAAATTCACAATTAGCGTGCAAAGTTACAACAAAAAATGCAAATACGCAAGTTCAGTGAATTTTATTTTCAAAAAAGATAGATTTTATCTATCTCATTCGATATACTACACTCATCAAACCACACAGGCGGCTTCCGAAGTTACAATTTTTTTGAAGATACATAGGTATATATTGAGAATTAATCTACAAATCTTTTTATATTTGCAAAATTATAAAATTTTTCGTACCTTTGCAAAATCGTTTAGGAAAATACTATTGATTATGAACTACGATTTGTTGCATCACCAGCTGATTGATTGGTACGAACGTAATGGGCGTACACTTCCGTGGCGTGAGACACGTGATCCATATTGTATATGGATATCTGAGATCATATTGCAACAAACTCGTGTAGATCAAGGGATTAGTTACTACTATCGTTTTATTGAGCGATTTCCTGATGTAGAATCATTAGCCACTGCTACGGAAGAAGATGTGCTGCGTGTATGGCAAGGATTGGGCTATTATTCCAGAGCAAGAAATCTACACGCTGCAGCTAAGGTGCTCATAGAGCGCCATGCGCATTCTGACTTGGAGGCAAAAGACGATGTGTATAGTTTCTGGAGGAGTTTGCCTGGTATTGGGGATTACACAGCTGGTGCCATCTCATCGTTTGCATACAACCTGCCCTATCCCGCATTAGATGGCAACGTATATCGCGTATTATCTCGGTTGTTTGATTGCGATATAGCTTTTGACACCACTCAGGGCAAAAAGCATTTTCGACAATTAGCAGAACAATTATTAGACCGAGCGCGTCCGCGCCTATTCAATTCGGCAATCATGGAATTAGGAGCCTTACACTGTGTTCCAAATACTCCGGACTGCCATAGTTGCCCTTTGCAAACATGGTGTAAAGCATTGCATAACAACACGGTGGACTTGTTGCCAGTGCGTAAGCCACGTCCTAAAGTACGTGACCGATATTTTGAATACCATATCTACGTAACACCCGATCGGCACACGCTATTGCACCGCCGTACAGCCAATGACATATGGAAACATTTGTATGAATTTCCGTTGAACGAATATACCGATAGATTTCCTGCTACCGCTGTGCAGTGCATTGGCGCATATCGTCATATATTATCGCACCAACGTATTCACACGCGCTTTTTGCTGCACCAAGTCGCCACTTTGCCCAATATAGCTGAGTGTATAACCATAGCGTTAAACGATTTGGACACCTACCCTGTTTCTCGCCTAACGATGAATGCAATTGAAGTACTCGACAGGTTATTTCAGTCGTAAGAATCCTATACCAAATCGCTTCACAGCTGCTCGCTCCAATTCCTCTCTCACTGATGGATCAGCAATGCTGATGAGTGCTTTAGCACGTTCTGCCAACGGCAAGTTGCGCAGATAAACGATACCATGCTCGGTGGCTATATACTGCGCCTGGAAGCGTGTAGTCACTACACCCGCACCAGGAGCAAGATTGGCAACAATTTTGCTTTGCCCTTTGCTTGTCATACTGGGCAGCGCGATAAAGCATTTGCCACCTTCCGACAATGCAGCACCGTACATAAAGTCATGCTGACCGCCCACACCAGAGATGATGGTTTCGCCTATTGAGTCGGCACAAATCTGACCTGTGAGATCTACCTCTACAGCCGAATTGATAGCCATCGCTTTAGGGTTTTGGCGGATGTTTTGTGGGTCATTGGTGAATGCTACATCGCGAATGACGAAGTCAGGATTATTATCCATGTATT
Source organism: uncultured Bacteroidales bacterium (assembly GCA_937901225.1). Lineage (GTDB taxonomy): Bacteria > Bacteroidota > Bacteroidia > Bacteroidales > Paludibacteraceae > Colicola. Next base: position 12,942 of record CALCGX010000096.1, on the reverse strand, counting down.
CGTACAGATGCTTCGATCCTAATACCAAACTACCCAATGACTTACCTGGGTAAATCTTCTTAAGCGAGTTGTCTATAATACCCTTCTCAATCAATGGTAATACGCCATCAGTAATGGCCTCGGTATGCAAGCCGAGATGCTGGTGATTGCTCAGCGCGTTGATAACAGCGTTAGGTATGCCACCGACACCAATCTGCAAGGTGGCTCCGTCAGGAATCTCATTGGCGATAAAGTTACCAATACGTGTCTCAATCTCGCTAGGTACAGGGGTTGGTACCTCTATCAATGGTTCATCGCCACGACACATAGCAGCAATCTGGCTGACATGTATGACAGGATCGCCAAATGTACGTGGCATGTATTTATTGACTTGTGCAATGACGGTCTTAGCACATTCGGCACCAGAGAAAGCAATGTCGGCAGAGATGCCATAGGAGCAATAGCCATTCTCGTCGGGTTCGCTCACGTTCAAGAATGCCACATCCACAGGCACTTGTCCGCTACGGAAGAGGAAGGGCACTTCGCCGAGAAAGCATGGGATAGTGTCTGCTATGCCCTCTTTCATTGCACGGCGCAGGTTGTTGGGCACAAAGATGTTCAGCGCACGGAACGAATCCATCAGTTCGCGTTTGGCATAAGGGGCCTCTTCAGGATGTATGCCAAAGCCAGAGATAATCTTCACATCTCTTAGTTCGCTGGCGCGTTCGGTCAATGCGCGCAGCAGCACCATCGGTATAGATGTCGAACCTTGTACGACGATGGTGTCGCCTGATTTCACGAGGCCAACAGCCTCTATAGGAGATACGTATTTCATGGACTAGTTATAGTTATGAGTGATAAGTATTTTGCGCAAAGGTAGTTATTTTTTTTGAAATACGCAAGAAATGAGATATTTTCTTTATTCGTTGAAACTAATTTGATGCATTTTCATCAGTTTATTGTAGCGCAAGAAGACATAGATAGACACCAACAGACTCCCCACTAGATCTAGGATAAGGTCGGTCATCGTGTCACGCAGCGCTTCATGTCCGCTAAGAGGGACATCATCTGGGAGCGGTAAAGAGGAAGTGGTGGTAGCCATAAACTGCTGTGTGTTGGTGCCGAAAAAAGCGTCGTAGGCATATTCGCAAATCTCCCACACCACCCCACAACTCACACCAAAAAGTAGCACATAGAATGCCACGAATATTCTGCTGCTAAATACCTCATTATGACTATTGTCAAAGATAATACTGATAATCCATAGCCCCACAAATGCCAATACACAACCCGAGAAAAGGTGCAATGCGGAGTCCCACCAACGATATTTTCCATAGAAGTTGAGTCCATCTCCCATAATCATTGCCACAAATCCAAACGCAGCGCACAAGACTGTGATTAGCAGAGGAATCTGTATCATAAACCGTTTGCGAAGTACAATAGGAAAAGTAAGAATCAGCAAGATAACTGCGTATTGTACCCCACAGAAGAACAGAATATGCGCTGTCGTCTCGGGCAGGAAGGAAAGATAGACCATATTCCCTACTCCCAGTCCGATAGTCAGCACAAACAGCAAATAATAGATACGCCTAAGGTGTTCGTTTAATGTGGAATGAGGTTTAGGTTTCATTATTGGCAAGTGGTTTGTATGAACGGTTTTGATCCTCAACAATGAAATTAATCACATCATCGGAACTATGCGGATTAGCATTCATTCGTTGGTTTCGCAGCATCTGTTTGCGATAGTTCGAATCTTCGCAAAGGCGTTTAGCCACGGCTACTTGTTGCTGAATGTTGGTAGTGAAATACGACATACCGTGTTGATGGAAGAAATGCGCATTGTGATTCTCTAGCCCTGGGATTGGGTGCGTATGAATAAGTGGGATATTCTTCACAATTGCTTCTGTAGAGGTGATCCCGCCAGGCTTGGTAAAGATGACATCTGCTGCGTCCATCAAGACGGATACTTGGTTGGTAAAACCGAGCAGACATAATTGGCCTTGCTCTGCAAACTGCTCTTGCAACGAATGTAATAAACTCTCATTGCGTCCACAGACGCAAACGATACTATCTTCTGGGCGAATATCTTTGATTAGTTGCTTTATCAATTGCTCTACATTACCAAAGCCCATTGATCCGGACATCACTAAGTACCAGTGCCCATCTGAACGCAAGTTAATATATGAATGTATGAGTAAGGCACGAGCTTTGGATTGTGGTAATCGTGTCGTGAATTTCTTTTCCTCCACAGGTATACCGATTGGCACTATCTTATCACGGGGCAGTCCTTTTTCCACAAACTCTTCGATAAGATGTTCATGAGGGATGATGTAGTAGTCGAGATCTGTTTCCTGCAGAAAGGGAATACATGTGTAATCCGTCATGATAAAATAACTAGGGATATCCATGTGCATATTGCGTTTGAGAGCGGTTATTGCCTCGGCGGGAAAGAGATGTACACATACTACCACATCGATATGCTGCTTTTGGATATGATCGTATAATTTCTTAGCGTATAACCGATTAGCTCCATAAATGAGTGACTGCCAATCGTCGATATTATTGCTAACAAATCCGCCGAATTTATAGACAAACTCAAAGAGCGAACCACGTGTAGAAAACAGATAGGCATCGCCTACTCGCTGGGATAACCCCTCGCTGACAAGAGCGAGTGTGTCTTGAATTTCGCAGCTGATACCTCGCCGTTGCATAGCGATCTGTAGGGCTTTGGCACAAGAGTTATGCCCCTCGCCTGTGTTGCAAGAAAGAATCAAAATTTTCATAGTTAAGCTTAGGTTTAGTTCGCTAGGCTATTGACAAATTCCGTGCCAATTACGGGATCATAACGGGTTTATACAATACCCTTGCAATACCGTTACCACTCCGATACCATTACGGAGGGATAAGCAAGGGATATAAATACACGAACTTCCCACGGACACATTCACGGACATTTACAAAAAGTCCGTAGAAATCCATTTCAAAACTCTTTTCCCTTGAAAATCAATGGGTATATTCTTTGAATATAGAATTAGGGATCTCAGGTTTTTCAGGATATTTAGGTTTTAAAAATCCTGGAAAACCTGAAAAACCTGAATTTCCTAACATACTTTTCTGCCACATATCGTTTTCGTTTAATCCCGCTCGTGGTATTTTTGAATTTGATTATCGCCTTGCATAGCAATCGGTCACCACTCCCATCTAGACGGGTGGTTGTTCTATAAAAATTTAGTTCTTCGTTTTTGTACAAAAAAAATAGTAATGATAATTACTTTAAAATTATCTAATAATTTCTTTTATTTCTATTACATCTTCTTCTGTTAATAGGTCTTGATTTTTAAGAATACGTTCTTCCCATTCGCGTTTGATTCGATCACAATAATGTGCGTAAGCCTTTGTATTCGCAAAATGTTCTTTAAGTATAATTAGGGCAGCTTTTTCCGTCATTGAATCTGTTATTATTGTATATCGAGACTCTAGTTCTGCCATTACGGAATGTTGATGATGTCTATAGTAATATAGTCTTTCTTCCGTAAAGTAGATAGAGCGGCAGATAGATAAATATGACAATAATGCAACAAAATCTTGTCCTCTTCGCAAGGAGGGTGACGGGCATTTTTTTGCAATATCAGCGGATATCAATTTGTCCCACAATACAGGGCTACATGTATGATTAAAAAAATCAAGATTTTTAATATCTTCTATGGCATAGTAACCACTCAAATGATTCCACATAGAGAGTAATGAAAACTGTTCACTTTTTTCATCCATACAAAATGCTCTACAAACTACAATGTCAGCATGATGGACTAAAGCCAAATCATAAAGTACCTTAAGTGCATTAGAATGCAACATATCGTCGGCATCCACAAATTTTATGTATTGACCTTTTGCTTTTGCTACACCAGCATTACGAGCAGGTCCTTGACCTAGATGTTTTTGGCTGATTACAACTACGTTTGGATATTTTAATGCGTATTCCGTTAAAATTTGATTTGTTTTGTCAGTAGATCCATCATCAACACAAATAACCTCATACTCTATAATGGCGAATGTCTGACTTAAAATAGAGTCAAGGCATTGCCGAATATATTGTTGGGCATTATATACTGGAATAACAACACTTATTGCAATCATTTTTTCTATGTATTTGTTGCGAATATATTTTTTTTATTCAAGATATGATGAATATTATATACCCTCACTTTAACAAGAGTTTTTTTGTCTTCCTGTAACTCGAATAAACGACAATCAAGATTATTCGCTACAATATTGATAGTCGTATGAAATTCTTTTAGAACTAGCCATGTTCTCCAATCTAATGCAATCTTGTAACTAAGCCAATCACCACCTAATGCAATAAAAATTGACATGGATTCAATGCTATCCATTTTTTTATGTAGTTTTATACTATTTAAAACTTTTTTAAAATCAGTTTCTACGAGAAAACGCACATCAGTTCTGTAATAGTAAATGTTATTGTCGTTTTCTAAATCGTCTTTTGCTCTATTTATAAGATCTTGACTTTGTTCAAAAATACAAATATGGTGTTTATCTTTATATTCATCTACAATTTTTTTTCCTACTTGACCTAAACCTACGACTATAATTAACTCATTTTCTTTATTTTCTGTTTCTTTGTCCGTTTTGTCAGTGGATTTTTCATTATTCTCATTTTTATTATGCAGTATCTCATCTATAGCAAGCATAGAAGGTGTAAATCCAGATATTGGTAGGATGGCTTTATAATTTAGTTGTTCTAATCTAACATGTATCTTATCCTTTTCAACATTCAAATCATTAACGAGCTGGTTGTATATTGACAAATTTCTATAATCAGAATCAGTAACAACAAAAATTTTAGAAGCTTTTTTTACTCTTGCTCTTAATAAAAGTTCTTCATCTTTTAGATGACTCTTTTCATCGTTTTGGAAATAAACTTCATTTATTCTAACCTTTTCATCTATATTTGAATCTATAATTATAACCTTCTCTCTGTTACTAATTCTTTGTTTCTCAATAACCTTGCCAATATCATCATAGCCAAATATTATCGTATGATTTGAGTATGTCATCAGACAAAAATATCTCCATATGCTACCAAATAGGGATAATATGATAGGCAAACCTCCTCCCAGCATAACAAATGGACCTAAAAATCGAGCTATATTTACCCAAGAATTATTAACTGGAAAAGAATCATCACCAAAAGTAAATATTTTAAGCGATTTGTATAGTGCATCTGATGCTCCAATTTGTTTAGTTGAATCCATCAAATACCCATGATAGGCCATCAAAAATATTCCTATACATACGATAATCCATACAATTGTATAGATTCTTAATAGAGTAGTCTTGTTTCTTATGTTTTTTCCCATATAGATTATTGCTTGATGAATTTGGTTAGTAATGTAATCAGATTTGTAATATCAGATACAGATACGATTTCAGATGCCGAGTGCATATATCTAACTGGGAATGATATTGTTGCCGTTTTTACACCACCATGTTGTAACTGAATGGCTTTTGCTTCAGTACCACTCATATTGGGTTGTACTTCTATTTGATAAGGTACTGCATTTTGCTTTGCTATATCCATCAAACTTGTACGAAGGACTTCATCAGAATCAGGGCTAATGCAAACCGAGGGGCCTTTCCCTAAAGATACTTCTCCGTATAGAGAAGTTTTGACAGAAGGATAATCGGTAGCATGGGTAGCATCAATAATAATTGCATAATCTGGATTAATCGCGGAAGTAGCTGTTATTCCACCGCGAAGCCCAATTTCCTCTTGACGAGTAGATACGAAATACAAATCATATTTGGACTTTAGATGAGTCATCGTATTTAATAATTCCATCAAGATAGCATTACCCACTTTATTATCTGCGGAACGAGTTGTTAGAAAGTCATCGCTCATCTCTATTGGATCTGATACAAATGTAATCGGATCTCCTATAGATATGGATAATAGAGCATGATCTTTGTTTGTAAAACCACAATCCACCCATAAATCTTCAAAAGTTATCTTATTTCGTTCTACTTCATTCAGTAGATGAATGGGTTTTCGTCCAACAACTCCCAAGAACGAATTATCTTTATGATGTATTGCCAAACGCATACCAGGCAATAACATGACATCTACTCCACCAATAGGAAGAATATAAACAAAACCGTTATCATCAATATGTTTAACAACAAATCCTATCTCATCAATATGGGCAGAAAGCATTAATTTAGGCTTGCCTTCATTCTTCTTGTGTGCAACAATATTCCCAAAATTATCTTCATAGACCTCATCTACAAATTGCAAGGCATACGTTTGGAATATTTTTTGACAACGACTTTCATACCCAGAGGGAGACGGAACATCTATAATATCGGTAAAATATTGCTTAACGTTATCACTAAACATAATCAGTTAATTATATGGATTAAACATGGAATCTCCAAAATATTCCGCAGTCTGTCGCCACGTACCAGGACAGATTTTTTGAACAGAACATTTTGCGCATGGGACAAAATTAGCTCCCCCATCACCCTTAAGATCATAACGAACTAAAGGTGGAGATGCAGGATCAGAAGATGGCAATAGGAGAGCATCCATTGTTTCTTCGCTCTCGTATTTTCTTAAAAATTTCCAATAATAGGGATCAATAGTACATAATGGAGTGTTAAAGACTGACACATTGCGATACCTTCCATTTTCAGAATATCTAATCACAGTATCTAACGCTTTTTCTAAATATTGCTTTGAATCATCAAATGAAACTGCTGTCAGATTGCTATTCTCCAATGCTTCCCCACATAAATCAATGTTACACATCACGAAAGAAACCGAATCAGGAAAAGTTGCATACACCCATTCGACAAACTGAGGAAGGTGCGTATATGACAACCCGTTTATCACATGTTTAATAGTCACCTTAACTCCTAATGTTATTAAACTAAGTATCCCTTGTAATGACTTCTCAAAACTGCATTTTATGTTTGTAATACTATCATGTTCAGCAGGTATATGGCTGTGGAAAGCTGTTGTTAATTCAAAATCATTACCAACTGTTTCAATAAACCTCTTAGAAAAGTTATCATCTGCGAACTTCAACGAGTTACTTAAAACACCTATTTTTAGTCCGCATTGTCGCACATAGTTAATAATTTTCGGTAAATCCTTGTATAATGTTGGTTCACCACCTGAGATCAGAACCATCTCTATGTTATTTCTAAGTATCGCATCATCTATACTCGCTAAAATCAAATCTATAGGTATAGAGGTATATCGTCTAGCTATTTTGTGACAGGGACAAAAGACACAACTTTCATTACATAAATAAGAAGGTGAAACAAATAGAGTTTTCATAGCAGTATGTTCTTTAATATCGATATAGTTTGTTTGCAAAATCGAGGGTCAGGAATCAATAACGAATTATATTTTCTTTCTGAGTTTATAACACAGCCTCCTCCACAAACACCTTGTGCGATACAACCCATACAAGCTTCCATATATAATGGGCTTCGATGATTCCAAACAAGATACTCTGGTGAGGATTTTGGGTCAAACTCAGTATCATAAACAGTGGTGATAAAATGTTTTTTATCCATAATATGTTCATGGCATATTCCTACATCTCCATTGGGAGCAATCGCAATCTGCCTACCACCAGACGCATTGCAATCAAACAAACAAGGATGTTTATGTTTGAACACATCAAGGCGTCTCCTTGTTCTATTCTCTGTAATATTATGTTTTGACAATATGGCGTATGAACTAGTTACAAAATCAGCTGCGGAATCATCATAATGTTCATCCAATTGTATAATGTCATTATCCAAAATAATATTAAAACCAATATTTTTTGCTCCAATACTAATGAAATAATCAAGAACTTCTTTTTGTCGTGAAATAGTTTCAGGTGAAAGCGTACAAGCAATATTAAGATCAATGCCAGCTGCTACACATTTCTTGAATGTATCTGTTGCTTTTTTCCACGCAAGCGTTTTCCCATCTACAAATACACGATTTATTGAAGCGTGTTCATCACCATCCAATGAAAATGTAATAGTAATATCATTATTTTTCAAAAATTCGATATCATTATCATTCATTAGAGTGCCATTGGTAACAACCAACATTTTTGTCTGCGGTGGAAGTAGCCCTTGAATTTTACGTTTTTGAATTTCATCAATAGCAGAGAATAATAATTTCTTATTGTGGAAAGGTTCGCCTCCATAAAATATAATGGTCTTTCTTTGCTCAAATCTATTAGGGTCTGTATGGATTAATCTTTGAAAAAAATCAAGTCCAGCAATAAATGTATCATAACTCATGACACCTTCTAAAGAATTCTTAACTTCAGATTGCTTCTCGAAACAATACTTACAAGCCAAATTACAATTCTTAGTTAAAAAGAAATAAGCTGTTGAAATATAAGGTGCTTGTATTTCACTACGGTATCTTTCTAAAAGTAAATTGTCTGCATCTTCATTATCAACAATAAAACCACTCATAAAAAGTGAGTCTTTTTTGCTTTGCTCAACAATTTCTAAGGTTCTATTAGCTTCGTAGTATGGGACTCCCGATATATCTTCCACAAGCATATTCAAAGAATGGTAAATCATAGTTTTACCATTTTTTTCATATACATGACTAAACTTTGAAAGTTTGCAAATGTCCATATTTGTTACAAATAAAATTCTATTGGGAGGAATTTCCTCCCAATAGATTGATGAAAGATTAGTTGCAGATAGCACCCCAGTTATTCCAACCGTTGTTCATCCAAGATTCCCAGGCACGGTTTTCAAACTTAGAAGCAAGTGTGCACTCATTAGAGCCTTGAGCTGATTCATACATTGCAGTGATACTAGCTGCATTGCCTTCCAATTGAACACTAACTTCAGCACCTAATTTTTCTGAAAAAACTTTTACAGTCTTCATAGTAGAAATAAATTAAATAGTTGAACGAATTATCGCATTTCTCTTCACTCTATTCAGAGACAATGCTTTTTAGAATAGATTCATCAAAATTCTTTTTAAAACTATGCCATGTACCAGGACAATGTTGCTTTAATGCGCATTGGGTACAAGCAATAAATAAAGGTCCGCTATCACTACTAATATCCCATAGCAAATTAGTGTTGGGAACTTGGTATGCAGCAACATTCTCCTGTGTAGATGTCTCAACAAATCCCCAATAATATGGATCCATAAGGCAAAGCGGGGTCGTCAATACTTTCACATTTCGCTTATGCCCTAATTTACGCTGAGCTATAATAATATCTAATGCATTTTGTAGATATGGCATAGAATCTCTAAAGTCTACCGCTACATTTCCTTTGTTAGCAGATGCAGTACCATTGATATCGATATTACAAAACAGCAATGTTACACTATCTTCAAATACAGAAGTTGCCCATTTTACATATTCTGGTAGATCTTTATAGTTGTAGTTAACAATATTATTTTTTATAGACAACTTAACACCATATTTCAACATGTTTTCCACTCCTTTCATACTCTTTTCGAAACTACCCTTATGTTGTGTTAAAAAATCGTGTTTTTCAGGAATATGACTATGGAATGCAACGGTCACATCTAATTCGTTACCATTAATAATAGAAAACATTTGTTCTGCGAAAGCGTCATTAGCGAGCCGTAATGCGTTAGTAAGCAGACTGACCCTCACATTGCATGTTTTAATATATTCTAGAATACGAAAAAAATCAGGATGAATAGTTGGTTCCCCTCCCGATAATAAAATATTCTCAATTCCTCTTTCGTCAATTGCTCGTCTAATGGACAAACATATTTCATCGTAGGTTAATGATGGCAGGGTGCTTGATCCTTCTGAACATGGACAAAATTGGCAACGCTCATTGCAAATATATCCGATGGCACAATAGAATGTTTTCATCTTTCTAACACTTTAATACGATTTCTAGTTAATGCAGTTACAGCTTCTGGATTTGTTAAAATTACATCAATCAACTGAGGGTATAACGATAAATTAGCCAAACACTCTTGATTGTCTACTCCTTCTACTTTTCCTAACTTGTACTTTATAGCTGTAGTACATCCACCTTTGCAGAAGAACCAGAATGGGCAATTATCACATTTCTCTATATGCTTTTTGTTAAAGAAGTCTCTTTTTTGCGTTTTAGCAGTCTTTACTAAGTCTATCAAATCTCCTCCCATATGTACATCACCGATAGATTCTTCCTTATAATCAGTAACATCGCATGGATAAATGCGTCCGTCTTGATCAAAAGCAATCATTTTTGTTCCACCCATACAACCGCGAGATGTACATATATTAGACTTGCTTCGTATCAATAAGTTCATCATTTTTTCTTGCACATTTAATTCTGTAATCTCATATCCTCTACTGTTTAGTTCTATCAATTTCTTTACAAGTATTTCTTGTGCATCAATGATTTGTTGTTCACTAAGGCATAGGTTTGCATCTTTCATGACGGGATTATCCTTAATTAAATTCAATTTAAAGCACCTAACCTTCAACTCGGTTCCAAAAAACTCAATGATTTCTGATAAATATGAAAAACTTTTACTAGTGAGTACACAAACCACGCCATAATTTTTGAGGTTTTCGTATTTGGACAAAATCTCGACTCCTCGTCTCATCTTGTCAAATGAAGGAGCTCCACTCATTAGTGGACGATGCATATTTTGAACCTCTGAATGTCCGTCAATGCTAATACCCAATCGTATGTTTCTTTTAGACGCTTCCTCTGCCAATTCTTCCGTGATTAAACTAGCATTGGTCTCGATAGATATTAATGGATGTAAATCTGCTGATTTAAAAGCATCATCCATTCTTTTTATTTTATCAAAAGCAATTAAGGGTTCTCCACCCCATGGTTGTATGCAGAAATCTTTAATATTGTATTTCTTACAATAGTCTATGATATAAGCAGTTATCGCATCTAGATTATCATCTGTTATGGTTTTAACAGTATCTTCTAGATGTCTAAAACAATAGATGCATCTAAAGTTGCATGCTTGGGTCAAGTCAAATATAAAGAAGGTTGGTTGAATACACTCGTTCACAATAGGTTTCATACCATTTTTGTAGGATATCAGTCCTCGCTGAATCAATCGAAATGCCAATTCTTCAGGTACAATATGATTGACTAGCTGATCCGCTAAAACACTTTCTAAAATAATAGAACAACCATTTTCAGGATTCAAAAAAAAACTATATTTTCCTTGAGTTATGATGTAGGCACCTATAAATTCACCTATTTCATCCGAAATCCTAAATGGGGAAATGTATTGATATTCTTTCATTACTCAATGATTTTTTTATTTACAAACAAAGAATATACTGAATCAGCGGGTTGGTCGAATGTTTCTTCTATTAATTGCAGAATATCTGCACATCCATTTTCCAATGCCTTAACGAATGATAAACCAAGATATTCTGACTTAGGTTTCGCAAATAGTACAGAATCGAATAGTGTGTTGTAAAACAATAAAGTATTATCTTTCATTTGCCATTCGACGTTTTGAGCAAGAAAATATTTATTCAAATTAATCTCGTTATTATAATGAACAGTTATCATTTTCATATTAATAATTCATTTTGCATAAGTTATTATTTGTTTTATAAGGACAATCTAATTTCGATGTACTATGTACGAATGTTTGCTCTTTCGAGTATATATTTCCTAATGTCAAGCCATTACAATATACAAGATCTCCTTTTTCGGTTATACGGATATAATTCTTACCGTCAAAACAACGAGTTCCAACACTATGCGAACCTAATTGCCAATCATCAATACTAATATTATATTTACAAGCAATAGCAAATTGTGCAATTTCTTGGGGAGAAAGTGTTGCTTTAGACATTTCTAAAATATCATTTATTTTTCGCAGATGTTCCGATGTGTAATCTTGTGGATAGTCCTTTCCATTTTCTCGTCCTCGCATTAATTTGGGTACCACAAAAACTCCTTGAGAAATGAGCATTTGCGCCACTTTGCCTAGTTCATCAATCAAATGGGGTATCATAACCAAACTAGCATAGATAAATATACCAATATTACGTATATTCATGTAATTTCTAACAAATGGTGTTATATGCATTTTTCTATACACATAATGATAACTCGCATTCATAAAGAGAAATTTATCTGTTTTTACATGATTAGTAAATTCTTGTACAGAGCGAGTTAAATTTGTATTCATACTTACATAATGTCCACTATCCTGAATGTTATTAACAATATCTGTTAAGTTAGGAATTAAAAACGGTTCTCCACCTGTTAAATGAAACAAAGTAGGTTGGTGGACTTGTTTTAAGAACTCTGTACTAATAGGTTTACATTCTGCATTACGTGTATCAGCATTTTGAAGACAATAATAACAATTGAGATTGCATTTTTCTGTTAAAATCCAATCTACTACAGTAACTATTTTATTGTCTACAGTCATCAGTTATATGTTATAACATTAATCAAATTATACATCTTTCTTGTCGGTTTCTATCCGCTCTAATATTGGTGTATTCTTTTCTGACGATATATAATCTTCTGTACTTTTCTTTGTAAATAATCCAACAATATCGAACTCATGTTATTCAGTATAATATCTTACATATTTTTAATTCACACACAAAAAAAAGCGTGGATTCCGACTATTGTCGTTCCACGTATTGAGGCTGTCGCATTGCCTATCCTGATAAAACGACAACGCGAAGCCCACGCCGAATATAAATACTCTCTGTGCTATTTTTTACAAGGCACGCGTGTGCGCATAATGTATATACGCAAAAGACGTACCTAATAGGCACATAAGGGACAATCTATATCCCGTAGGACATCTATCGTTGCTAAGTTCTTATCAGGATTGAAGGTTGCGACATTTCAATACGTCAGAACAGAGCGCTAATAAACGCCTTTTAAATATGTCTGCTACCCCAGCCGATGACGTGCAGACATCCC
>CALCGX010000095.1 GCA_937901225.1 uncultured Bacteroidales bacterium | reverse complement strand
ACGTAACGTATGAACATTAATGCATTAATGTTCATACGTTACGTACTCCTTTATATTTGATATACTATTTTCTAAATGTGCAATACTAGGTGTATCACCTTTTACACCTTGTGGACCTATTGGGCCTTGTTTACCTTGTGGGCCTTGTATTCCTTGAGGGCCTATTTCTCCTCTATCTCCCTTATCACCTTTTAAACCTTTAGCACCTTGTGGACCTTGTGGACCTATTAACTCTGATTTAGGAGGTATTTTAGATATTGCAACATCAACCTCCTTTAAAAAGTTGCTGAATCTCATATTCTGTTTCTTTAAATATATTTAATCTTATTTTTTTAATTTCTTCTTCATCTAAGTTTTTATCTATTTCTGCTTCTTTAGCTTCTACAAACTCATTAACTTCTGATATCTTATTATTTACTTGATTTATTTTGTTATCAACTCGTTCTATAACTGGCTCTAATAATTCTATAACTTTTTTATCAGTTTGAGTTGTAACTAAATCATTATGATTATTTTTTATTTCTTCAAAGCCAAGTGAAGTAATAAAGCGTTTATTCCCGCTTTTAATATCAAACCCTTTTGCGACATCTTCTGGGGTGTAGAAAGGGATAGTTCCCCCCTCGAAGTTCACATTGTTGCTTGTTGCAGGTGTCTTACCTGTAACCACTCGTCCTATATCTCCCAGCTTATATTCTTTCAGTTGCATAATTTTGTTGAATTAATCCATTCATATAAATAGGTAAAACAGTAGTCGATCCGACACAACGCATATCCTTTGTACTAAAAACGCTGCAAAATTACCAAAAATCAATGGTATATGCAAATAAAGAGAAAGAAAAATCTATCTCTCCCCGATATTTTTATGAACAATTTACTATTCTTCCCCGATGTTTTTGTGCCTAATTCGCTATTCTTCCTAGTTGTTTAACCCAAATACTTTCGGTGTGACAATTTCACATTCGTTTGGTTCACCATTGCGTAGTGCAAAGTCGTATCTATCCTTACATGACCGAGTAATCGCTGCACTTGTTCTATCGGCATACCTTTATCTATAGCCATTGTTGCCATTGTTCTGCGGAACTTATGCGGGTGCACACCGCCAATACCTGCTCTTGCACCTAATTGTTTAATCCTTCGTTCCACACCACTAATTTGCAAGCGTTTGTAAGGAGCATGCAAACCGACAAACAAAGCAGGATTAGTATCTTTCCTTTCTCGCAAATATGCTTCCAAATGTATTTTTGCACGAGCATTGAAATACACCAATCGCTCTTTGTTCCCCTTGCCAAACACTACACACTGCCGTTCTTGAAAATTCAAATCACTGCGATTGATACCCACTAACTCTCCCACACGAATACCTGTACTAATCAACAGATCCAGCATCGCCAAATCTCGCAAACTGCTACTACAATCGCGCATCTTCTCCAATTCTTCATCGCTCAATGTCTCTTTCACGTATGACTCGGTCTTTACTTTGTGAATACGCCTAACGGGTGACTTTACTATATAATCTTCATCTTCTAACCAAGCAAAGAAGCTTGACAATATCCGTCGCATATTATCTATTGTCACTTTACTACATTGATGCTGATTTTGGTACTGCACTAGATAGTCACGAATATGCATCGTAGTGATTTGTGTAATTGGTAATTTCACAGCTTCGGCAAACAATTCTATTGTGCGATGATAATAACGCATACTCTTATTGGAGCATCCTTCAATCTTTTTGGCAGCAATAAATCTATCCAACAATATATGTGTATCATTCCCACGAGTTGTTTCACTTGCCTGGATATTTACGCCACTTAACTGTTCTTGTAGTGTCACTTTCAACACTTTCATTTGCTGCCAATCCAATACGCCTTGCATACGAGACAGCACATTGTTAATCAATTCTTCTTTCATAATCTTTGCGATTTATATTACTTCCTCGCAAAGATAATATCATAAACCAATAAATCAAAATTTAGAGGCATTGGCTCGTCAGTTGTACGACTATTGGTTTGTGCAATTCGATTTTCCTGATGCTAATGGCAAACCTTACAAATCCTCTGGCGGCAAAATGGTCTATAACCAAATCCTCAAACGAGAAATACCAGAAGGGTGGGAGGTAAAATCCATTAAAGAGATAGAATCTAATATTATAACGGGCAAAACTCCAAGTACATCAGAAGAAGATAATTTTGGAGGAAATATTCCATTTGTTACTATAGATGATATTAGGAAACATATGTATATTTACGAATCAGAAAGAATATTATCTGAAAAAGGCGCTGATTCACAAAGTAGCAAATATCTCCCGAAGGGATCATTAAGTTGTTCATGTATTGGTACAGCAGGAATATTGGGTTTTATTGGAACATTGGCACAAACTAACCAACAAATAAACAGTATTATTTTTAACAAAGATTATAATCGAGAATTGATCTATTTCGCTCTCAAATGGCACTTTTCTCATGCAACAGCAAAAATGGGTAATATTTTACCCAATATGAGCAAAGATGAATTTTCAAGGATACCAATAGTATATCCCAAAATTGATATTTTGATGAAGTATCATAATTTAGTAAAGGATTGGTTTTGTAAAATAGACAATGGAGTTTGTACAATCCTCTCCCTCACTAAGCAGCGTGATGAATTGTTGCCATTGCTAATGAATGGACAAGTAAATTTTGATTTATCTGACGATTAAGCAATAATTTACTTTCAAGATTGAGATATAGCTTAGATGTGTGTTCTAAGTTGTTATCTTCAGGAATAAGAATCGGGAAATCTGTTAAAAAGTCAGTACGAATGTTATTGATACTTGTTCCTTTTGCTTTCTTTATCATATATTGTCTAAAGAAGGGACTTGTACACCACATTGATATAATCATCGCATACTTTTCTTCTTTAGGTCTAATTATACGCAGAAATGCACCTATTTGTGTATTGGGTAAATCTTCAAAGATAGTTGCACCTTTGGCTAATGCATCGACACTTCCAGTGGAAGATACGATAATTGTATCGTATTTCTTCAATTGGTTGTTGTTGGCATATGACATAGGCAGAAAAACATCATCATCCTTTAGTAATACTGTTTCTGCTTGAATATTTCCTCCGCGCAAAATACGAATACCACTCGTAGTTATATCATCAGGTGTATAAGAAACTCCTGTTATAATCTCTGCTATCTCTCCCAGCTTATATTTTCTCAGTTGCATATCTTCACAATTTTTACAATCTATCTATTGAATGAGGGTCTAACAAAAAGTCATATAGACTCATCGTTATTATACCTTGCTCATCTGTCTTTCGTTTTATATCATCACCTACAATAATAATTTTTTGGAAGTTGTCATTTGTATTAAGTAGCGAGCGCTTTTCTTGTACCACTTTGTCTTCAGTAGGCATACGAAATGCCGACTGAATATATATACGCTCTGCACCCTTGTTTACTACGAAATCCACCTCCAGAGGTACACGGACATTCTTTCCTTCTGCGCTCGTCTTCCATGTTTCTACCAAGCCCACATCCACACGATAGCCACGCATACGCAACTCATTGTATATAATATTCTCCATGATGTGGGTTTCCTCTTGTTGACGGAAATTAAGTATCGCGGCGCGTAAACCCATATCTGCAAAGTAATACTTGGTTTCTGTACCGATGTATTTACGCCCTTTCACATCATAACGCAAGGCTTCTTCTATCATATACGCATCTTGCAAATATTTGATGTAATCACGGATGGTACTATCTTTCATAGTAATGTGTTCTACCGATAGGAAAGTATCTCCGATACGCTTAGGATTGGTGGAAGAACCAATATTGGATGCCAACACACGAACTAACGCACGCAAACCTTCTACATTGCGCAGATGGTTGCGCTCAATAATATCCTTGATATAAGTCAGTTCATAGAGATCCAATAGATAGTTGATCTTCTTTTCCTCATTCTCTATTTGTAGTATTTGTGGCAGACCTCCGTAGGTATAATATTCTTTCCAAGCACTATATTTGTCTCCTCCAATAGCTGCATAGTATTCAGCAAAGGAGAGCGGAAATAGATGTATCTCATCTCCTCTGCCACGGAACTCCGTTACGACATCTTTACTGAGGAACTTGGAATTAGAACCAGAAACATATACATCCAGTCTTTTGTCTTGCATCAAACTCAACAGCACTTCTACAAAATCATCTACCAACTGTACTTCATCCAATATGACATAGTGTATCTGCCCATCCGATTGAATAAGATGCTCAATATGCTCCAGCAAAACATCAGGATTACGCAATGACTTATTTTTACGATTGTCTAAAGATATTTCTATAATATGATTCTCTGCTACACCTTGTTCTATCAAATATTGGTGAAACAGGGTCATTAATAGAAATGACTTACCTGACCGACGCATGCCAGTCACTATTTTAACCATTCCGTTACCTCTCGCTTCTATCAACTGGCGAAGGTACTTATCACGTGCTATAATCATCCTTAGAGTGCTTTTTCTGTGGTATTCCACAAATTTTCGACCGCAAAGGTACTACTTTTTTTTGAAACACGCAAGAAATAGAACAAAAAATGATTATATTTCTAAACGGCTACTTATCCTAAATACTTCCGATGAGACAGTTTAACATTAGTCTGATTTACCATCGCGTAATGCAAAGTCGTATCTATCCTTACATGACCGAGCAATCGTTGTACTTGCTCTATCGGCATACCTTTATCTATAGCCATTGTTGCCATTGTCCTGCGGAACTTATGCGGGTGCACACCGCCAATACCTGCTCTTGCACCTAATTGTTTAATCCTTCGTTCCACACCACTAATTTGCAAGCGTTTGTAAGGAGCATGCAAACCGACAAACAAAGCAGGATTAGTATCTTTCCTTTCTCGCAAATATGCTTCCAAATGTATTTTTGCACGAGCATTGAAATACACCAATCGCTCTTTGTTCCCCTTGCCAAACACTACACACTGCCGTTCTTGAAAATTCAAATCACTGCGATTGATACCCACTAACTCTCCCACACGAATACCTGTACTAATCAACAGATCCAGCATCGCCAAATCTCGCAAACTGCTACTACAATCGCGCATCTTCTCCAATTCTTCATCGCTCAATGTCTCTTTCACGTATGACTCGGTCTTTACTTTGTGAATACGCCTAACGGGTGACTTTACTATATAATCTTCATCTTCTAACCAAGCAAAGAAGCTTGACAATATCCGTCGCATATTATCTATTGTCACTTTACTACATTGATGCTGATTTTGGTACTGCACTAGATAGTCACGAATATGCATCGTAGTGATTTGTGTAATTGGTAATTTCACAGCTTCGGCAAACAATTCTATTGTGCGATGATAATAACGCATACTCTTATTGGAGCATCCTTCAATCTTTTTGGCAGCAATAAATCTATCCAACAATATATGTGTATCATTCCCACGAGTTGTTTCACTTGCCTGGATATTTACGCCACTTAACTGTTCTTGTAGTGTCACTTTCAACACTTTCATTTGCTGCCAATCCAATACGCCTTGCATACGAGACAGCACATTGTTAATCAATTCTTCTTTCATAATCTTTGCGATTTATATTACTTCCTCGCAAAGATAATATCATAAACCAATAAATCAAAATTTACCTGCCCATTCATCAACAATGGCAACAACTCATCGCGCTGCTTAGTGAGGGAAGCGATTTCGTTGCTGTTAGCAAGAATATGTTCTAATATTGCTGCTAACTTTTTGTCAAATGAAGACAATACTTGATCAGTTGGCAGAGCGAGTTTAATTTTGCCTATTTGAATAGGACTAACATTTAATTGAGCACTTCCAATACCTAATTTTTCTATTTGCAATCTTACTTGTGAAGAAGTAATATAAAGATAAGCCCAATTATTATATTGATTTTTACAATCTACATATCCTACTCGCTGATTTAATAATAAATTATCAGAAAAAACTCTTCCTACTCGACCAATGTTACCTGTTAAAGAGATTAATATATCTCCTCTTTTTAAAATACAATAATCTGGTATTCGTGGAGGTAACTCATCTAGGAAATCAGTACCACTAAGATCCAAAAATCCGTCTTGAACATTTTTGATGGTTATTATACTATACTTACCTTTTGACAAATATGTAGTGGATTGGAAAGGGAACCCTGATTTAATATCTATAATTTCTTCCATCTCCTTCACCTCCCACCCTTCTGGTATTTCTCGTTTGAGTATTGGGTTATAGACTATTTTACCGCCAGAGGATTTGTAAGGTTTGCCTTCCTCGTTAGGGAAGTCGAATTGCACAAACCAATAGTCATACAACTGGCGAGCCAATGCCTCTAAATTTTGATTTATCTGACGATTGAGAGCAATCTTTTTGTCTAACGAAGAAAGAACAGAAGTAATACGCTTTTGCTCAGGAAGTTCTGGTATCCACACGATACAATCCTTGATCTTATCAGGAGAAGTGTGGCGGATTTTTGTTTGCTGTGCTGCTGCGCTTAATTGTTTTTTAACTATTTCCGAAGAGATAAGATAAAATGCGTATAAAGGATATAGTAATGTTTCGTTACAGATTATCTTGGCAACATCTTGACTTTGAATATACTTGTTACTTTCTGGAATAATAGCAGTAGAACCTAAAAGACCAATTGCTTGCTCAGTCAAAGGAGTTATAATATCCCCTTTTTGCATAATAAATTCCTCACGAACATTGCCCGTGTAAAAAATATTATCCTTTGATGTATTTTCTTTGAAAGAATTATTTGTATAGTCAAAATTTCCACAAGTCAAACGAACATATTCTCCTTCTGTTGAATAATATTCGCCCGATAAACTAGTTCCTCTTTTGATATCGAGCAAATCCCCTAACTTATATTTCTTCAATTCCATCATTTCAATTTCAAACTCTTGAGTTGCTCCATGATTTGTTGTTCGAGTTGGTGGCTCTCGGCGAATTGCTGGGTGAGAGTTTGGGTGTAGTTAGCAATACGCGCTTCGAACTCCTCAGCAGTGATGTCCACATACTCAATCTTGATGTCAAAATATTGACCTGCGGAGAAAGAATAGTTTTTCTCTTTGATTTCCCCTGCTGATACACTCACGCAGAAATCATCTACTGGCAAGTTAGCGTGGAAAGAGAAGATAATCTTGTTAATGTCCTCCGGAGAGAGCATGGTGCGTTGATTACCATCTACCTTCAGTTTGGTTCCCAATTTGCTGGCATCCATCAGAAGTACGTTCTTATCGCGATTATCTTTGTCGATAAAGAGTACTGAAACATTGGTACCCGTAGTAGCAAAGATATTAGATGGCATACTGACTACACCACGCAGCCATCCGTTGTCCACAATGCGTTGGCGAATCTTGAGTGCGATACCACTGGCAGCAGTAATAAAGCCCGTTGGCACCACGATAGCCGCTTTGCCTTTAGCCGACAAAGAATGTAGAATATGCTGCACAAAGCAGAGGTAAATAGCCATCTTGGATTTGTCCTTACCTGTAGCAGCTGGTACACCTGCAAAGAAACGCACGGTATCGGTAGCAATCTTATCACGTGTGTCGGAGAAGTCAAGGTTAAACGGTGGGTTGCTGACGATATAGTCGAATTTCTTGAGCGAACCGTCTTGCTCTTTATGTGCAGGTTCGAGCAAGGTGTCACCCTTGACAATATTCTGAATACTCTTGACCAGTTGATTGAGAATCAAGTTCAGACGGAGCATCTGTGAAGACTTCTGCGATATATCTTGGCTATAGATTTGGCAGCGTTCTACGCCAATCTGATGTGCCAATGCCATAAGCAAAGTTCCTGAACCCGCAGAAGGGTCGTAGCATGTGACATTGTGGATATTAGCCGCGTCAGGTACGAGCAATCGTGCCATGATAGATGCTACGGAGCGCGGCGTATAATACTCGGCATACTTGCCTCCACCATCTTTGTTGTAGTCTTTGATAAGATACTCAAAGATAGTAGAGAAGAAGTCGTATGTTTGCTGGAAAGCATCCTCGAAATCGAAAGTAGCAAGGTGGCTGACCAAAGCTTTGGCGAAGTTGTCGCGCTTGTCCACATCGTTGATAAGCGTAGTGATGCGCTCGAAGATAGTAATTTTGGTCTTGGTGGATGTGGTCATAGAGAAGATACCAGCGTTGAGGTCTGCTATATTGAGCAGTGTAGCATCAAGCATGTCCGCAAAATTGGACTGGTTGGATGCATTAATAAGGTGTGCCAAAGTGTGTTCGTGACGCAGCTTAGGTGTGCTGGCTGGCAAGAAATCGAAAAGGTCGTCTTCCTCATCGGTAGTAAAGGAGTCGTACTCCACATCCCATTTTTCGGCTTTGCCCAGTCGGTCGTTTTGCATCTTGGCTTGGTGACCGAACATATCGTTCATATATTTGTACAAGAAAATCTCGGTGATAATCTTGTATTCGTTGCCATCATTTCCCAGACCGTATTGCGCGCATGTGGCTTTGAGGCGGTCGATGAGTTCTTTGGTTTGGCTTTCAATGTGCAATTCTTCCATAATTTATGCGGAACGGAATTTATATTGTTGATATTGGTTGGTATATTCTTTCACAATTAGTCGTGTGATAATCAATCTATCGTCGCGATTGGATACAGAGGATAGGTTCATGGCTTTGAGCATAGTAGCTACACGCTGACGGACTTCTTGGTTGAAATAGTCCTCGTTGTTGATAATTGCTCTATCGTTATAAAGTAGTTTATCCACCTCTTCACGAATACCATTCAGAGCAGCCACACGCTCCATCTCTACTTTGGAGATGATATATGGCTGTGTCATAGTACGCGTTGCATTGGTTTCGTCAATACGTTTGTGGATGCGCACAAAACGTTCGTCGCCATTGAACTTATGCTTGAGCAGGGTGTTACGCATATTAATCTCTTTGATTTGTTGCATCACGCCATCAAGATAGCCCATCTTCTCCTTAACCTCGTGCAATGATTGAGGTTTGAATCCCTTTTCGAGATAGTATTGTTTGAAAGTAGCCAGCAGACCACGGAAAGCTTTTTCTTCGTGGTCGAAGTTAGCTTCGAACTCCGACACTACTTGCTGCAATTTCTCTTGCAACTGGTTATCCCAAATAAACTCCAGTTCGCCTCTATCTTTTTTGATAAACTGGTAGGTCATCTCTGATAGGATATAATTGACCAGTCCGTGCACTTCTTCATCGTGCTCCAATTGCTCCTTCTTGTTCTCGCGTGCTATGCGATCGTTAACCACAGTAAGCAGATTGGCGAAACTGCTGTTGTTGTTCTCCAGTTGAGCAAGTTTCTTCCTGAGTTCCTCATCACCGAAACTGCGGATTTGATTGGTAAGTGCTTTGGCATCCTCCAGCGCATGGCGTAGTTCGTAGAGGTTCTCGTTAGGGATATTGGCATTGTCGAGTTGCTTGCGTAGGTCTTCTGCATTGTGGCAATCGTATGGGAAGAGAATTTGTTTGATTTGCTGAATCTTATCAAGTATCTCCTCTTTGTGCTCCATGATTGCCTCACCCATAGGAATACGCTCCTCTGGCGATTCTGCTGCTTCGGGATCACACATATTCAACTCGCGGATATAGTTATCATTGGCTTCTTCGAAGTTCTCCTTGATACCTGCAAAATCGATGACATAGCCATATTTATATTCCTTGTACGGGCGATTGACACGTGTGAGTGCTTGCAATAGGTCGTGTCCCTGCATCTTGCGAGTGAGATAGAGTCGTTTGAGGCGGTGCGCATCAAAGCCCGTGAGCAGCATCTGGTTGACAATCAGGATATCAATAGCTGACTCGTGCTTGAAACTTTCGGTAATGGCTTTGCGTTCTTCGGCTTCACCCTCATCGTGGAGAATGAGTTTGGCAATCAGTGGTTGAGGAAAGTCCTGCTGGTGCTTATCAAAAAGTTCCTTCATCTTGCGTGCCTGCTTGTTATTCTCCAGCACAATCATTCCAGCCACTGTAGGGTCGTCATTCTCAATACGGAATCTGCGTAAGTCCTTGTCCACATAGCGAATAAGGGTGTTGAGATAGTTGCTGGATTCGATGATGAGGTTTTTGGAAATATCCTTTTTGGATATCTCGGGATCCTCGCCCAATTCTGCTTCGATAATCTTCAGAAGTTGGTCCTTATAGTCCGTTTCGATTTCCTCGCGCATAAGGCGGAGAGTAAAGCCATCAGCGATGGACTTGTCGTAGTAGTATTTGTCGTAGTAGTTACCAAAGACCTTCCAAGTCTCGCGTTCCTCACGCAGCAGTGGCGTACCTGTGAGGGCAACACGCACGGCTTTGTTGTCCGCATTCATCAGGTTGGCAAGGAACGAACCTTGAGGATTGTAACCACGATGGGCTTCGTCCACAAAGAATATACGCTGGATATTCGTGCCATAGGTTACCTCTAGTTTCTCATGTTGCTCCTCAAACTTCTGGATATTCACTACTGTGATTTCTGGCTTGCCATCTGCTCCACGCATAGTGCGATTACTGCTGAAATCTTCCATAAGTTCTTTGCGGCTTGACGCAGAAAAGACTTGCAATCCACGACTGGAAAACTCGCTCATGGCTTGTTCCATCAGACTGATTCGGTCCACAATAAAATAGAAGCGTGCTACCGTATCACGGTTAGCGAAATAGTCGGTCAGCACTTTAGTAGCAAAATATGCCAAAGCCGTTTTGCCACTACCTTGTGTGTGCCATATTGTACCCGAATTGATGCCTCTGTCCAGATTACGACAGATGGCTTTGCTAGCGAAGAACTGCGGATAGCGCATCACATGTTTCTCCAGCGTAGTGATTTCCTCGCCTATGTCATTCTTGGTATTGCGCTCTACATAGGCAAAACCGTACTTTAGGAAAAAGAGGATACGCTCTTTAGAAAGAACAGAGGAAAGCACGCGATTGGTAGGTGTGAGAGGCGACTTGTTGGTCTGATACTCGGGCAGACTGACTAACACAGTCTTGTTGACCTGCTTGAGAATCTCGTATTCGCGCTCGTCAGTAATAGACTGCAGGGGTAATGTCTCGTAATAGGTGGGCGATGGTTCGCGGAAAGTATTGAAGAACAATTTGCCCTTGCTCATACTGGCATAGAAAGCACCTTGGATAGGCACGCGATTGTCGGTGTCGTACTCCTCATTGTTAGAGAAGACTATGAGTTGAGCGATGTTAAGGAAACGGCGGAAGTCACGCTGGCGCATACGAGCATGCATGCGTTCGCGCTCGGCAAGCATACCCTCGCGGTTCTGCGGTTTCTTGACTTCGATATGTACCAATGGCAGACCGTTGATAAAGCATGTTAGATCTGGACGGAAATGGTTTTGTGTCTTTTGATTGGTACATTCTAACTCAATCGTACAATGCCATGTATTGTTTTCAGGATGATCGAAATCAATACAACGGATACCGCTGGTAGCCGTAATCTTGCGATAGAACTCGCGACCGAGGTCGTCGTTGTCCGCATCGCGAATCAGTTCGCGAAGTTTAGCATCCACCTCTTGCTCGGTAATATCTGGATTCAAACGAAAGAGTGCCTCTTTGAATACAGATGTCCAGATATTACTATCTAAATCGTATTCTCCCAGAGCAGTATTGCGCACAAAAGTATATCCCAATCGCTCAAGATGGAGCAATGCAGGAATTTGTACACGAGTTAATTCGCTGAAATTTGCTGGCATGGTAATGATTTTTTATAATTGGCACAAAGGTACGGAATTTTTGGGAGATATGCAAGAAAATGGCG
The DNA here is from genome assembly GCA_937901225.1 of uncultured Bacteroidales bacterium. Classification (GTDB taxonomy): domain Bacteria; phylum Bacteroidota; class Bacteroidia; order Bacteroidales; family Paludibacteraceae; genus Colicola. Next base: position 797 of record CALCGX010000095.1, on the reverse strand, counting down.
ATTTTTTCGCCATTTTCAGTTTAGAGGACGCGGCGGAGCCGCTACTGTTTAGTGTTTAGAGAGGGGAACAAAGGCCTACCCCCAACCCCTCCCTGAAGGGAAGGGAGGGAATTTGCAATGACCACCCAACGCCGAATGGTATTCGGGATAATAAACAAACACGAAGCAGGGAGAATCTTGCCATTGGCAAAACACAACAGGTGGTGCGGAAGCAAGGTATAGGTTGTAGGCGAGAGGAAGGTAGCGGAGGTGCGGTGTAAAGGGTAGGGTGTAAAGACCGTAAGGACTTTAAGGACAATAAGGTCAATTCATATATCTTGCCATCTGCAAAAGGTTCCAAAAGAGCACATTGTATGTTTGAATATGTTTACTTTGCCCGTCCTGATAGCATAATCGATGAGAGAAGCGTTTACAATACAAGACTTAGAATTGGGGAAGCATTGTATAAGGAAAACCCTATTGATGCAGATTTGGTTCTACCTGTTCCGGATTCATCAATTCCTGCAGCTATTGGATATGCAAGAGCTTCAGGCATTCCATATGGTGAAGGTTTAATTAAGAATAGGTATGTTGGAAGAACTTTTATCATGCCGACTCAGGAAGAGCGTGAACTTGCAGTCAGGCTTAAGTTGAATCCGATTAAGGAAGCAATCAAAGGCAAAAAGATTATTTTAATTGATGACAGTATTGTAAGGGGAACTACTTCCAAACAGTTGCTTGACCTTGTCAAAGAAGCTGAACCTGCTGAAATTCACTTTTTAGTTGGATGCCCTCCGGTTATTTCTCCTTGTTATTAT
>CALCGX010000094.1 GCA_937901225.1 uncultured Bacteroidales bacterium | reverse complement strand
GCATGCAGATGCCCAGTTCGTCGGCTTTCACTACGCAGTCGTTGTCGCGGATGCTACCACCTGGTTGAACGATAGCAGTTACGCCATATTGAGCTGCCAATGCTACGGTGTCGTCGAATGGCAAGAAGCCGTCAGAAGCGAGGATCAGACCTTCGGTCACGCCAGCAGCGTGTGCTTGCTTCATAGCGATCTCAGCACTACCTACGCGGTTCATCTGGCCAGCACCTACGCCGAGGGTTTGACCATTCTTCACAACAACGATAGCGTTGGACTTGACATGCTTAACGATGTTCCAACCAAATTGCATATCCTCCAATGTAGCTGCATCTGGTTGCACCTTGGTAGCGCACATGTCAGCAGTGATCGTCTCGATTTGAGTATCGAGGTGCTGTACGAGCAAGCTGCCCGAGACGCGTATAAGTACCTCTTGCTAAAACTGCGCGAGGTTTTAGATGAGCAAATAGCGAAGTAAATCGTTCGAAGATACAAAAAGAGTCTAATATTCAATTCTTCGGCACAATCTTCGGCACGAAGAAAAAAATAACAAAAAAACACACCCAAGCGGGAGGCGTTGGTAATCAACACCTTCCGCTTGCTTTAAGCGTCTTTTTATAGCAAATTTTACAAATCTTCGGCATACAACCCCTTCCGTGCCGAAGATTTTTGTAGCATTATTATAGAGCCACGTTTATAGAAAGCCACAGAAAGCCCATAGATGTCCCAGAGATCGTCCTAGAGATGTGCTACAGTGGTCGCGAAGTGGCACGTAGCCCGCAGGCAACTTGAGAGCACCTGAAAGCCCACAGAAGTTCGTCCTGAAACGTCAGGATAGTTCACCAAATGTGGGTAAAAATAGGAGATTGGTAAAGTATTGTGCTTACTTTATTCGCACATCAATCTTCAAATTGAACATACGTCCTGTAAGGTAGTTCGGACTTGCCCATTGCATGCCGTCGGCGGCAGTCACCCAATAGTAACTATTCACGTTCTTCCAACCAATCAAGTTGAATACATCAAACTGCACCGTCCAACTATCCACATGCTTCGACTTATTCATCCATTTATCGTGACTGGCAGCGAAAGTGCGGCTAGCACCAATGTCGATACGTTTATAGTCACTCATATGCCCCAGATAGCGCATGTCCTCTTTGCGGGGATAACCAAATGGCAAACCTTCGCTCCAGATGAACTTGAGGTGCAACTTGTATTGAGGCAATTGGGGTAGGTAGTCTTGGAAATAGACAGTAAGGTTATAACGTTGCTCCTGTGGAGTAGGAATCCAGCCAAGATTGTGCTTGTCGTCTGTGAAACGCATACGGCTACGCATGGTGGAGAAACTAATCCAAGAATCGGCACCTGGTGCCAACTCGCCAAAGAGCTTCAAGTCTAAGCCAACGGTATAGCCCTCGCTATCATTTTTACCTGAGTAGCGCACGCGCACGTTGTCCACGGTGTAGCTCTCCATGCGGTCCATATATTTGCCATACGCCTCGGCGGTAAACTTAAACGGACGTCCCCACGCGCGGAAGTAATAGTCGGTACCCAATACCAATTGATACGAGCGTTGCGCTTTGAGTTGGTCGTTCAGGTGAATGCGATACACGCCATTCTCGTCTTGGTAGGTTTGGCGCAACTCCTTGTAGAAGGGCGCTTGGTAATACAGACCTGTTGCCACGCGGAACGTGAAATCGCGTTTCCAGCCTGGCATCCATACCACGCTCACGCGAGGGGAGGGAAGCACCTCATTGGTGAAAGTCCAGTAGTTGAGGCGCATACCTGCGGTTAAGAATACTTTGCCTTGCTCCGTACTCCAGCGATAGGTGTTTTGCGCATAGGCTTGCAGGCGACCGTTCAGCATGCGAGTGGTACCCTTCATGGCGTAGTAGAGTGCCATCTCTTGCTCTATATTAGGCAGACTATAACCCATAGAATCGCGCCACTCCCACTCGCTGATGCGGTCGTTGATCATCTCCAATTGTCCACTTACGCCCCATTTTAGGGTATTCTCACCGCGTTTCCACTCGCCTGTGTGAGCAAGGGTTATCATGCTGGCTTGCAGGGTGTTGCGTGCGTGTTCGTGGAACTCACCCTTGCCGAGTAGGTTTTGGTTGCCTTCAGGGGTGGTGATTTCGTTGTTGGCATTGCCTCCATGGTTACTCTCTTCGCCACTCATATCTTGCTGGCGAAGCATGTATTCGCTGCGGATGTCGTATGTCTCTTGTTCGTGGGTGTAGAATCCACTCAAATCCACGCCTACTTTCACTTCTGGATGTACTTTGCCGTATGCGCTCAGTGCAGCAAAAGCGGTGCGGAACATATCTTTCTCCTTGCCCTCGTAGTAAATGGTGTTCTTCACTGCATTTTGCATACCACCAAAGCTGGTGACTGATGAGTCAGGAGTAAACTCGTAGCTATTCTGCGAGAAGTTGCCCATCAATCGAATCTCCCAATCACGTTGTTTGCCTACCTTCCACGTCATTTGCGTTTGATAGTCCACGAAGTTGGGTTTGTAGTTGCCTTTGGTGTCCAATGCTCCGAGCATGTATTTGGATGTCTTGTAGCGAATGCCGTGCATTTGGCTTTGCAAACTATCTCCCCAACCAAGGTGGGCGCTAGCTCCTAAGATACTGATATTCAAATGGGATTCCAGTTGGGTAGGGCGTTTGTAGCGGATGTCTAATACGGACGACATCTTGTCGCCATACATGGCATCAAAGCCACCTGCGGAGAAGTCCACGGTCTCTACCATGTCAGCATTCACAAAGCTCAATCCCTCTTGCTGTCCGCTACGGATGAGCAATGGACGATGTACCTCTAAGCCATTGACATATACCGAGTTTTCGTCGTAGGTGCCGCCACGCACATTGTATTGGCTACTCATTTCGTTGTTTTGTCGTACACCAGCAAACGTAATCAGCAGACTCTCAATGCCACCACCCGTAGCATCGGGCATCAATCGTGCCACACCTATATCGGTGCGCTCCATCGTACCTGTTTGTCGTTGGATACCACGCACGGTGATCTCGCTGAGCATCTCCTCGTTGGTAGGAAGGATAACATTCACGCCAAGCACTTGATTCTGAGTGTATAGCTGCTGACGAATAGTCTCGTAGCCCATCATGGAATATACCATGATGATGGTGTCGCCCATCTCGATGGTGAGGTCGTAATAGCCGTTTTGATTGGTGGTTGTACCATTGGTGGTACCCTCTACATACACGTTCGCCAACTCAATGCCGCGGTTATCCGAATCGAGTACATAACCAAATACGCGCACCTGAGGCACTTTAGCCCAAGTGACCGATGAAAAAAACAGCAGGCAAAGGATTATGCCTATAGTTCTTGTTATGTGATTTGATAGATACATGCACAATATCCCAATTAAACGCGCAAAGGTACGGAAAAATTTGCATATACGCAAGTATTGAGTGCTTTTTTTAGGTGAAAGGGGAAAACTGGAAGGTTAAAAGTGAAAGGTTAGAGGTTAAAGGTTAAAGGTGAAAGGCGTGGATTTTTGTACGAAGTATGAGGTAAACGATGCCTAATGCAATGATTATCCAAAGTACAATGGTGCAGCGTTTGTAGAATGGTGGTATATAGCGCTCAGGGGGGTGCTCTACCACGCGGTCACGATACTCCACTACGTGGATCGTGTCCGCTATAGTTGACAATTGAGAGTTGAGAGTTGACAGTTGTTTGTCGCGATAGACTTCCTTCGTGATAAAGACTGTATCGTGGACTATGCGCTCGCGATAGACAATGCTGTCGTGGACAGTTGACAATTGAGAGTTGAGAGTTGACAGTTGGGAAACGCTGTTGTGATGTACACTGTCAATAGTACACTGTACACTGTCAAGGCTTTTGCAACTCGGGAGGGCAAGGAGTATTGTAGCCATACTCAGTGCCAGGACGAAAGTCAGTGACTTCAAGAATAATCTCTTCATGGGATTGCGTTTCTAATAGGAGGTTAGTGAATTTGTTTTCAGTTTCGCGGTCGGGTAGCAAGATACAACCTGTAGAGTGCTTTGGTTGCTTGCCTACATGAAAGCGGATGCCGCTGCGCTGTGGGACGTTCTGCACGATAGGCAGTAGGCGTTTGAAACGAGGCGATTGGGTAACGCGTATAGGGTAACAAATGGCGGGAATTTGGTAGCCGACACGCTCAAGGGTGTTGCAGAACCAACGACCATTGATAATAAGGCGACCAGTGATGGCGGAGGCTTGGGGTTGATTACGGATTAAACGGATATACATACTCTTTTGGTGTTTAGTGAACGCGCCTTAGGCGCTACTGTTTAGTGTTTAGAGGTCAGGAGGGGGATTTGTAGCGGTACTTGTAGTCGATGCCTCGTCGTAGTACGCCATTTGCATTGACTGACGCTTTGCGTCATTGGGCAAAGGCGACTCCTCCTCTTAAAGTCGAAAACAAGTTTCGCCTTTATTCTTTATACCTGTATTTATAGTCAATGCCTATAAGACTGCCGCTGAAGGTGAGTATTTCACCGAAGGCGATGAGCACGGAGTGGTGTATCTCACCCATTGGCGGGCAGAGGAAGCCACATGCAAGCAATGCGCACCCGAAGATGCACATTGCAGTAGCGATGATGAGTTGCAAGCGCTTCATTGACAGTTGACAGTTGACAGTTGACAATTGACAATTACTTGCCGTTTTCGAGTTCCTCTTTGCAGATGTTGAAGACAAATGCATTGATGGTTTTGAACTTGGATTGCTTAGCAAAGGCAGTCATATCGCTTGCCATGAAAGCAGGATCCTCCAAACGTTCGCGGGTCATTTGTGCGATTTCTGCGAACTTGGCATTCCAAGTCTTTTGGTTGTCGGTGAGTTTGACTTTCTTCATCGGGTCGCGGTAGTTGGTGTAGCAAGGCATGCTGATCATACGCTCGTTGCTGGTGGGCGCTTGTCGCATGTTGAACACCACGGCATGCGATTTGGAGAGCTTACCGCTCAAGCCAGTGATAGGGGCTGCTAAGGTTACGTGTGCCATATGTGTTCGGCAATCGAACACCGAGTAAAATAATTAAAAACAAAAATTGTAGAAAATTTGACCCAAAATTATCAAAAATTTCGAAGATCGTATTTTAAGACAATTCACGTCAATTAAGGCGACAATTATTGACAATTATTTTTTAGGAACAAAAATACGCTTCGCTACAAAAATAATTAAAAATCGAAGGTCAATATTTAAAGACAATTCATGACAATTAAAATGACAATTATTGACAATTCGAAGATAAGTTTTGTTTTTGCTCTAATGAAATGCAGCAAAGCCGCATTTGGAGAGGAAAACAAAAAAAGTGTTTTTACTCGGTGCTCGGATATCCTCCATGCCGTCGGAGGGGGTTAGAGGTTTTAGTGTTTAGAGTTTAGTGTTTAGTGAACGCGGCGTTGCCGCTACTGTTTAGTGTTTAGGGTTAGGAGTTGGCGATGGGGTCGCCGTTCTCGTCGTATTGACTTTTGATCTTGCTGACTACATAGCCCAAGAGCGAACCGATACGGTGTTGCTTGCGATAAGCCGATTCGTATTTGGCACGTTGCTCAGGGTCAGCAATGATGGTACGTGCTGCCTGCGTGATCTTAGCGAAGCGTGATTGTGCTTTGAGTTGTGCCTCGGTAGGTTCCTCGTCTGATGGGTTGCAGAGTTTGCCAGTGACGGTTTTGAGGGTTTGTTTGTTGGTACGGAAGTACATGTCGGAGTGTTCGCATACTTTGCCACTCATGGTTTTGACGGTGTCGATAGGACGGATTTTTGCCATAGTTTTTTGTGTTCGTTTTACTCACGTTACATGTCGCGTTGCGACGTTGTGTGCCCTTAGGACGTTGTGTGCTTTGCGTTGTAGCGTGAAAGGTTAATAATGTTAGGTGTATTAGAATCCAAAATGCGCGCTTATTTCGAAATCGGGTGCAAAGATACAACAAACCCACAGGGTTGCTGTGGGTTAACGTTGGTCATTGTGGGACAAAGCCCGACAAAACAGGAAAAAGTAGGAAGAGGGGGGGATTATTATTGAGTGACTAGGCGAAAGCCTACCCCAGATCCATCAGAATTAGGAAAATCATACATACAATTTGTTATTGTGTTGTATCTAGAATAATATTTATGTCCTCCACCACGTATTACACGATATCCCTTATGTTTCGTAGAACACCATTCACCTACATTACCAGACATATCAAACAATCCCAATTCATTTGGTTTCTTTTGGGCAACAGGATGGGTATTAATGAGATTATACCACGCAACCTCATCTACGTTATTACTACCTGCATACTTATATCCATTACTGCGATTTCCTCCCCGAGCGGCGAACTCCCATTCCGCTTCTGTTGGCAAGCGAAATTGCTTGCCAGTGAGTTGATTTAATTTAGTAATAAACTCCTGACATTCATTCCATGATAGGTAATACATCGGGTATTCATCTCCTTCTCCATGCATACGTAAGTGAATGTTCATTCCTTCACATTGCTTTTTATACTCTTCATATTCATCTTGAATAGTTGTTCCCATTACGGCTTTCCAAAGTGCTTGTGTAACTTCTGTTTCAGCGATATAATAATCAGATACTGTGACTTGTTGCGGTCTATCACCTCCCATATTGAATGTTCCTCCTTGTACATGCTGCATTTTGAAAGGGATGTTATTTACTACAATAGTAAGTGTGGTAGTATCTAAAACAGGTCGAATCGGAAGACCATAATAACGCGCACGATAATTATTCTCATGTACATATGTATGGTGAAAATACATATAATACGCATATTGGGGATTACTTGTCTGAATAGCATTTAACCAATAATAACCATCTGTATTCTGTTTAAGTGTATCTTTCCCTTTACAATAGCCCGCAGCAGGTAGAAAAATCTTATTACCATTGTGTCCAGTGATGATGTAACCACTCACATTATTTTGAAGAGAAACCCATTCCCAATTACAGAAGGTTCGTAATTCATCAAACTCTTCTTGTGTAGGAATACGTCCGCCTCCATTTGTAAGGATAGTTGCAGCATCATCTCTCGCTTCAAGAATATATTTGTGATCTATAATTCCATGAGTGCTAACACCATTGTATTTGGTTAGAGAGTATTCTGAATTGTTGCTATAAGTATATGTTTCCCATGTATAAGCGTTTTTTGGATTGGTCTCCCCCCATGCAAAATAATCACCATATTTTTCTGGTTTACTTGCACCGACGTTACAAGTTGCCCATTTAACACTCAATCCTAAATCAACGTAATCATGCCCATTATATTTTAATTTATCTTCAAGTGCTTTTTCTTTTTGAGTATAAACAGATTGTTTATCAGTTAAATTAAATAACCAATGAGATTCGTAGGTATGTATTTCATCAAGTTTATTAGAAGCAAATTGAGAATTAATAGTTTCACTTGCAAGTTCTATATCAAATAGTTCGACTGCTATACGATGTGAATCTATAATACGCTCATATTCACTAATGAGAATATATCCTATAATTAAAAAACATATAGAAATAGAACTCCAAATAGCTATTCTCTTTCTTCTTATGAACGAAGTATTATGTTGTTTTTGTTCTATTGGTTCATTTAGTAACTCTCTTGATGTACTTTGCGCACTAGGTTTGTCATATGCAGAGGTCCTCTTTTCTTGTGCAGTTTTTTGATATCGCTCTCGCCAAGGCATAGGAATAGGACGGTTCTTGATTTTGGCATCAACATAGGTATATAACTCTTCCGCCGTAGGACGATCCCATGTGTCTAAACTCAAGCAATCCGTGATTAAAGTGCGTAAGTCGTGCGAATAAGCATCTGACATATCAGGAATTTCCGCTCCCTTCAACTGCAATATACCACCTTGACCTAAAAAGAGAATGTCACCAGTGAGTACCTCATACATGGTTGCACCTAAAGCCCATATGTCGGTTGCCTTGACCGTCAACGGGTTTTTGGAGAACAGCTCTGGTGCCATATAGGTGATGGTACCTGCAATGTCGGCATCCTGTTTTTGACGTATCGAACTGCGACGCATGGAACTCTGCATTCGAGTACTGATACCAAAATCAGATATCATGAATTCTCCAGAAGTACTTAATA
>CALCGX010000093.1 GCA_937901225.1 uncultured Bacteroidales bacterium | reverse complement strand
CAGGCAGTACAGGGCCGACTGGGTAAAGCCGGTTTTCAGCCCGGTGGCTCCGTCATAAAAGCGGATGAGCTTGTTGGTGTTGCTCAGACCAAAGGTGCCGTTTCGGATGGTGTCCATCCAGATGGTGGTGTAGTTGCGGATCTCGGGATGATGTAAGAGCAACTCACGGCTCATGAGGGCGATGTCATAGGCGGAGGTGAGATGGCCCTCGGCGGTGAGACCGGTGCAGTTGACGAAGTGGGTGTTCTGCATACCCAGCTCCTGTGCCCGTTGGTTCATTTTATCGATGAACAGCTCCGTTACACCGCAGACATGTTCGGCCAGCGCCACGGAGGCATCGTTGCCGGAGGAGACGCAGAGGGATTTGAGCAGATCATCCACGGTGATTTGTTCCCCTTCGGAGAGAAACACCTGCGACCCGCCCATGGAGGCGGCGTGGGCGCTGACGGTCACCACATCGTCCAGGGCAATAGAGCCCTCGTCGATGGCCTCCATCACCAGCAGCATGGTCATGATCTTTGTCACCGATGCCGGAGCCAATGCCTCGTGCTCGTTTTGGGCAAAGAGCACTTCTCCGGTGGTTTTCTCCATCAGCAGTGCGCTGTGGGAGGTGAGGGGAATCTCCACCGCACCGCAGGGGACGGCGAGAGCGAAAAAGAGCGTCAGTGAGAGAAACAGTGAGAGCAAGCGTTTCATACGGTCAGCCTCCTGGTGAGTTGAGTTTGCTCCACCGTATGAAAAATTGTGGAAAAGTATGCGCCGAATTTCGCCTTGCAAAGGCGTTGAGGGTGTGGTATGATGGCAGGGAACTTGATAACAAACGCAGGATTCGTATATCGGTAATACATCGGCTTCCCAAGCCGAGGAGGCGGGTTCGATTCCCGTATGCCGCTCTTCGCGTTCGGCAACAAGGTCGCAATGACTGCCGCTTGCGGCATTAAGCGACTTGTGCCTCCGCTCTCCCCAAAAATTAAAAATTTTCGGGGACCCTATAAAAGAGGGGAGGCAATCTCGCGAAGCGACAGAACCTGAGCAGAGCGCACACAACGTGAGCGAAGCGAACAAAAAATAGTGTATCGGTCTATCGCGGGATAAGGGAAGAAAAGCGTATGGCTTTAATCCCCTATCACGAGGAAAGTCCGGGCAGCATAGAGCACCATCGCGGTTAACGGCCGTCAGGCAGCAATGTTTGGTCCCTGCAAAAGCGACGAACAATCTCGCAAGAGAGGAAGTGATACGAGCATACGATGGGCTGCAATTCCAAGTATACCAGTGCAGGAGCGCTGCTCGCGCAAGCTGGAGGGTAGGAAGCAAGAGAAGCACGTAGCAATACGCAGCTCAAGATTAATGATAGACACCCCTAGTGGGTACAGAACCCGGCTTATAGATGCGCTATTTTTTTTAAGACAATAAATCATCCCTTAAGGACTCTAAAGATAATAATACTATGACAAAAAAACTTTTCCTTTTTATTGCACTCTTTAGTGCATTATCTTTGCAAGCTAAACCTCGTATTGATCGTGCTGAGCCACTATGCTGGTGGACAGAAATGAATTGCCCACTCACATTGTTGCTACATGGTGAGGACCTTGCCGATGCACAAGTAACTATCAATCAGTTGCACAACGGTCGCATCATGAAAGGTGTATGCACTGGTTTGCAAGTAAAGGGCCAACATAATGCAGAGAGTCCAAACTACCTCTTTGTAGATTTGGCGGTAAACGAGCCTGGTACTTATCGCATTACTCTCAAAAAGGGCAAACGCACCACTAGTGTGGATTATACCATTCATACCCGCCGTGAAGGTAGTCGCGAGCGTCAAGGCTTCAATTCATCAGACTTGATCTACCTCATTATGTCAGACCGCTTTGTGGACGGCGATGAGAGCAATAATACCCGTCCTCAAATGGCTGAAGCAGCAAATAAAGCGAATGTACACGGACGTTTTGGTGGCGATATCCAAGGCATTATCAACAGCCTTGATCATATCGCTTCCTTGGGTGCTACTGCCATCTGGCCTACCCCACTCTTGGAAGACAATGAGGCTGCATGGTCATACCATGGTTATGCATGCTCTGACTATTATCATATCGACCCTCGCTATGGCAACAATGAGATGTATTGCGAGATGGTGGAGAAAGCACATGAGAAAGGCATTAAATTTATCATGGACATGGTGCCAAACCATTGTGGCGGTACCCATTGGTGGATGAAGGATCTTCCTTACCAAGATTGGATTAACCAATTTGATACATTTACCAATACGCATAATGTATTCTCAGCTAACTACGACATCAATGCATCGCAATACGATCGCCAACTATCTAATCGCGGTTGGTTTGACCGTCCAATGCCAGATATGAACCTCGAGAACCCAGATCTATTGCAATACTTCAAGCAATGGGCTATCTGGTGGATTGAATATGCGAACCTCGATGGTTTGCGTGTGGATACCTATCCATATATTGAGATGATTCCAGGTAGCGAATGGGTAAAAGCTATTATGGATGAGTATCCTAACTTCAATATTGTAGGCGAATGTTGGACACGCCCTACTCCAGCCGTTGCATATTGGCAAACAGGCGTGAAGAACCATAACGGCTTTGATAGCCACATGCCAAGTGTAATGGACTTCCCATTGGAAGAAGCAATCCGTCAAGCATTGGAGAGTGATAATCAAGGTTGGGGCGGTGGTCTCACACGCGTTTACGACGTGCTGACAATGGATTATATGTACGCGGATGTCAATGATGTCCTCATTATGCTCGGCAACCACGATATGGATCGTATCACCGATGTGGTGAAAGATCAAGATCCACGTCGTGTGAAATTGGCATACACCCTCTTGGCAACTATGCGCGGTATTCCACAAGTATTCTATGGCGATGAGTATGCCATGAAGTCATCCGACCGCAGTTTGGGTCACTCTACCCTGCGTATGCCATTGCCACTTGGCGAGCAAGTCACAGCAGAGCAACAAGATATGTTTGACTTCCAAAGCAAGTTGTTCCAATGGCGTAAAGGTGAACCTGTCATTCATACAGGTCGTACCATGCACTTCATGAGTCGTGATAACACTTATGGTTTCTTCCGATACAACGATAGCGAAGCAGTATTCGTATTCGCCAATGCAAGCGCAGATACTCGCACTATCCCTACCGCCAACTATGCAGAGATTCTTAGTCAATACAATCCTGTTGGTGTAGATGTAATCACTGGCAAAACCTACGATCTCAGTCAAACAGATATTGTAGTAGAGCCACTCTCTACAATCATTGTAAAACTCCAAAAGTAGTTGAGCAGTGTCAGAAGCCAAGTCCAGCATAGCGGGATTAGCCAAAGGCGTTTTTAAGGATCGTGGAAGCAAGTTCCTAGCTTTTGCAGAACCTATTACCGATGAGGAACATGCCAAACAACGTATCTCGTGGTACAAAAAGAAATACCACGATGCACGTCATGTATGCTATGCCTATCGATTAGGTGAGAATCTTTGGCGAACCAAAGATGATGGCGAACCCCATGGTACGGCTGGAATGCCTATACTTCGCAGCATTGATGCGCAAAAATTAGACAATATACTCGTAGTGGTTGTTCGTTATTTCGGTGGTACACTGCTAGGCACAGGCGGACTAATGGTCGCCTATCGAGAAGCGACCAAAGAGGCGTTGAAGGAGGCAGAGAGAGTATAGAGATTAATGTTAGAGATATGAAAACAGCTATATTTCCAGGCAGTTTTGATCCCTTTACAATAGGACATCATGATATTGTGATGCGCGGTTTAGAGATCTTTGATGAGATTATCATTGGCATTGGGCGCAATAGTACCAAACAAGCGACTTTCTCACTCGAGGAACGTTTAGCAGCAATTCAACGTGTGTTTGAGCATGAGCCTCGCGTGCGTACCATACTATATAGCGGTTTAACTGTAGATTTCGCAGCAGAATGCGGAGCACAATTTATTTTGAGGGGCATACGCTCGGTCCAGGACTTTGAATACGAACGCAGCATGGCAGAGGCGAATAAACAACTGAGTGGTATAGAGACTGTACTACTCTACACTCGTCCTGAATATGCCCATATCTCATCTACCCTTGTGCGCGACCTGCACGCACACGGAAAAGACATTTCGCAGTATTTACCTTAATATGACCTTCAAGTCCCTACAAGAACAATGAAAAAACTACTCATCATACCTTTTCTGCTGCTCACAATCAACCTATCAGCTGAGTCGCAAACATCTCGTATCGATAAGAACCTAACGATTTACACCGATGTTATGCGTCAATTGGATATCAACTACGTAGATACCCTCAACTACGATGATCTGATTGAAAGCAGTATCAACCAAATGCTTCGCAAAGTGGATCCATATACCATGTATATTCCTAAGAGCGAAGATGACGAACTTCGACGCATGACACAAGGCAAGTATGGTGGTGTGGGAGCACTAATCATGTACCGCGATAGCAATGTGTATGTCAATGAGCTATATGAAGGTATGCCTGCCCATTTGTCAGGGCTGTTGCCTGGCGACCGATTTGTCAAAGTAGATGGTATGGACTGCACAGGCAAGAATACCAAAGAAGTATCCGATCGCCTACGCGGTAAACCAGGCACCACCATCTCCATTACTATGGAACGTGATAGCCAATTGATAACCAAAGAGGTAACACGTCGTGATATCCACTTGCCTGCCGTAGGATGTGCTACGGTATTGCAAGATTCGATTGGATATATCTTCTTCAATGAATTTACCACAAACTCCGCACAAGAACTTTTAGTAGCCTTGGATCAGATGGTGCAAACCAACCATATCAAGCGCCTTATCATTGACTTGCGCGGCAATGGTGGTGGATTGATTGACGAGGCGATACAGCTAGTGGGATTTTTTGTGCCTAAAGATACAGAAGTGGTTTCCACCAAAGGAAAGGTCGAACGAAGCAATCATTCGTACAAGACTAAAACCTCACCTATCTTCCCAAATATGCCGCTAGCAGTGTTGGTCAACAACCAATCGGCATCTGCCTCTGAAATTGTCGCTGGAGCATTGCAAGATCTCAAACGGGCCACTATCATTGGCGAACGAACATTTGGAAAAGGTCTCGTACAAAATATCCGTCCGATTGCCTATGGCGGTCATCTCAAAGTGACTACATCCAAATATTATTTGCCTTCTGGACGTTGTATACAAGCTATTGATTATGCCGAGCGTCAACGCGGACATCAGTTGCATCGCGACACTGCTGGAGGTATTTTGCCAGATGTCGTGCTTACTGACTCGCAAAAGTTAGATATCACGTACAACCTTTATCGCGATCACCTCTTCTTTGATTACGCCAATCGATACTATCATCAACACGATATGATTGCTCCTGCCAAAGATTTTCAACTGAATGATAGCGACTTAGATGCTTTCTGCCAATTCTTAGATGAGAAGCAATTCTCCTACGAAACAGAAACTGGTCGCCACTTTGGGGAACTGATTGACATGGCTAAACAAGAAGATATTGATTCTACCCTACTAGCTGATTTAGAGGCATTCAAACCACGTCTGACTGAGGATTACCGTGCTGCTATTCAACGTAATCGTGAAAAAGTTGAGAAATTGTTGGGCGGAGAGATTGTCAAACGCTACCACTACCATCGTGGTTACTACGAATATCTGTTGCGTTACGACAAAGAGGTGAAACGAGCTTTAGAGGTTGTTTCTCAAGCTAACTGATAGCAGTTTCCCCCTATTTCATCACTTGTTACCGAGATTGGTAATGGACGGCAGTTGTATGTCGATGCCATGGATTCTCCATAGGCACCAGCGCTACGTATAGCCAATAGGTCGCCTCGTTGAGTAGTTGGTAGCAGTACATCTTTGTCAAACACATCGCTTGACTCGCAAACTGGACCTACTACATCATATTTCTCATGTTTGTCCGTCTGAGCCGTCAGATTCACAATCTTATGCTTGGCTTGATACAAGGCAGGGCGAATCAAATCTGTCATACCCGCATCCACAATAGCAAATTGCTTTGTAGATGTTTGCTTTACATATAATACTTGCGTAATCAGCGAACCACACTGCCCCACCACCGAGCGACCTAACTCAAAATGCAACGATTGCTCTGGGCGTAGGTGCAAATATTGCTCAAACACTTGGAAATAGGCCTTGAAGTTGGGTATGGTATGCGCCTCTGGCTCATGATAGTCAATACCTAATCCACCACCTACATTGATTACAGAAGGATAAATACCATGCTTATGTAATTGGTGCTGTATCTCATTGATGCGCTGGCATAATGCCACATAATCTTGCATATTGGTAATTTGGCTACCAATATGGAAATGCAGGCCCTCAAAATGAATATTGGGTAATTCGTTTGCTAACTCAACTACCTGCAACATATCCTTTAGCGCAATGCCAAACTTATTCTCTGCCATACCAGTGATGATATGGGTATGGGTATGCGCTTCAACATCAGGATTAATGCGCAAACAAACGCGTGCTACTTTTCCTTCTTGTGTAGCTAACTCACTGATGACCTGTAGTTCTGGAATACTTTCAACATTAAAGCAAAATATATCGTGATGCAATGCCGTCAATATCTCGCGGTCGCTCTTCCCTACCCCTGCATATACCACTTTATCCGCAGGAAACCCCGCATCAATAGCAGCTTGTACTTCTCCTCCGCTCACGCAGTCAGCCCCCAATCCTGCTTGCTGAATAATATGCAGCAATTTAGGATTGGCGTTCGCCTTCAGCGCATAATGCACATGGTAATTAGGATATGGGGCTATCTCATGCATAATAGTTGCCAACGTTGCTCTTAGCAACGCCATATCGTAATAATAAAACGGAGTTTCCATATGTAGCGAATCTTTATTCATACGTAGCCGCTAAGCCACCTTGCGATGTCTCCTTATAAAGCGATGGTAGGTCGTGTCCCGTTTGCTTCATCACATCTACTACGCGGTCGAAGGTGACATTGTGCGTACCATCTGAGAAGGCAGCATACATGTTACTATCCAGCGCACGCGCAGCCGCAAAGGCATTGCGCTCGATGCAAGGTATCTGCACCAATCCGCATACAGGATCGCAGGTCATGCCCAGGTGGTGCTCCAAGCCCATCTCTGCAGCATATTCAATCTGTGCCAACGTTCCACCAAACAGCTGATTCACAGCACCTGATGCCATCGCACATGCCACACCTACCTCGCCTTGACATCCTACTTCTGCACCCGAGATAGAGGCATTCTCTTTCACGACATTTCCAATCAATCCAGCCGTCGCCAACGCATGTAAGATACGTGTCTCCGAGAAGTCTCGTGAACGCCACGTATGGTATAACACCGCAGGCAATACGCCACACGAACCACATGTAGGAGCCGTGACAATTTTTCCGCCCGAAGCATTCTCTTCGCTCACTGCCAAAGCATAGGAGAATACCAATCCGCGCGTACGCAGATTGTCCTTATAGCCAGCCACCTTGATATAATAGCTTGCAGCTTTGCGACGAAGGTGTAATGGTCCTGGCAACACCCCTTCGTGATCCAAACCGCGTTCTACTGCTTCACGCATCACTTGCCATACTTCGCGAAGATAATCCCAAATCTCTTTGCCCTCATAATGCTCCACGTACTCCCAGTAGTCCCAACCCATCTTGTCGCAATACTCCTTGATATCAGACAGACGCGAAAGAGGATAGATATCGGGTAATTCAGAATTTTGAATTAAGAATGTTGAATTATCTGGATCTTCCTCTAAAGCACCGCCACCTACGGAATACACCGTCCAATCGTCAAGAAGCTTATCATGACTATCCCACGCGCAGAAACGCATGCCATTGGGGTGGAATGGCAAAAACTCGTCATGCCAAACAATCTCAACCGATGGAATCACATCGATGATAGCAGCATCGGTCAAGTGCCCTTTGCCAGTAGCGGACAAACTGCCATACAAGTGGGCTTGATACTTAGCAGCATTTGGGTATGCTGCCAGGAAAAGCTCAGCCGCCTTGCGTGGCCCCATAGTATGGCTACTACTTGGACCATATCCTATACGATATATCTCACGGATTGTTTTCATACGTTTCTTTTATTCACTAAACTCTAAACAGTAGCGCTAGCGTTCTCTAAACTCTAAACAGTAGGCGCCATAGCGCCGTTCACTAAACACTAAACTCTTACTCGAGAGAGAGCCAGCAACCAAGTTGACTCTCCCAGTTGGAACATCCAGAGGGCATGCCCTCTGGATGAATATGTTATGGTTGATTACTCAGCCATCAAAAGCTCCATGATGGTGCAAGCTGACTTAGCCACTGGGCTACCAGGACCAAAGATAGCAGCCACACCTGCCTTGTAGAGGTAGTCATAGTCTTGTGCTGGGATTACACCACCAGCGATCACCATGATATCCTCGCGGCCAAGCTTCTTGAGCTCCTCAATCACTTGTGGTACCAATGTCTTGTGACCAGCAGCCAAAGAAGATACACCGAGTACGTGAACATCGTTCTCAACAGCTTGCTTAGCAGCCTCTGCAGGAGTTTGGAACAATGGACCCATATCTACGTCGAAACCGCAGTCAGCGTAGCCAGTAGCTACCACCTTAGCACCACGGTCGTGACCGTCTTGACCCATCTTAGCAATCATGATACGAGGTTGACGACCCTCTTGCTTAGCAAATGCTGCTGTGAGTTCTTGTGCCTTAACGAAGAACTCGTCATTCTTAGTTCCTGATGCGTACACGCCTGAAATAGTTCTAATAGTTGCTGAATAGCGTCCAACCACTTTCTCGCAAGCGTCAGAGATCTCGCCGAGTGATGCGCGGAGACCTGCTGCCTTAACTGCCAAAGCGAGCAAGTTGTTAGAGCATTTTTTACCATCTGCCCACTCTTGTACAGTAGCGGTGATCTCTGCGAGAGCAGCTTGTACAGCAGCTTCATCGCGTTTCGCACGAAGCTCTTGGAGACGAGCCACTTGCTCCTCGCGTACTGCGGTGTTATCAATCTCAAGGATATCGATTGGATCCTCGTGAGCCAAGCGGTGCTCGTTCACGCCGATAATCTTTTGCTCACCAGAGTCGATGCGAGCTTGTGTGCGCGCAGCAGCCTCCTCGATACGCATTTTTGGAATACCAGTCTCGATAGCAGCAGCCATACCGCCGAGTTTCTCGATCTCTTGGATGTGTGCCCAAGCTTTCTCAGCGAGCTCTTGAGTCAATTGCTCAACGTAGTAAGAACCTGCCCATGGGTCGATAGCCTTACATACCTTGGTCTCCTCTTGGATGTAGATCTGAGTGTTACGAGCGATACGAGCAGAGAAGTCAGTTGGCAACGCGATAGCCTCGTCCAATGCGTTGGTGTGCAATGATTGGGTGTGACCCAAAGCAGCACCCATAGCCTCGATACAGGTACGACCTACGTTGTTGAATGGATCTTGCTCGGTGAGTGACCAACCCGATGTTTGTGAGTGAGTACGCAATGCGAGTGATTTGGGGTTTTTGGGGTTAGTTTTTGTTTGGGTTTATTCTGCATGTTGGCATAATAGAATAATCGCATCATGACATCATTCAAAAGTATTATAACTTCTAGTAGATATTAATATAGGTTCACACATGTGCATATCATTGTTTATTATTTATTACATTTCCTTTATAAATAAAAGTGCTTTGACCGTAGAGGATCCCTGAGGGGATAATTCTGGGTCACATACTGGGCGATTCGTCGCTCACCCACAAGTTGTTTCGTGGGTTTTAGGTACAGGTTCTGGCGGTCCGCAGCAGGAGATGTCAGGAGCTGTCCCCGAGGGCCATGCCGCTTGATTAGTTAGAGTTAGGTTTTGATTAGGGTTACGGATCCGTATTTATCT
>CALCGX010000092.1 GCA_937901225.1 uncultured Bacteroidales bacterium | reverse complement strand
AAAATGCCACATATCCTCTTCGGACATATCACCTATCTGTCGTTCTACAGAACCACTACATAGTTGCATCACCAAGAATGGGCGACTATCAGCGACGTCATAATGTTCAGGACGAAGAAGATTGGGGTGATTGAGGCGATGTACATTCTTGAACTCTTGGCGGAAATCCTCTATGCCACGTTCGTCTAAAGCAATGTAAATCTTGATTGCAACATCAATGTCAGCAACCTCATCACGAGCGCGCCATACTTCTCCGAAGGAACCACGACCTAATTTGCGGAGAAGACGATAGCGATTATGAAATAGTGTGTCTTGCATAAATGACTTAATTCTATTGCATAACTAGACGCAATCCCAGTGCATAATTCCTATCTGATGTTATTGTCCAATATCTAGCAGAGATGCGCGTGTCTATAGGAATAGTATAATGACATCCTCCACGAACGATACGATACGATCCTTTCTTAGCACCTTGTGGATTATATTGGTCTTCATTCGTATAATCGCCTTTGAAATCCAAACACCATTCTTGCACATTACCACACATATCGTATAAACCTAATTCGTTTGGTTCTTTGAGTGCAACTGGATGTGTTGTTGAGGAACTATTAGTATAATACCAAGCAACGTTCTTTAATACATTGCTACCAGCATATTTATATCCTTTACTA
Organism: uncultured Bacteroidales bacterium; assembly: GCA_937901225.1. GTDB lineage: Bacteria > Bacteroidota > Bacteroidia > Bacteroidales > Paludibacteraceae > Colicola. Next base: position 5,805 of record CALCGX010000092.1, on the reverse strand, counting down.
TACACACCACCTCGGGCGGCGAACTCCCACTCAGCTTCTGTTGGCATACGAAATTGTTCACCTGTTAATTGATTTAACTTGGTTATAAATTTTTGACAGTCATTCCATGAGATATAGTACATCGGATGTGTATTTCCGACTCCAGCTAAAAGAGTTCGATATGTGCCTTTTTTGCTTTGTTCGTAAACATCAGAACCCATTACACATTGCCATAACGCTTGCGTAACCTCAGTTTGACCAATATAAAAATCAGAAACGGTCACTTTATGTACAGGTAAAGCTGACTCAGAATCTTTTTTTCCTTGTTCATCTGTTGCTCCCATATTAAATGTTCCTCCTTGTACATATACCATCTTGAAAGATACTCCGTTGACAACAAAGTTTTTTATCACTACGTTGTGCGATACGTTAGCACATTTAGAAATCCAGGTTACAACGTCTTCATAGTCATCTCCACATTCTGCTTGTATATATTCAAATAATGCTTTTGCTTTCATATAGTCGCCTTGTTCATAGCAACTTTTGGCTTCTTCTAAAGCATCGGTACAATCATCTGCAAAAAGAAGGGATGGAAGATGGAGTAAATAAAGAGAAACAAATAACAGGAGTAAGCGTTTCATAATAGTATCAATGTTTTACAAATGATTACAAGTCTTTGACAAGACGGACACTGAACCCATATTCACGTTCAAAAGCGGAGAAATAGGCTTTATGTGAATAAAAAATAAGATGATAAACATAAGACGTACCCAACCAAATACTAGACGAATAATAATCTCCTGAATGTTGTACCAAGAATTCATACATACTTTCTCCTTTTCTATATCCAGCAGCAGGAAGAAATACAGCACCGGATTGCTCCATTTTTATCCATTGATTAGCAGTAAATGTTTGATATTCTGAATAATACATTTCTCCATTTTCGCTATGAAATCCAGATTTAAATGTCACATCTTTAGGGCAGGACCAATTGTCTGGCAAAAATATTAAACCATTTACGCCATCTACCTGAGCAACACCTTTGAGAGAAGATGCGTTTCTACGGGTATTCAGAAGATAATTCCACTCATCATAAGTCAATGTTCGCCATGTGTTAGGAGCATCACTACCAATCTTATTTATACCCCAATCAATAAAGGAATAAGGGTAATCAGCATCATCATTGCTTATATTCGTCGGATTCTCAGCTGTACTCCAACCAAACAAATCAATCCAACCATCATATGTGGAAGATATATTACCATTTGCGTCGCCAATATAATCCGTTTGCTTTTCAGCAAATCGCCATATATTATTCGCAGGATGATACTGTAAGTTACCTGGCGAGAATGTCACTTGTTTAGTTGCACTAATAGAAAAGCGGCCATTTAATTGTAAAGGGGTGTTAGGGTCATCTGGTTCTTCTGATATAACATCCAAAACTGGACGAACAGATAGCAATGCAGTGCGATAATAGTCTTCATTTATTGTCGTTCCTGGTAGTATATTTATAGCTTCTGCCCTATTACAATATGTAGCTAATGTAGAAGACCAATAATATCCCGCTTGCCCAGATAATGACATCGTATTATTATAGCCAGCAGCGGGAAGAAATATTGAGTTACCGTTAGGTCCTACGATTTTACAGCCATAAACTCCATTCCGATTGATCCACTTCCATGTACATTTAGTTTGAAGTTCATACATCTCACTCCAAGTTGGCATACGCCATTTTCCTCCCCAATTCATGGCTGCTGCATCATCTTCAAGCTCCAATACGCGCTTGTTATCCTTAAATCCATCTTTTCCGTAATCACTATTCGTACAATATTTCGTTAAATGGTAATCACTTCCATATTTAGATGCCTCATTAGGTTCTATAGCTCCCCATGCAAAATGATCTCCATAATCTTCTGATGACGATGCACCGACATTGCATGTTGCCCAGGAAACCGATAAGCCTAAATTCACATACTCATATCCATTCTCACGTCCAGAAGCAGGACTAATGGAATTATCTATATTATCCTGGAACTGTGAATTCGATTGATTTGTAGTTCGAAATGTTTGTACCGATTCCAAATCATTATAGACATAGGTATATGAATAATCATTAGAGCAACGAAAACAATAATAGTAATCCGTATTTGGGCGAAGTCCATCTAATACTGCCATCCAATCACCTACAGACAATGAAGAAGGGTACATCTTTACTTCTTTACGCGATAGTGGCTCTCTTTTCCCCGTCAATTCTTCTGGTGATTCTGCATAACATAAGTACACATTATTTACTAGTCTACTAGATCCCGAATTACCTGTATAAACACTAAATAATGCTCCAGTGTTCCAAATTTTAGGATACATATATTGATTATCCACCCATAACCCATTGTATGGAGGATTAGGTTGATCTTCATTAAAATAAGAATTATCACAAGCAATGAAGAAAATGGGCAAGAATACGAAAGTTAGTATCTTAAAGAATTTTGTAATCATGATTGAGATGATTTTGTTATTAAAATTATGTTAGAATGTCCAACCTATACCTGCTTCTATCTGCAGGTATTTGAAGTTGATAGTATTGATACCAGCAGTAAGTGTGAAGCCCCCCATGCTGGCAATTAATCCGCAATCCATACTAAGTCCTGTAATAGAGCCCGGTGTATACATAATCCAATCCTTAGTTCCGTCTAATTGCCAATAAAGACGCGAATGACCATATCCTAAACCAACGTACATGCCAAACATGTTATTCTCATTTCGCCACTTGGCACGATTGATAAAATCCATCACAAAGCCAACTGTGGCTACACATTCTGAGATGGTAGTTTCTCCTGAATAGAAAGGATCATTAAATATCAGTTCGCCATCATTATATAAGTATCCAAAATTATCAAATGTTAATCCTTGAACCGTTTTGGGAAATATAAAATTAGTTCGTCCTTTGAGATACCAACCATAGCCATTATATAACTGTCCAAAAGTCAATCCGACACTCCAGCGTTCGTGCATGGATATACCCATGTTGGCTAACAAATAGGTGTTGATTAATACTTTGTTAGATTTAGATTTTTTAAGTGGATTTAATCTAATTTGCAAGTTATTGGTGGCATATACAAGTTTTGTCTCAAAATCTGTATAAGTAACTTTAAGCGTTGCCCCCTCTTTGGTTTCAAGTGTAAATTTTCCATTATAATCAGTAAAGGTAGCTTTTGATGTACCCACGTCAGAAACAACAGCTCCAACTAAAGGTTTGCCTGTAACAGCATTTAATACTGTACCTTTGATGGTTTTGGTAGATTTTGTTGTTTGTTGGGAAGTCGTGGAAGAAGAGGTAGTAGTTTTGGTATTTGACTGAGGAATGGTATATGTAAAACTAGTCATTTCCGAAGAAACTAAGACTTTATCATTAGTCCCCCAAATTACAACATAAAACTTATAAGTACCTGATACATTAACATGAAGTTCGGAGTAAGGAATAAATAATGTAAAATCTTTGTATGAAGAATTATCATAAGAAGGTGTAAAAGCCGAACTTGTACAAACATTACCCTCAACAGTATGATAGTTATTATTGGTATCCTTTAATATGTCTGTACCATTTTTATGATAAAAATATGCTACTACATTTCCTGTTTTATTTTTCATGTTGTTAACTTCAAAATGAACATGTATCTTGAGTCCTTTTTTCCCGTCAACAGATACATTATCGTTTTTCCAAATCTTAAGAATCTTTGCGGTTGGAAGATTCTGATCTACTTGTCCGGATTGTAGTAATTCTATTTTTTGCTTTTTGTTGCCATCGGTTGTTTGAATATAAAAATAATCTGATCGAGACTGAGAAGATGGATTAGCATGGATTTTGACTGTCAGTGTATTTCCATTCTGAGTTACATTATACATATTTCCAGAAGGGTACGGAATTTCCCAAGAGGTATTGCAATCTACGGTAATATACTCTGTTGTTCCATTTGCTTGTGCAGATATAGAAGTTTTGCTAACACTAAGTGAAGCAGAAATAGATTTTCCCTTTTGATATATATACACACGAACGGATTTAGAACCATCTGTAGTTTCTACATCAAAATAGCCATCGCGAGAGTTCGTAGAAGAGTTGGCATAATATTGAATCGTGATCGTATTTCCGCTTTTAGAAACACTAAACATGCTGGAAGATGTATTCTTAAGTACCCAAGTACGATTACTAGTAACAGTAATTGATGTAGAGCCAGAGGTGGCTTCCAGAGAAATATTTGAGCGACTGAGCGATAACTTCGGAGTTAGTGCATCATTACACTTGGCAATCCAATTGGTAGCATTACCATAATTGTTGCACTCGTCCCTTACATATTCAAAGAGCGATTTAGCTTTTGCATAATCGCCACTATTGTAAAGAACTTTTGCCTCACTTAAAGCATCAGAACAATCATCTGCATATGTGAGTACTGGTGCATAACAAAGAGCTACTATTAAGAGGAAGAAAATCTTTTTCATAATTATTGTAGTTTTTGTTTCATCGAATAGACTTTATCTCGCTTACTTTTTAGTTTTTGTTCAAGGTTGGTACCTGAAGGTGCTGCTTGATACTTACGATCTAATTCTTTGAAGACTGTTTGCAGCTTGTTAACTAACTCGCTTTTTTTGGAATAATATACATCTACTCCATCGAATAATTTTTGATTTTCCTTATCATGTATATAGGATAACTGTTCATAGGCATTTTCGAATGCTTCTATATTATCAATATTAGCAGCCTGCAAACTTTTGTCAAAGTTATAGACTGCGAATGAGTGATCGGCTCGAAGCTGTTCTCGGTCTGATGCTCTTACTACACTAATACCTATAATAATAGCTAATACTGGTATAATCAGCAAAGACCATAACCAATGTTTGGTTGTTTTAGGCATTGAAGGTTGCTTGATAGGAATATCTATGTGAAGCGAATTATTGGCATCATCATGCACAGGGACACGCAACATATATTCGCGCATTTTTCCAGTTCTATTCGGTGTTATCTGAATAGCAAATGAGGAGTTGGATGATTTATGTGTTTGAATCCATTTTTGTTTTTTTGGATGTGGAATATACCATGTTCCATTGGTGATTACATCAATAACAGCATTTCCTCCTTTTGCTGGCATATTGAGTTCTTTCGGATCAACTGAGAGTGTTAACTCTGACTGGATAGAAGTACCATGGCGTTGTGTTTTGCGAGAAGAATCGGAAGCAGAATGATTGGTAGTTGTAGAAGAAAAGGTCTCAGAGCGCTCTCGCCAAGGCATGGCAATGGGACGGTTCTTGATCTTAGCATCTACATAGGTATATAACTCTTCCGCTGTAGGACGATCCCACGTGTTTAAACTTAAACAATCTGTGATTAAAGTGCGTAAGTCGTGAGAATAAGTATCAGGCAAATCAGGAATCTCAGCTCCTTTCAATTGTAATATACCACCTTGCCCTAAAAAGAGGATATCACCAGTCAGTACCTCATACATGGTTGCACCTAAAGCCCATATGTCGGTAGCCTTAACCGTTAATGGATTTTTGGAGAATAACTCTGGTGCCATGTAGGTGATGGTACCAGCGATGTCCATATCTTGTTTCTGACGTACTGAACTACGACGCATGGAACTCTGCATTCGAGTACTGATACCAAAATCAGAAATCAAGAATTCCCCAGAAGTACTTAATAATATATTATCTGGTTTGATATCTCGGTGTATTATCTCATGACTATGCAAATAGGATAAACCACTTGCAACATCATGAATAAAATGCCACATATCCTCTTCGGACATATCACCTATCTGTCGTTCTACAGAACCA
>CALCGX010000091.1 GCA_937901225.1 uncultured Bacteroidales bacterium | reverse complement strand
GCGAACAAATAGACGTTCGCCACATAGTACATACAAGTAATGTCCACTAAATGCCAATCCTTGCACTTCACCCGCAGGCAGCGACAAGATCGCTCGTACACGTCCATTATGATCTGCCACTTGCACGCCCATCGCTGTAGCTACATATAGATTGCCTTGCGTGTCAAATGCCATAGCTCCTGATGGCTGCAATGTACCGTTGCTCAAGTCGTGCAGATAATAGAATGGCTCACTATAGCGCATATTGCCTGCCGTATCAATGATTGTACTAATCAAATGATGGGTATGCGCCTCCCCTGTCACACAATAGCGATAATCGGGTGCTATCGCCAATGCTCGGCAACCTGCGTTCACAACCCATACCTTGTCCGATGAGTGGGCATTCGATGCGCATAAAGTGATATATCGGTTGTCGGATAATGCGTATGCTGCTTGCAGTCCATGAAGCCCTTCTGCTACTTTTTGTCCGTGGCGGTATAATGCACTACCACGTGTAGTCAATCCCTCGCCTAGTAGTCGTTCGCCTGCTTTGAGTTTACCATTCTCTGTGATATCTCCGGTGGATGACACCTTATATATATTATTACCTACAGCAAATACCGCCGCACTATCACTACAAGCAAACAGCTCCTTCGGCGCATGTGCTAAAGCTATTTCTTGCCAGTCTTGTCCTTCTGCCAATATGGTTTGCAGCATACCATTGTTGGATATCCCCTTTTCTACCTTAGCGGGATAGCCTCTCCACAACCATCGCATCGCATCGGGAAATGCCAAGGTACCATATTTGATACTATGATTACCTCGATCCCATTGGTGTGCTACTTCATAGCCTGCGAAGTTGAATGCCGACTCCATCAGTAGGTTATACTCAAACCATTCGCCGAAGATAGGATTCCATACATCGTACCATCCATCTTGCATGTATATACGCAGTGGTTTAGGCTCTGTCTTACGCACAATTGCGGGATAGTTGTTGCCTCCGCGCATGGCTACAAACGTGCCTACGCTGGTATAAACTCGGCTAAAGAGGTCGGGGCGATGCCATGCTACGCTGAAAGCAGCAATACCGCCACTACTGGCGCCTGTGATACAACGATCATTGGGGTCTTGCGACAGGGTGATGGTCTTCCCTTGCTCGGTCTGCATGCCCTCTATACGTGGCAATACCTCTGTTTCCAAAAAACGGGCAAATGTATCATCCGTAGAGTCAAACTCCTTGCAGCGGTTGTAGCGCACCACTTCTTGGCTTTGGTCGTACACGATTCCAGGGTTAACAAACACACCAATCGTCACAGGCATCTCGCCTGTAGCAATCAGATTATCCATCACGGTGGTAGCATCATACAAGATACCGTCCATACAAACTAGCAAACATGCGGGTTGGCTACCGTCGTATTGCTGTGGCACATACACCAACACTTCGCGTTGGGTGCCAGGATAGATAGCTGAATCGTCTAATGTGAATCGCAATACCTCACCGCGCAACGCTGCCTCCAGTTTTTGAGTGGCAGGGTCATACGGACTGCGCACATTATAGGCTTGCTGTGCATAGCAGACACAGCAAAAGAAGATGTGGATTAGTAGGTAAAAGATTTTAGGTTTCATGACGCAATGTCATTTTTTCTTTTTCTTTTGGTTGTTGTTGCGTTCTCCCAGTAGCATGGGGCGTTGTGCCAGTTTCTCCAATGTCTCATCAAAACTTGGAAAGTCGCATGTCAATATGCCATTCGATAGTGCGGTGATATCTTCTTTCAGACGCTCAATGCCTGATTCTTGTTCTTTGTTCCATTGAGCATTCTTTTGTCGCATGCATTGCGCGATATAAATCACCATCGCTTGTTGTTTCTCCACATCCTGTTCGTTAGCAGCCAATGTTACCATATCTTCAATGATGCGTCCGTAGTTGCGCATGCGTACAGGCGCAACATTGCGTTTGAGGGTATCTGTCATATGCTTATTTTTTCTTAAGTAAATAGATCATGGTAGGGTAGTGGTCGGCATATCCATCTTGCCATACACCACTCTTCACTGTACGTAGTGGAGTACCTTTGTCCTTGCCTTCTTGCACGGTCAAGAATGGTTTGTTGAAAATCTGCGATTTCCAATAAATCCATTTCCCATCTTCTTTCTTAGCATTCATCAGTGGCTCAGAGATGAAGATTTGGTCAAAGAGGTTCCAACTGCCTTGGTATGCCAAACTGCCGATGCCGCGGTCCAATTTCTGCCACATGGTGTTGAAGAAGCCCTGAGCTTCCACCTCTTCGCGTGTCTTCTTTGCACCCATCACTACGGCACAACTGTGGTTGTATGGATCGTCGTTCAAGTCACCCATCACAATGATCTTAGCATTAGGCTCGCGCATATAAATGCTGTCACATACTTGCTTGCAGAGCATGGCTGCGGTATCGCGGGTGGCACGACTACTCTCCTCACCACCGTAGCGACTAGGCCAGTGGTTCACGCTGATATGAATCTTATCCATCACAATCTTGCGGTTATCATCCAACATATATCCCGAAACCCACAATTGCAAACGGCTTCTCACTACACCTCCATCTGCATAATGTGCCTTCAGCTCATAGCCCTTGGGTTGTCCCACAGGCTTGAACATATCGGGGTTATATAGGAAACCCACATCCACACCGCGGCGGTCTGGACCTTCCAATAGGATGGGTACATAGTTGCGATTATGTTTCTCTTTCAACTCTTTGCATAGGTCGTACAAACAACCGATGTTCTCCACCTCCGATACGCCTACGCACGCCGCACCACGAGGATCTTCGTCGGTGCCGAGTTGAGCAATAGCATATGCCATGTTGTGGAGTTTGTGTTGATACTTCATGCTTGTCCACTTCATACCGCCGTCTGGTAGGTATTCGTAGTCATTCTTGCCTTCGTCATGAATGGTGTCGAACAAGTTTTCGAGGTTGTAAAACGCGATGCATCGCACCATCATGTCATTGTCTGCCAATGCGGTGTTGTATGCCATCAATAGTGCAATGGCAACTACCATCAATCGAGAAAAAATGTGCTTCATATTGATTTTTTGATTAATTCCGCGCAAAGGTAGTATTTTTTTTTTATATATGCAATCTTTTTTGATTCTTTATTTGTCACTATCTCAATAAATTTACTAAATATATATCGTAAATTTGGTTAATTGCAAATTTTATTGTACCTTTGCACCAAATTGTAAACTATCAATTATACACGATTAACTATCAATTGTCAATTATAATCAATTATGGTATATAAAATCACCTTTTCTTGCGACGATGCGGATGATTTTCGTCGCGTGTTTGAAGCCGATAGTGAAGCTACGTTTCTAGAGTTGCATCAAGCCATCTTGAAGAGCGCAGGTTATCCTGATGACCAAATGACGTCGTTCTTTATGTGCAACGACCGTTGGGAGAAAGAACAAGAAGTGACGCTCGTAGAGATGGGTAGCAACTTCGAGTATGATAATATGATTATGGAATCTACTCGTCTTAGCGACCTTATGGAAGAGCGTGGTCAACGTCTCATCTACGTGTTTGACCCAATGTACGAGCGCTATTTCTTTGGTAGTCTCACTGAGATTATGCCAGGCTATTGCAATGGTGTGGAATGTACTGAATCACGCGGAGATGCGCCTAAGCAATTGCAAACCGAAGATATGGCTGAAGCGGCACGCGCAAAAGATGCTAAAGATTGGGGCTTGGACGATGATCTCTTTGGCGATAGTCAGTTTGACATTGAAGACTTAGATGCCGACGGATTCCAAGATTTGAGCTTCGACGACGGCTCTATGTTCTAATGCCCACGCTCGTAGTCATATTGGGACCTACTGGAGTAGGAAAGACAGAATTAAGTTTGCAACTGGCTCAGGAGTATGGTTGCCCGATTGTAAGCGCAGATTCGCGCCAGATATATCGTGACCTTCCCATAGGCACGGCTGCGCCAACAGCAGAGGAACAAGCTCAGGTAGAGCATTATTTCATTGCATGTAAATCACTTACCGAGACCTACAATGCGGGGCAGTACGCGCGCGATTGTAAAGCCTTGTTGAGCGAACTATTCACGAAGCACGACCGTGTGGTAATGGTGGGAGGCAGTATGATGTACATTGATGCAGTATGCAATGGACTAGATGAAATGCCCGATGTGCCAGCTGCTATTCGTCAGGAGGTGCGCGAAGCGTATAACCAACGCGGATTGGAGTGGTTGCAAACCGAAGTACAGCGCTTAGACCCTGCGTATTGGGCGGAGGTGGATCAACAAAATCCGCAACGATTGATGCATTGCGTGGAGATATGTCGAGCGACAGGCCAACCCTATTCCAGTTTCAGAAAGCGTGGTGCAACGGCTATGGAACGAGGATTTGATGTCGAATATCGTGTAGTAACTCGTCCACGAGAAGAATTATACGAACGAATCAACTTGCGCGTGCACAAGATGATAGAGGCAGGTTTGCTGGATGAAGCGCGTCGCGCATTTGAGCAGTTGGGCATCTCGCTGCAACCAATGGCAGATGGCGAACAAGCAATGCTACCCAATAGCCTAAATACAGTGGGTTACAAGGAGCTGCTCCCCTATTTCAAAGGCGAATATACACTCGAAAGAGCCATTGAATTGATACAACAGAATAGCCGTCACTACGCTAAGCGACAAATGACTTGGTGGCGATCAAAAGGATTTAATTTTTGAGCAATCAATACAATATGAAGAAGATAATAACAATGTGTTTGGTACTTACGTTAATCGTAGGTTGCAAAAAGATAGATGTAGATTTTTCCTATTCACCAACCGATCCTAAAGCGGGTGAAACGATTAAATTTACCAACAATAGTTCTGCTGGTGAATCGTGGGCATGGACATTTGGTGATAACAGTACAAGTATGAGTAAAAATCCGAGCAAGGTGTATAAAAAACCAGGTGAATACATGGTAACCTTGATGGTAGATAGTACGAAGCACTTTACGCATAGCAAACTAATTACAGTTTACGATACGATTCCTACTTTCGTTGCTTCATCCGATTCTATTTTGTACTTCCATGATGTCACGCTAAAGGCGAATATCTACAACCCGTTTAAGTACGATTTAGTTTATCAATGGACTATGCCCGATAATTGTGTCATCACTGCTGGTGATTTGAATAGCGCTTCCGTGACGTTATATTTTACAACTCCGGGACAAACAGATATACAATTAACCATCATTCAAAATGGCAAAGAGTATAATATCTCACGCCAATTCACCATTCATCCTGCCCAAGCACCAGCGATAGTTATACGTACTGCGGATAACAAGGTGTTCCGTCAGCGAATGATTAACGACCGTTTAGATCAACCTAGTATGGCGAATAGTGAGGACGTATATCTCATCGAGCAAACATGTGATACCATGCTTACTTTCAATGGCACTGTTTTTACTGCTAGCCAAATCGCTAACCAAATTGCTGGTTTTCAGGGGTTAAACATCCAGCATTTGCAAATTGATGCTATGCAAATGAAATGGTATATCACCACGCCTGATGGTTTGTTTGTGGCTTCTTTCGATGGTAGTAATCTTACTGCTATTGATGCCAATGCCACCGGAGCAATCTATGTAGATGATTTGCGCAATCGTATCTATTGGGCTACCAAGCAGGGCGTCATGGCAATGCCATTGGTAAAGAGCAAAAATAATCAATTTTCTACTACTCCTATATCGTACAACGATTTTAGCAATGTTGACTTGATTACGGTCAACAACAAATTTCAATAATTATATATGCAACCTGAATATATTTTCGAGACGAGTTGGGAGGTTTGCAATCGTGTAGGCGGTATTTATGCCGTGCTCTCTACGCGTGCAGCTTCCATGCAAAAAGAACATAAAGACAAAGTCGTATTCTTCGGTCCTGATTTCGGAGACCATTCCAACCTCACTTTCAAAGAGAGCAAGACCTTATTAAAAGGTTGGCGCCCTAAAGGTGTACGAGTAGGTCGCTGGCAAGTGCCTGGCAAACCTATTGCTGTACTACTCAAATGGGATGAACTCTGGGCAGAGAAAGACCAAATCTTCGGCCACATGTGGGAGAGATTTGGTATCCAGAGCCATGCCGCCTATGGCGATTACGACGAGAGTTGCCTCTTTGCCTATGCTGTCGGTCAAGTAGCAGAGAGCCTGTACAAGCACCTTGATATGCCTACTACTGTCATGCATTGCAACGAGTGGCAAACGGCTTTCACCATCCTCTACCTCCGCGAACATTGTCCAGCTATTGGTACACTCTTCACCACCCATGCTACCAGCATCGGGCGCAGTATCGCAGGCAATGGAAAACCATTGTATGACTGCTTCGATGCTTTCCAAGGCGACCAAATGGCACAGGAACTCAACATGGTCAGCAAACATTCAGCTGAGAAGAAAGCAGCGCACCTATGCGACTGTTTTACCACGGTGAGTGACCTCACCGCACGCGAGTGCAAGCAACTTCTCGACAAACCAGTGGATATCGTCACTCCTAATGGCTTCGAGCAGGGCTTCGTGCCACAAGGCGATGACTTTGATGCCTCACGCAAACGTGCACGCAATGCCTTAATATCGCTTGCACGCGCAAAGGGCATTGATGCCAAAGCTACCGATATGCTTATCGGCACAGCAGGTCGCTTTGAGTGGAAGAACAAAGGCATCGATGTCTTCCTCGAATCCCTCACTCGCCTCGGCGAAAGCCAACAGCGAAGCGGTCTAACAGCGCAGCGCTCTATCATCGCTTTTGTCATGATCCCTTACCTCGACCGCCAAGACTTCACCGTGGGCAATGTACATGTGATTTTCGTGCCTACTTATCTCAATGGCAATGATGGCGTACTCAACTTGCCTTATTATGATTTGTTGATTGGTTTGGACTTGACCGTCTTCCCAAGTTACTACGAACCATGGGGTTATACGCCATTGGAGAGTATGGCATTCCATGTGCCTACCATCACCACCAGCTTGAGTGGCTATGGCGTTTGGTGCGAGGAACAAGGTTGTACTACCATTGATAAGGGTGTAGCGGTCATCTACCGTAATGATAGCAATACCCATGATGTGATTATGCATATTGTCAATACGATTGAGTATTACCTCTCACTTTCCCCACAGAAGACGGCAGCTATTCGCAAAGCAGCAGTCCGATTGGCACTACAAGCCGAGTGGAAGAACTTCTTTACATTCTATCGCGAAGCCTATGCTATCGCCCTCAAGAAAGCTGCAGCTCGTCAATAAAGATACAAAAAGTATATTAGGAATATATCAACAATCGCTTGCCTGATGGTAAGCGATTGTTTTTCTTTTTATGCCGAAGGTACTACAAGTTCTCTTCGGGCTTGGCGACCACTTCGCGACCACTGTAGCACATCTGTGGCCTAGTTGTATCACAGCTGTGGCTTTTAGTTTTCCGTTTTTACCTTTCCTTTTTTTATTCCCCTTGCCGAAGGAGTGCTTGAATACGTGCGTTGATACGAGCAAGAAGAATAACAATATAAAAACTCACCCCGCAAATTCAACGACTTGCGGGGTGAGAGAGAAAACATTTATTGTGTAGATTGTTGATTTAATTCTTCTTCCTTTAATCTACAATATTCTTTAGCTACTTTTATCGCAAAAGTTTTTAAATCCTCCACACTAAATGTGATAATCGTATGTATGTCTTTGTTTGGAACAATTTTTTTATTTGAGTATGTGTCCCATATTTTAATTCCTGCAATTGTACCATTGTCATAATCTAGTACTTCTATACGACCGTGAGCTAGTCCGTTACGAAGATGACGCAATAGGTTGGGAATTGTCAGTTTATCGGCATCAAATCTTAATGACTGTTCTTTCTTAAAGCCATAATAATCAAGATGCTTATTCATGTTACTGATTAATCCTCTTCGTTTCGCAAATTCTCCAGGAACAATAAGCAACCCATAGCACTGATTTAATAAGTTTGTGAATTCATAGATGTTCTTTGAAAGTTCTTCTATTTCTTGTAGATTATGCATTGTTCGTTCGACAAAATCTAATTCAAAATTATTGTAACTCATAGCTTTATTAACACAAATAAAGAAGGTAAAAATTTACTTTTCACAAATATTTCGCACTAATCGTACAGAGTGCTTTTCCGTATAATATCTATCATATCCAATAGTACTCTTACCGGTATCAGTACCCGTATTACATGTTGACAAATTTATATAACAACCACCTATAAATACAAGGTGATATCCTTGTGTTCCATATTGCACATATCTAAAACTAGGAGTACTTGTCCAATAATTATCATTCGGGAAAAATATACATCCTTGTTTTTCTAATATCTGCCATCTATCTATAGAATAACTTTGCCCTGAGACTAAAATATTCGGATTGTTGATAGCTATGGTACTTGTGTCGGGAAATAAAATAAAACCTTTTATGTCATTAACAATAGCATTAGCACGCAATTTATCTGCATCATTTCTTTCATTAATTACATATATCCACTCTTCTCTGGTTAAAGTTCTCCACTGATGTTGTTGATTTCCGCCATTACGAATAGGACAAAACACTCCCCAATCAAAGTTCTCTGGTTTGATACCTGCCTGTTCATAACTATAGAAATAGTAAGCCTTATCAATCAATGGAGTAAACTTATATCCAGTACACCCCCAAGTGAATAAATCCATCCACACACTATCAGTAGCAGCTATAGTATTATCTTGATTATACCAATCATGCTGCATTTCAGTAAATTTCCATATATCTAGGGCTGGATTATACAACAAGTTCCCTCGCGAAAAATTCACTTTGTCATATTTTGATACAGAGAATATGCCATCTAGTTGACCTTCAATTTTATTTATTGAAGAATCATTACCCTTTGCAATCTTTATCACTGTGCCATCAGCGAGGATGAAGTAAACATAATTTTCATCTTGGATTACGGATTGGAACATAGAGTCACCATCTTGACCGTCCTTTCCATCTGCACCATTTTGACCATCTTTTCCGTTTTCACCATCAACTCCATCTTTTCCGTCTTCTCCTGTGGCTTTGCCGAGTTGTGTCCAAGTAGCACCATTGTCATATGAAATATACCAATAGCCGTCCTCAATCTTCAATTGTGGAGTAATACCATCCTTACCATCTTGACCATCAGCACCATCTTTGCCGTCCTCGCCATCTTGTCCGTCCTTGCCATCTGCACCGTCTTGACCATTAGAACCGTTGGTGCCATTTTGACCGTCTTTGCCCGAAACAGGGAGTTTGTTGCCATTGTCATCCAATAGCCACTCGCCATTCAATGTCCAATAGTACACACCGTCGGTGTCTTGTGCTACACCAATCACAGGAGTTATGCCATCTTTACCGTCAGCACCATTTTGACCATCTTTTCCATCTGCTCCGTCTTGACCGTCTTTACCATTTGTACCATTTTGTCCATCCTTGCCGTCTTGTCCGTGGTAAATGGTAATTGGGTCGTGTTTGCCGAAAGTGATAGTATAGCCAATCACTTCGCCATCTTTTTTGATTTCTACTACACCTGTAATAAAGTCGTTGGATTGCAATACATCTACAATCGTTTGGAGCGATGTGATGTTGGTGTTCATCTCTGCACATAGCATCTCAAGAGTCTCTACGCGCTCATCTAAATCTTCTACGACCTCTTGCCATAATGAATCTTTATGATTGCAACTTAACAAGCCTAAAGTAATAGCTATATATAAAAATATCTTTTTCATATTCTGTTGATATTAGAGTGTTAATTAAAAGTTCAAAGCGACACCTGCACCATTGCCAGTATATTGTATATCTAATTGTAACATTTTCTTGCCATGTACATACAACGGAATACCCACAATAGTTAATGCTGCTCCCATAGGTGTTAGAATATAACCTGTCATTTCTAGTGCATGCGTTAAGTCGGTATATTCACGGAGTTTGGTATTGTACTCTTCTACTGAAATGAGTTGCAAGTCCTTATTCGCATTTGCTTTAGTGGCTGATGTGGTATATCCCACCATTGGGTTGGGAAGGAAATTAGCACACATGAGAGTTGCCGCTCCGATAGCTAAGCATGGCACACCTGTGGATAAAGAGATAACACCCGTTTTGGTTAATGCTTCTCCTACCACCTTCTGAGGATCACTCGCCTTATCTAATTGGATAGGCGCAACATACTGTGCTTGTGTGTATATAGCCATACATACAAGAGCACATAACAACATCAGTTTTTTCATTATGTTATAAAATTTTGTGGGAAGTTGGCTCCAAACGCCCCGTTGGTATAAATATAGAAAAAGCGTGGAACCTCTTTTTGCTTATTCTCTAATCTGAGGTACCGGAAAGACCCTACACACAAGAATAAACAATGAATGCCCACGCCGATATGTTCATCGTTGTGGGACACAACGACTTAAACACACCAAGGGGCATTTACCGCTCTCTTGTTTCGGGTGTGTGAAAATTTCCGGTTTTCAGATTACCAAAACAAGCGCCAATAAACGCCTTTTATAATATGTCCTCCTGTTTTACGTCGGTGAGCGACGATATATTTACTCGCATGCGAGCTGAATTGGTCAGTCAGTGACTGACTTTTTTCAATCTCCTGACTTATTCCTTAATTTTCTAAGTTGTCGCAATTCTGCCCGCAAAGTTACACTTTTTTTTCGAGATGTGCAAATAAATGGCGACTTTTGAGGTGATTTTTTCTTTAAACAAATGAGTCAACTATTTCAGGAAATGAGTCAACCTTTTTAGGAAATGAGACAACTTTTTTAGGGAGCAAGACAACCTTATTCGGAATCAATCTTAAGAAAAAGCACTTTTTGGTGGTTGGGAGTTGGTAGGTCGTTCCTTGGTTCTTATCTCGCCCATAGGGCTCGAACGATTATTCCGTCTTTGGTTCGTCCTTGGTTTTTTACACGGAGATTAAATACAAGGTACAAAGGAACAGAATCTTAATAAACAGCACTTTTTAGTGTGTAGAGGGGAGTTGTTCGGCGATTTTGAGGGCGACATTGATGCCGTCCAATGCGGAGGATGTGATGCCGCCTGCGTAGCCTGCACCCTCGCCACAAGGATAGAGGTGAGGCGTGGAGATGGATTGCAATGTCTCTGGGTCACGAGGCAAACGCACAGCACTGCTGCTACGGCTCTCTACACCGAGGATAACCGCCTCGTTGGTCAAGAAACCACGATACTTGCGGTCGAAATCACGGAAGCCCTGTTGCAAGCGTTTGCCGATATGTTCGGGTAGCCATTGGTCAAGGCGACTGGACACCATGCCCGGCAGATAGCTACACGCAGGCAACGTCTTGCTTGCTTTGCCTTCTACGAAGTCGCGCATTCGCTGAGCAGGAGCTAAGGATGGTTCGCCACCGTGCTGATATGCCAACTGCTCCAAATACTGCTGAAAAGCAAGACCTTGTAGTTCTGTGGCAAATTCCCCTCCCTCTAAGGGAGGGATAGGGAGGGTCTGAAGGTCCTCAGGACGAATCTCCACCACCATGCCCGAGTTGGCATATGGAGAGTTACGATGACTGGCAGACATACCATTGACCACGCAACTATTCAATGCACTGCCCGCTGGGACGATATGTCCGCCTGGACACATACAGAAGGAATATACACCGCGACCCTGCACCTGAGTTACCAACGAATACGAAGCATTGCCCACCAAACGAATCAGTTCAGGCGATGGGTCGTGGTACATCAGTTTATTTATCAGCGTCTGTGGGTGCTCCGCGCGCACGCCCATGGCGAAACCTTTGGTAGCCAAGGCAACACCGTTGGCATGCAGCATGTGGTAGGTGTCGTGGGCGGAGTGACCTATCGCTAGAATAACTGGGCTATTAGGCGATAAGGCGAAAGGCGATAGGCTGGTAATACAGGTAGAGAAGTGGATCTCGCCACCATGTTCGAGGATGCACTCGCGCATGCGGCGGATGATGGTGGGCAGTTTGTCGCTACCGATATGGGCATGGGCCTCGTACAATAGGCGGTCGTCGCCACCGAAATGGTGGAAGAGCTCCATGACGCGCTGCATATTGCCGCGCTTCTTGCTTCGCGAGAATAGTTTGCCATCGGAGAAAGTGCCTGCGCCACCTTCGCCAAAGCAATAGTTGGACTCGGCATTCAGTCCTTGGTTGCGGTTGAGGATAGCGATATCCTTCTTGCGCTCGGCGACCTCTTTACCACGTTCGTAGATAATAGGACGGATGCCATGTTCGATAAGCGTGAGTGCGGCGAACAAGCCCGCAGGACCTGCACCGATGATAGCCACGCTATGCTCGGCGTTGTGCACATCTTGGAAGTGTGGTGGTTCGTAGAGCGGGATAGGCGCATCCTTGGGCAGCGGTGCACCATGCTCGTCAGTGAGCACGGTGAGGTGTACTTTGAGTTGCTTTTGGCGAGCATCAATAGAACGCTTCACGACACGAAACTTTTGTTCCATGTCGTGAGCTTTCTCTGGGGATAATATGAGCGTGGTTTGATTCATGAATAGATCGCTTCGCTGCTAGATGTTAGATCGTTTTACAGTTAGATCGCGACTTTGTCGCTGTTAGATTCTAGGGTCTAACTTCTAACAACGTAGTGGTCTAATTTCTAACAGCACCTTTGGTGCGGTCTTACTTTTTCAGTGCTTCCATGATCTTGTTCTCGATCTCTTCGGCGAGGTCTGGGTTGTCGCGGAGGACATTCTTTGCCGCATCACGACCTTGAGCGAGTTTGTTGCCCTCGTAGCTATACCATGATCCAGACTTGGTCAAGATACCTTTCTCTACACCCATATCCACGATTTCGCCTACGCGAGAGATACCCTCGTTAAACATGAGGTCGAATTCGGCTTTCTTGAATGGAGGTGCCACCTTATTCTTGATGACCTTCACGCGTACTTGGTTACCGATGATCTCGTCGCCATCTTTGATAGCGCTTGCCTTGCGGATGTCGAGGCGCACCGAAGCGTAGAACTTCAGCGCGTTACCACCGGTGGTAGTCTCTGGGTTGCCAAACATCACGCCGATCTTCTCGCGGAGTTGGTTGATGAAGATACAGGTGGTGTTGGTCTTGTTGATGGTAGCGGTGAGTTTACGGAGCGCCTGTGACATCAATCGTGCTTGCAAACCGACGCGGTTGTCGCCCATGTCGCCTTCAATCTCGGCTTTTGGAGTGAGGGCTGCTACAGAGTCGATGACTACGAGGTCCACGGCTGCGCTGCGGATGAGTTCGTCTGCGATGTCAAGGGCTTGTTCGCCACAGTCAGGTTGAGCGATGAGGAGGTTATCGGTATCTACACCCAGTTTCTCCGCATAGAAGCGGTCAAATGCGTGCTCTGCATCGATGATAGCAGCGATACCGCCTTGCTTCTGCACCTCTGCCATAGCGTGGATGGCGAGGGTGGTTTTACCAGAAGATTCAGGACCATAGATCTCTACCACGCGACCGCGAGGATAACCACCTACGCCAAGCGCGATGTTCAAACCTACTGAACCAGATGGGATTACAGGTACATCTTCTATCTTATCGTCGCCCAATTTCATGATGGCGCCTTTGCCAAAATCTTTATCGATCTTTGCCATTGCCAGTTGCAATGCTTTCAGTTTCTCTGGTGAGGGCATTTTCTTTTCTTCAGCCATAGTTGTATAATGTTTTAAGGGTTAAAAAAGTTTCAAAACTTTGCGCGAGATTATCGAACGCGTGTGCAAAGGTAGTGTTTTTTTTGCATTTATGCAAATAGTAGTTGCTTTTTTTGTGTCTTTATGCTTTGGTATGCCATAATTGTGCAATCATATCAATACAAAAAGTAATTACTGTAGCCGAAGCCAAACTGATAAGTAATGTTAAAAATGTGTTCATACTTGTGCCTGTTTTAGTAGTTAAACATATAATTTTTTGAAATCGGGTGCAAAGGTACTATAGCAAACTGCTAAAACTTGTCAGTATCTCAATAAAAATACAAAAAAGTGTATAAATTGATAGTTTTTGCTTTTTTTCTATTTAATTAGTTTTTTAATTAGCGGGATTTTTTTGCATAGATGTTTTTTTTTTTGTACCTTTGCAGACTAAAATAATCGTAATAGCTGACTTATGGCAAAGTATGAAGAAGTGATGATTGGTTTGAAGCAAGGCAAATATGCACCTGCGTATATGCTTTGTGGAAAAGAGTCGTATTATATCGACTTGGTAGCCAATTACATAGAGAATAATGTGCTGGATGAGATGGCGCGTGAGTTCGACCAGACTATTATTTATGGCAAGGACTTGAGCAGCGGAGATGTGTCACCTGTGATTGGAGCTGCACGCGGCTTTGCCATGATGGGAGGATACAAAGTAATTATCGTGAAAGAAGCGCAGAACATCAAGAAGTGGGAAGCATTGGCAATGTATATGGATAAGCCACAGCCATCCACAATATTGGTCTTCTGCTATAAATACGGTTCGCCAGATAAGCGTTTGAACTTATTTAAGAACTGGGAAAAGAAAGGTGGCGTGTTGATGGAGTCGGAGCAACTCAAAGATTATCAGGTAGAGAAGTGGATTCGAGACTATGTGATGCAACGCAATAAAGAGTTGAAGGCCAATGGTGATGAGGTGCAGATTGATGAGAAGGTGACGAAGATTTTGGCAGATAGTATTGGTACAGATCTAACACAGATAGTGGGTGCTTTGCAGAAGTTGATTGACGGTCGCCCTGAGGGAGTGAAGGTGATTGATGCTGCGTTGGTGGAGCGGAATATCGGTATATCGAAGGACTTTAATGTATTTGAGTTGCAAGAGGCCTTGGTGAAAGGGGATGTGGTGAAAGCCAATCGTATTACGCAGTATTTTGCGTCGTCGAAAGATCACCCGATGGTGAAAGAGTTGGGAATACTATACGGATTTTTTGCTAACTTGATGATATATCACTATTTACCTGATAAGAGCGACCGAGTCGCTGCTAGTGCGTTAGGCGTATCGCCCTATTTCGTAAAAGACTATGCGGCAGCAGCCAAACGCTATTCGGCAGGTAAGACATTTGCGATAATTGGGTATTTTCGCGAGATAGATGCGCGATTGAAAGGTGTCAATAATCCGAGCGCGAAAGATGCGGACTTGTGGAAAGAGTTAATATACAAGATAATGCATTAAAAAAATCCTCCGTAGCGGAGGATTTTTTATTTAGAAGAGGTAACCCATCTTGATGTAGAAGTTAGCCCATTTAGCGTTATCTTGTGGGTCGAGTGCCATAGCCCAGTCCACAGAAAGTACAAAGTTCTCGTTCATTGCTGCCTTCAAACCCAGACCTGCTGCCATGTGAGGAAAGTAAGTTTTAGTCAGATCAATATCTTCTGTTGTTGTACCAGTCTCACTCCAACAATTTTTCACGGTAGCAAAATAGCTACTCAACGGCAATTTGAGGGGATCGGTATCAGCTGCATATGCCCTATTGAGTGCTTCCTCATCCAACTCATATGGCTGAGTAATCACACCCAAATCAAAGAAAGGAGCCAAACCGATATAGAAGTGTTGGCGACCGATGTCGAATTTCGCCACCTTGCATCGTAACTCCACATTGGCATACGCAAAGCCATTAGCTAAGATGCGGTTACGCATGATACCGCGGAGTGAGTTTGCACCACCCAATCCCTCGTACATCACGCGTTGGATAAACAAGGTGTTGAGATAGGTATTCATATAGAATGGTGACTTGCCTGCAATATTATTCTGTGTACCAATGCGATATGCGAAAGTCACGCGGTCGCGATATACTGGCACATAGTGGCGGAAGTTGAAGTTGAATTGCAAATGATTATATCCTGCTGCTGCTTGCTCGCCAAATGCTGCGGTATAGGTGAAGAACGCGTCTGCATAAATACCCTTGGTTGGGCAAGTACGTTGGTCGCGGCTATCATAAGTAATACCTGCACGTAAATAGGGATGCCAACCGCCTTTAGCTTCTGCCTGATCAATAAGCCCCCATTTTACATATTTTTCGTATAACCCTTCTACATTTTCATTCATCGCTTTTTGTTCTCCCAGTGGAATATTGGGGTCGAACTCATTCTTACCATTGAGCATGTCGATGTCACATTCGCTTATCATATAGCCGAGCACGCCTAAACCCGCATTCCACTTGATGTTCTTCCATATCGTACCCTCAATATCAGCTGCGAAGCGGAAGAGGTTGCGTTTATACTTGTAGAATGCACGCGATTGATAGGTATCAATATCCATTTTTTCTGGATTTTTGTTCCACTTATGCAACGACTGATTATAAATAGACTGATAGCCATTGAACCCGTAGAAGTCGCACATCGCATCAGGCTGATAAGTGGCATCAAGGGTCAAACGGTGCTTAGGAATCAAGTACTTGCTGTCATAATTCACGCGGAAGATACCGTAATTCTTGGTCGTATAGGCTGCCTCTGCGTAGAGAGAGTGGATATACTCTGGGTACTGCGAACCATCGCCATAATAATATATATTGGCAAGTGCACCACCTTGGAAACCAAGGTCAGCATCAAATGCTACTGATGGTAATGCTCCGAAGTTCCAACCCGTTTTAATCTTCCTACCCAACGAATCCACTTGTTGAACTTTCGCTTTTTTCGCTGCAACGATAGGCAGCACGAATAATATACTTATGATAAATACAAATAGACGTTTCATAACAATATTAAATATGAACTATTAATCAACCAAGAATCCACGCCAAAAGCGCACCAAGGTACGTACCTATAGCATAACCTACCAATCCCACTACAATACCTGATATCAAAACTTTCTTGTTCTTCATTGCACCTGCGATTGGTGGTACGAATGGGGGCGAGCAAAGCAGACCCACTTGGCAAACGCAAAAGAGGTCACCACTTACCTTGGCAATGCGACAAAGCAATAAGTGCAAACCAACCGAGATGCCAATAATCCAAAGCACAAAGCCTCCAATATAGAGCGAACCACCGTTCACACTATTGATATCGAACATAGATGCCACAATCACACTAAAAATCAGGATAAAGAACATGCCCAACTCAAAGGTCTTCGGCAATTCGCGTACCTTCTTAAAGAACGAAGCAATGATAGACAATGTGGTGATAGTCAATATCACAACCAACTCGTTTAGGGTCCCCGTGATCAGCAATGCCAAACCAGCACCTACAGCAAGGAATATGACACTCAATCCAAGTCCCTTCATCATACCAATGAAGTTTTTCTTTTCGAACATACCGCGGTAGTTCTCCACATCGTTGGTCTCCACCTCGTCTTCATCCATACGACCCTTGTGGGTGATATCCTTGTATGGTAACAACTTGCGGAAGATCTTATAGCCGCCACCCAAGAGGAAAAATATATAAGGTGTAGTAATCACCATTTGGAATGCCAGCACAATCGCCATTACAGAGCGATCCACATTCAATGCTGCACCCAAAGCGTTGAAGTTCATTGTTCCGCCCGTATAGATACCTGCCATCATACCTGTCACTTTGGCAATCTCAGGCACATTGTTGCGGAAAACAAAATAGCCCGAGATAGAAGCAACGATTACCGCTGCAATACCTGTTACTAATGCCCAAGTGGTTTTAGGTAGCGATTTTGTCCAAAGTTTGAAATCGCAATTGAAGAGCATTAGCGGAATAGCTAATGGCACAGCCACACTCATGATAGTGGATTGCAGTTTACTAAAGGTAGCACCTATAGTAGGGTCAGCAAAATGGAATACTCCGCAAAGCGAAGCGATAATACCTACAGCATACGCAAGTACTACAGTACCAATTTTTTGGACAACTGTCCAGCGCTTGAACGCTTCAATAATCAATATTGGGAAAATGATATAGCAAGCGAGAATAATGTAAACCTTTACCATAATTCAAAATTTTTAATTATTTCGTTTCTTCAGGTTTGGTGAGTTTTCTTGCCAAGTACATATACTCTTGCAAGAACATCCAGAATGGCATGGTGATAAATCCTGTTAAAGGAATGATGATTAACTGCCAAACGAATTGCACCGAGTTATGGAATGCAGGATCTTTGATAGCCCAACGAATGATAAGCCACGCAAGCCATAGTGGCAATGTAATCAATCCCGCCACTAACGCGAGAGGTGACATTAATACTAACATCAAGAGCAATAGCCACTTAGGCATTCTGTGTTTTGGAAACCAGTTTTTGTTGGCAGGTCGGTTGTGACTGAGTTCATCCCAGTTCTTCTCATAATTCTCATCATCGGGTACCCAAAGTATCTGTTCGCGCATGCGGTTTGTCAGTTCTTCGCGCATCGCAAGGATGAGTTTTGGTTGCTCCAGATCTGCGTGCTCGGCGATGAACTTGGTCATGTTGATTGGTTTGCCGATGTTGATAACCAATGTATCCCATAGGTGAAACCAGTCGCTATACTCCAAGCCGACTGGCACAATATAAATGGGCTTCTCGTGTCCGAACTTCTCATTAGCGCGCAATGTGATACGGAAAATACCTTTGCCTAATGGCAGCAGCGAGTGCTTAGTGCGGTGAGTCCCCTCTGGTAGGATGCAGAATGGTACGCCCTCTTCGAGGGTGTCAATAGCACGCTCTACAGTCTCATCGTTTTTGAGTACTTCGCCCGCTCCATCGCGCATGCGACGGATAGGCATTATCTTAAAGAAACTCAGGATTTTAGCCAATCGCTTGTTGCGGAAGATATCCGCACGA
Organism: uncultured Bacteroidales bacterium; assembly: GCA_937901225.1. GTDB lineage: Bacteria > Bacteroidota > Bacteroidia > Bacteroidales > Paludibacteraceae > Colicola. The sequence goes on along the minus strand of CALCGX010000091.1, from coordinate 3,546 downwards.
GCTACAAATACTTTTCGCTCCGAATTGATAGATAACACTGCTAGCGCATCTTGCAGTGCATTAGTGTGATTCGGTGCAAAAATTACTGCCCCATCTTGGGGGATATTCTCCTCGCCTACGTATTTGATATGACGGTACGAATGTCGGAACATCCAGTTCACCAGCGGGAGAAGAAATCGATACGCACGATTCTCATCATGTATCTGCTTCATGGTCACTTCTATAAATTTTATTTATAGTAATCTAATACCTTCTCAGATTTTTTTGTTTCCGTGCTGCAAAGGTAGTATATTTTTTTGGAATGACCAAACATTTTTGATAAAAAAGTAAGGTTTCAAGTGTATATTGTTAATAAAAAAATGAGGCACTCAATTTGAGTGCCTCGCTGTATATCTTAATAAGAATATTAAGCGTTAACAGTAGCCATGTGAGCGATGAGGTCGAGAACCTTGTTAGAGTAACCGATCTCATTGTCGTACCAGCTAACAACCTTAACGAAGGTGTCAGTGAGTGCGATACCAGCCTTAGCATCGAAGATAGAAGTGCGAGTGTCACCCAAGAAGTCAGCAGAAACTACTGCATCCTCAGTGTAACCAAGTACACCCTTCAACTCGTTCTCAGAAGCCTCTTTCATAGCTGCGCAGATCTCAGCGTAAGTAGCAGGCTTAGCCAAGTTAACTGTCAAGTCAACTACAGAAACGTCCAAAGTAGGAACGCGCATAGCCATACCGGTCAATTTGCCGTTCAACTCAGGAATAACTTTACCTACAGCCTTAGCAGCACCAGTAGAAGAAGGGATGATGTTGCCAGCAGCTGCACGGCCACCACGCCAGTCCTTAACAGATGGACCGTCAACAGTCTTTTGAGTAGCGGTGGTAGAGTGAACAGTAGTCATCAAACCATCGGTGATACCCCATTTGTCGTTCAACACCTTAGCGATAGGAGCCAAGCAGTTGGTTGTACAAGAAGCGTTAGATACGAATTGTGTACCCTTAACATAAGTCTTCTCGTTAACACCGCAAACGAACATTGGAGTATCGTCCTTAGAAGGAGCAGACATAACCACATATTTAGCACCAGCCTCCAAGTGAGCTTGAGCTTTATCTTTAGAGAGGAACAAACCTGTAGACTCAACTACGTACTCTGCACCTACCTCATCCCATTTCAAATCAGCTGGGTTACGCTCTGCAGTTACACGGATAACCTTACCGTTAACGATGAGCTTGCTGTTCTCAACATCAGCCTCGATAGTTCCTTCGAACTGACCGTGCATGGTGTCGTACTGAAGCATATAAGCCAAATAATCTACTGGGCAGAGGTCGTTGATACCTACGATCTCGATGTCATTGCGTTTCATAGCAGCACGGAAAACGAAGCGTCCGATACGGCCAAAACCATTGATACCTACTTTTGTCATTGTTGTAAAAGTTTTAAAAAAATTAATATTAATTTTGTTTCTATTGTTTCGTTTTTGAAAGCCCTTCCCTTTAGGGAGGGGGTTGGGGTAGGCCCCCACTCCATCAAAATCGGTGCAAAATTACAGAAAATAAATGAAACGTGCAAATTTTCGTTAAAAGTTTATCGTTGAAAGTTGAAAGTTTTTTATTTTTTGTTATTTTTGTTTTACAAAAAGGGGTATTTGCTGGGCTTAGATGCGTTCGAGATGGGCGAGTGGCATCCATCCGATATTGTTGCCTACATGTACGCAGCACCATTCGCCGATGACCTCTTTGATCTCCACCTTGGTGCCCTCGTGGATGGTAAAGAGGTCGGTGCCTGAGCGATCGGGCGAGGACTTGGCATTGACGATACCTTGTGTGATGATGGCCTCGGCGCGCAGGGTGTCACGCTGGTGGAGTGACCCCGCATTGGCGCATGCAGCCATAGAGATGACAAGGGCGACAAGACTAGTGTAGAAAGCCGTCTTGCGAAGCCATATTATTTGGCTGAACGCAAAGAGGAAGAAGCCTACTAACGCCAATATAAACAGCGAGATAGATAGGATAATCCAAGTGCGTTGGCTGAGCGCATTGCGGATGGCTTGGAGCCAGTTAGAAAGGAAAAATGATTGGGTGTCCTGGATATTGTCTATAATACGCGATTGTGCAAACTGGAGGTTGTGCTTGGCATCTTGCAAGGATGGTTGGAGGCGCAAAGCACGTTCGTATGCGAGTATGGCTTGTGCCAACTCGCCTTGCTTGAAATAGGCATTGCCGAGGTTGTAATAGACCACTGCGTAGTCAGATGGTAGATCGGCTACGTCGGTAGATGGTAGATTGGCGAGGATCTGCTCGTATTGTGTAGCGGCTTGAGCATAGTTGCCCTCGGCGTATTGGATATTGGCGTCGGCAAAGAGAGTGGTAAGAAATATAAAAAGCAGTTTCATTGTTTCGAGGTTTGAAAGGGTTAGAGTTTGCAGTTCTCTAATTGGTTGATAATCTTGGTTGTATCGTTGTAGATGTCTTGCATGGCGTGGTCGGAAGTTGGGGCATAGCGTGCAAACTCGGCGGTGGCGAGTACGTGCAATACTTCCTCAATGAGGGTGTTTGTCACGCCTTTGTTGGCAAGGATCTGCGCGATGTTCTCCTTGTTGAGTTGTGCGGTAGGAATAGACAGGCGGTCGCTGAGGTAGGTCCATGCAGCGCGTTCGATTTCCTCGAAGAATGCAGTCTTGTTGTCAGCCTTGAGCAGCAGCTCAGCCGCTTTGAGTCGGCGTTGTGCCACTTTGTTGGCCTTCTTGTAGCGCACGCGGGTGATGTCGGCATTTTCTTGGATCTTCTTGCGGAAGATGATGAAGAGCAGTGCCGCTAAGAGTGCGGGTATGAGGTAGCAAAGCCAGAAGGCGAGAGTGCCGAAGGTGAATTTGGACTTATGGATTTTAAGTGCTGGTAATGCGTTGACATCGATATAGCGGATATCGGAGCCCAATTGCTGGATATCTTCCTTTTGCACGAAATGATTGACCACTGCGGCATTGGCTTCCTCGGTGGCTGAACGTGCGATCTGGAGCGTGTATTCAGGTGTAGCGAGCGTCTTGTAGGTATCGGTTTGTGTGTCGTAGTAGGAGAAGAGGATAGGCGGTATGGTATAGGTGCCTCCTGCTCGCGGGATAGCTAGATACTCAATGGTCTTGGTACCACTGACACCTGTGGTAGTGTTGCGGAAGTTGTTGGACACCTTAGGGTCGTACACCTCGAAGCCCTCTGGCCAATCCACAGCAGGTGTCTTGAGCAGCTTCATATTGCCCGTACCTTGGATGGTGATGCTAAGGGTAACCGCTTCGTTGGCTTGCAGATCGGTGCTGGAGATGGTACTGGAGATATTGAATTGTCCTACACCGCCGCTGAATCCAGCTGGTTTGCCTGTGGGCAAGGCATCCACATGGATGGTGGTGCCAGGCGCAGTAATAGCCTTGGTGGCAGTGGTATAGCTGTTGAAAAAGTCGTCAAAGATACTGCGTACTTGTGCGCGGTTTTGTATGCGTAGCACTGCCTCAAACTCTGCAGGATCGATGGTGATGTTGCCACTGCGCTGCGGGAAGAGTAG
>CALCGX010000090.1 GCA_937901225.1 uncultured Bacteroidales bacterium | reverse complement strand
CTCTTGGATGAGCAGTGCGCAGCGTTTGAGTACGTAGAGGGTGTTATTTGGGTCGCAACCGCGCTCATAGCGGAAGCTGGCATCGGTAGAGAGTTGATGACGGCGAGCGGTCTTGCGGATGCTCACTGGGTCGAAGTAGGCACTCTCCAAGAAGACATTGGTAGTGGTCTCAGAGATACCTGAGTCTTGTCCGCCAAATACACCTGCGATACACATTGGTTCCTCAGCGTTGCAGATCATCAGGTCTGCTGCGGATAGGGTACGCTCTACGCCGTCGAGGGTCACGAATTTCTGTCCTTCGGTAGCGTTCTTCACGATGACCTTATTGCCTTTGATCTTGTCGGCGTCGAAGGAGTGGAGTGCTTGTCCCATCTCGTGGAGCACGAAGTTAGTCACGTCCACCACGTTGTTGATTGGACGGATACCGATGGTGTTGAGGGCTTTCTTGAGCCAGTCTGGCGACTCTTTGATGGTCACACCCTTGATACTCACGCCCGTGTAGCGTGGGCACGCTGTGGCGTTCTCTACCACCACCTCGATAGGCAATGCATTGCTATTTACTTTGAAATCCTCAACGCTTGGCTTAACCAATGCAACATTCACACCTTTGGCTTGATAGTATGCGTATAGGTCGCGTGCCACACCATAGTGACTTGCGCCGTCTGCACGGTTAGGGGTGATGTCCACCTCGATGAGGGTATCGTCTTCTACGCCGAAATACTCTTTAGCAGGCATACCTACTGGTGTGTCGGCTGGCAATACCATGATACCGTCGTGACTGGTACCTACGCCAATCTCATCTTCGGCACAGATCATACCGAGTGACTCCTCGCCACGGATCTTGCCACGTTTGATGGTGAACTTCTCATCGCCGTCGTAGAGCACAGTGCCTACGGTAGCCACGATGACTTTCTGTCCAGCAGCTACGTTGGGTGCGCCGCAAACGATTTGCAATGGCTCTGCATCGGGTGCTACGCGTGTGGTAGTGATATGTAGGTGGTCGGAGTTGGGGTGATCCACGCAGGTGATGACTTCGCCTACTACGAGGCCTTCCAATCCGCCTTTAATGGTTTGTACTTGTTCTACTTTGCCTACTTCCAATCCGATGGAAGTCAAGATTTGTGCTACTTGCTCAGCGCTGTCTGTGAGCGCGATGTAGCGTTTTAACCAGTTGTACGATATATTCATAATGTCTTTATTTTATTCTAAAATAAGTATCTGTTTCCTATTGACTGGCTACAAACTGCCAATTTGGCTGCAAAGGTACAAAAAAAAATGCACAAATACAAAAAAAACGAGCAAAAGTTTATTTTTAGGCTCGTTTTCTCTGTATTTGGGCTGCGTGGAGTGGCAGTAGCTTCGGTATTCCCACGGATTGCACGGATTACCACGGATAATATGGATAATAAGGCTAACAAATAAGATCCGTGCCAATCAGTGTTATCCGTGGGAATAACAAGAAAAATGCACGTACTATTGCGTATATGCAAATTTTTCCGTACCTTTGCAGCGCAAAATTGTAAACTGTCAACTGTAAACTATCAACTAATATGAAGGCGTTAGTAAAACGTTATGCAGAGCCAGGGCTCTGGATGGAAGAAGTACCGATGCCCAAAGTGGGCGTGAATGATGTACTCATCAAGGTGACGAAAGCCGCTATATGCGGTACGGACTTGCATATGTACAAGTGGGACGAGTGGTCGCAAAGTCACTGCACACCGCCATATATCATGGGTCACGAGTTTGTGGGAGTGGCAGTAGAGGTAGGTCCTGGTGTAACTCATGTGAAGGTGGGCGACCGCGTGACCGCTGAGGGACATATCGTCTGCGGAACATGCCGCAACTGCCGCCGTGGTATGGGTCACGTCTGCGAGAATAGCCTCTCCGTAGGTATCTTCGGCAAGGACGGCGCCTTTGCGGAGTATGTGACTATCCCAGAGAGCAATATCGTACATATCCGTCCTGAGATACCAGATGACTTTGCAGCTATCATGGATCCCTTTGGCAATGCCACACACACAGCACTGGCATTCCCTCTCTTGGGCGAGGATGTGCTGATCACGGGTGCAGGCTTGATTGGTACGATGGCAGCAGGTATATGCCGCTATGCGGGAGCGAAGAATATCGTGGTGACCGACCTCAACGAACAACGCCTTGAGATAGCGAAGAAGATGGGTGCGACCATCACCGTGAATGGCTCGAAGGGTGAGACCGTGGAGGGTGCAATGAAGCAGTTGGGTATCCGTGGCTTCGATATTGGTTTGGAGATGTCGGGCGCACCTGCGGCGTTCAATGACATGATCGCGCATATGTACAAGGGTGCGAACATTGCTCAGTTAGGTATTTTACCAAGCACGACAAAAGTCAATTGGTCAGATATTATCTTCAACGCACTGACTATCAAGGGTATCACAGGTCGCCGTATGTGGGAGACATGGTATCAGATGGAGCAGATGTTGTTGGGCGGATTGGACTTGAGTCCAGTGATTACCCACCGCTTCCACTTCGATGACTTCCAAAAGGGTTTCGATATCATGTGCAGCGGTCAGTGTGGCAAAGTGTTGCTGGAGTGGTAAAGCACTGCATTTCGATACAAAAAAAGCGCATCCTATGGTGCGCTTTTTGTTTGTGATAGACTCGGAGAGCGTAGGGGATTAGTCTTGGCGGATGATACTGCCACCTACAGCCATCTTTTGTTTGATGCGTGGTGTACCTTTGTAGGTGATATGGCTCGCTCCTGCCGCTTGCGCCCAGAGTTCGCGCACCACATTCAGTTCTGCCTTGCTGGCACCAGCACAGTTGATGTGCATGACTTGCGCAACCAGGTCCTCAGCCTCTACCTCGCCAGCACCAGCAATGGTGATATGGGCTTGGTTTGCCTGACCTTCTAAATCCAACTTGCTCGCCCCCTTGGCGTCAATCGTCAATGTCTGAACATTCAGATGCAAGTCCGCTTCGGCAGCACCATTGAGATTAAGTGTTAGGGTAGGCTGAGCAAGCACTTGGTTCTCAGCGGTCTCTATCTTACTAGCACCATACACCGTCAATTGGCGTAAATGCGGTGAAGTAATGGCAAAATCAATCATGATCTCGTCCAAAGGCAATTGATTGGACGTTTCGATATAGAGTACGCTATCCCGCACTTCAGCCTTGATACCATCCTGATCCATCAGGGATTGTATTTGGTTGGTGATCAATAGGGTAGCTGGTTGTGTGCCATTATTGAGATGCAATTGGGCAGCGCCTCGCACCTCGATACTATGATATGGCGGCAATTGGAGTTCGGAGGTGATGGTACCTTGTTGTTCGTCCACATCCAAACCGTCCCACACCATGGTTTTGAGAATCTCAGGAGCCATGTCGTAGGATTGGTACAACCGCACGAGTGATACACCCCAGAAAATGATTGATGCCAGCCAAAAGAGGATAGTGATCCACCAGAAACGTGCTTTTGGACCACGGCGCGTGCGCATGTAGGTAACTATCGTATGCACAAGCATCACGATAGGCAGGGCAATAATCAGGATCAGCGCGACCAACAACAGCGGAATAATCACCACGCCGCCGTCCACCAAGAGATCAGCAAAAACAGGGAAAATAGGCATGATGGATGCCAAACTGGTGGTTCCAGCTACCGCCACACCAAACAGCGAAAGGACAATGGCGAACAGGATAGCCAGACCCGTGAATAGCACAGGTAAAGCCAAGATGGCCAATACGACGTTGAGCACAATGCTAAACACACGACCACAACCACTATTCTGCGACTTATCTACTTTGACCTTCGGACGACGATTAGGACCAAATTCCGACGGCTCACCAATCTGCCCCTTGATGGATTGAACCATTTGAATATTAACTACTTGCACATTCTTGGCAAAGAGTGATTTTTGAAATAATTCGGCAATGCGTGCTTCGATATCCGCCATGATTTCTTGTCGGTCATCTTGAGGCAGACGCAGTTCGATGTCGTGAAGATAATCACGCAGCAGTTGATAAGCATCGTAATCGATGTGATATACCAGACCATTGAGGTTGATTGTACGAGTTTCGTTCATGATCTATTGGGTTATTTGGTTAATAGCTTGGCAGATGGATTGCCATTCTTCATTGAGTTGAGTAAGCAGTTGCTTTCCCTCTTCGGTGAGGGTATAATACTTGCGCGGAGGTCCGCCCGTGGACTCTTGCCAACGATAAGAGAGCAGCCCCTCGTTCTTCATGCGGGTCAGGAGGGGATAGACCGTGCCCTCCACCACCACCAATCGCGCCTCCTTGAGGGTATCAAGGATGTCCGAAGCATAGGCTTCATCGCGATTGATGATGGAAAGGATACAGTATTCCAATAACCCTTTGCGCATTTGACTTTTGAGATTGGATAGCATCGCTGTAACTACCATTTACTGGTTTTCTATTTGATTGTAATTGGGAATGAGTACCATCAAGATGATGTAAAGCAGCAGACCAGGGAATCCCGCAGAGAATAAACTCAGGATGAGATACACCACGCGAATCACCGTAGGATCCACATCAAAATACTCGGCGATACCGCCACAAACACCCGCCACAATGCGGTTAGAAGAACGATACAATTTTTTCATTGTCTTTTATGATTTTTTATATTACTTGATTCCTCGTACCAACTCTCAACTGTCAACTGCTAATTGTCAACTGCCATCAGTCATCTATACGAATAAAATGTCCTTCAAGGTCGAAAATCAAGTCTAAGCCTGTGCCCAATTCCACCGTCAAATGACGATATCCAACTACATATTCCACAACAAAACTATTGGGATAATGCGTCTGCACGAAGTTGATAATCGGTTCGGGAACAATGCCTGTAGGCACTTTCAGCACCTGACAATCAATGGATTTGAAGTTTCCTTGGTAATCAAACTCCATCTCAATATCATTCTTGAGATGTACTTGATATTCATGATGCACGCCATCGCGCTCGCGTTCAATGTATGCAACGTCGGTAACGTTGAAATACTTTTGAATAAACACCTGCGCTTGAGCAGGAAGATCAGAATATTCTACCAGTTGATGATGATCGGCACATGCCGTCAAAGAAATAGTTAGGATTGCCCATACGGCTAAAATCTTTTTCATAATTCAGTCAATTTAATAAGTTTATATTCATGTTTATTTAAGTTTGTATGAGTAAATACAAAAACTATGCCATTTCTCTTCCATCGGACAAATCATCGCATATAATCATAGCAAAGAACACTTGATTCGGAAATCCAATGCAAAGGTAATATTATTTATAATACTATGCAATACAAAGTACTAAAATATGTGTAAATTGCCGGTATTTTTGTTAATTTTGCTAAGTGGAAGTAGCAAAATGGGGGTAAAATTTGCAGATATAAGAAAAAAACTGTATCTTTGCAGGCTATTATGCGCGAGTATGCGCTTGCGCGAAGTAATATGGAGGATATTTCAACACAATAAGCTATGGAATATAAATATCTGAATACGCTCTATTACCCCAGCGACTTGAAGGCATTGCCCCTAGATGCACTGCCACAAGTATGCGAGGAGGTGCGCGATTTCATTATTCAGCAGTTAAGCCAAAACCCTGGACACTTGGGTTCTTCACTCGGTACGGTGGAGCTTACGGTGGCATTGCACTATGTGTTTGATACGCCCAACGACCAACTGGTGTGGGACGTAGGTCATCAGGCATATGCCCATAAGATTCTTACGGGCAGACGCGAGCGATTCCATACCAACCGACAGTTCAAAGGATTGGCACCATTCCCTTCGCCTATGGAGAGCGAATACGATGCTTTCATAGCAGGACATGCTAGCAATAGCATCTCTGCCGCACTTGGAGCTGAGATAGGATATCGAGCATCTGACGAGCAGAAAAGACGAGTAGTGGCTATCATTGGCGATGGCGCCATGACGGGCGGATTGGCATTCGAGGGACTCAACAATACCTCGATGAATAAGAATAATCTGCTCATCGTACTCAACGACAATAATATGGCGATTGACCCTATCAAGGGCGGATTTACACAGTATTTGGTAGATATTACCACCAGCGAACGATACAATCGTTGGCGTTGGTGGGGATATCGAGTGGCACGCAAGCTGCACCTCATCACCGATGACAACAAAGGGCGAGTACAACGCTTTACCAATAACCTCAAAGCACTACTCACCAAGCAAGGCACTAACATCTTCCAAGGACTTAACCTACGCTATTTTGGTCCTGCTGACGGACACGATGTGCTGAGTTTGGTGCGTATCTTCAACGAGATAAAAGACTACGAGGGACCTAAGGTGCTGCATATCATCACCAAGAAAGGCAAAGGCTATGAACCTGCTGAAAATGACCAAACAACTTGGCATGCACCAGGAGAGTTCTGTGTGGAGACAGGAGTCAGAAACCAGGATCCAGGTACAAAGAAGGAGCCATTATGGCAAGAAGTGTTTGGAGAGCAACTGCTCACACTGGCGAAGGAAGATGAGCGTGTGGTAGGTGTCACACCAGCCATGCCAAGTGGTTGTAGCATGACGATCATGCAACGCCAACTGCCTGACCGCGTATTCGATGTCGGCATCGCAGAGGGACACGCAGTCACTTTCTCAGCAGGTATGGCAAAGGCGGGACTTGTCCCATATTGCAATATCTACTCCAGTTTCTTGCAACGTGCCTACGATAATATCATTCACGATGTGGCATTGCCTAAGCTGCATGTTGTCTTCTGTATTGACCGTGCTGGTATCGTGGGCAATGATGGCGCAACCCACCATGGTCTCTTGGACTTGGCATACCTACGTCCTATTCCAAATATGGTGATAGGTGCTCCTATGACCAAAGAGGATCTCGAAACCATGATGTGCCTTGCTAAAGACTATGACGGACCTATCGCGATCCGTTACCCAAGAGGTCGCAGCATGAGCGCTACCAGCAATGGGCAATTGACGATAGGCAAAGGTGTCTGCCTAAAAGAGGGTAGCCAAATAGCAGTACTAAGTATTGGCGCAATGGGTAATACGGTGGCCGATGCTATTGAGGCACTTGGCGAGAAAGCTGCGCAAGTAGCACACTACGATATGCGTTGGCTCAAGCCTATAGATGAAGAGCTTTTGCATACAGTAGGTAAAGCCTTTGACACGATCATCACGGTGGAGGATGGTATGATCAGTGGCGGACTGGGCAGTGCTGTGCTGGAGTTTATGGCAGATAATGGCTACACACCACGTGTGATCCGATTGGGTGTAAACGACCAGTTTGTGGAGCATGGAAGCACCAAGGAATTATATCAGTTGTTAAAATTAGATAAAGAAGGTATATGCGAATCATTATTGCAGGCGCTGGAGCAGTAGGTCGCCACTTGGCGAAATTGCTGTCGCGCGAAGATATGGATATCAGTCTCATTGACGACCGCCAAGACCGCTTGGGTGATCTCGATGCAAACTATGACCTACTGACCAAGGTGGGAAGTCCGATGTCGATTAACGACCTCAAGAGTATAGGCGTAAAAGATGTGGACCTCTTCATCGCAGTTACACCATCCGAGGCAGATAATATCACTGCGTGTTTGCTCGCTAATCAACTAGGAGCAAAGAAGACATTAGCGCGTATCGACAACTACGAGTATCTCATTCCAGAGAATAAACGCATCTTTGAGCAGATGGGACTCAACCACCTCATTTACCCAGAACTACTTGCAGCGCATGAGATTACCGCTTCGCTCAAAACCAACTGGATGCGCTACCACTTGACGCTTTGTGAAGGCGCATTGGAACTCTGCGTAGTGAAAGTGCGTGAAGGTGCAGAGGTGATTGGCAAGCAGTTTATGTCAGGATTCTTCAATCATGGACTTTACCGCGTAGTGGCTATCAAACGCGGACAAGATACCATCATCCCTACAGGAGCTGATGAGATTCAAGCCGACGATATGGTGTACGCCGTTTGTACGCGAGAGAATATGAAACATCTGCGTGAGCAACTCGGCAAACAGAAACAAGAAATCAAAAACATCATCTTCTTTGGCGGATCAAAGATTGCACAGAAGACCGTACAAAACTTATCGGATGACCTCAGTATTAAAATCCTGGAGGCTGACCGCGAACATTGCTATCATCTTAGCGAGAAAATCAATAATGCACTGATTATCAATGCCGATGGTAGCGATATGGCAGTGCTGAAAGACGAGGGTATAGAGGATGCAGATGCTTTTGTAGCAGTCACCGATAGTAGCGAAGCGAATATCTTTGCCTGCATGGCTGCCAAGCGTTTTGGTGTGAAAAAGACCATTGCTGAAGTCGAGAATATTGACTATATACCTATGGCTGAGGGCTTGGATATCGGTACGGTACTCAACAAGAAAACCATCGCTGCGTCGTATATCTACCAGATGTTGCTGGATGCCAGTGTGCTGAATGTGCGCAACTTGACCAGTGCCGATGCCGAAGTGGTGGAATTTATGGCAGAAGAAGGAAGCCGTATCACCAAATCTAAGATTCGTGATATGCGTTTGCCTAAAGATGCGAATATCGGTGCAATCGTGCGTGCTGGCGAAGGTATATTAGTGAATGGTGACACACAGATCTTACCAAACGACCAAGTTGTGGTATTCTGCAAGAGCCAAGTCATCCGCCAACTCGAGAAGTTCTTCAAATAACTGTCAACTTTCAATTGTCAACTGTCAACTATCAACTGTTATGACACGCACATTCAATACACGGATGGTCTTCCGCACCATGGGCGCACTGCTTTTAATAGAGGCGGTGTTTATGACCTTGGCATTGGGCGTGAGCTTGTGGTATGGCGAAGCAGATAGTGATGTTTTTCTGCTCTCCACCATCGTCACCCTACTGGCAGGTATATTGGGTCTGCTGATAGGTCGTCGTGCTGAGTCACGCATGGGCGAGCGCGAGGGCTATGTGATTGTGGCAATGGTGTGGGTGGTGTTCTCTGCCTTTGGACTATTACCATATTACCTCAGCGGACAAGTGCCCAGTTTCACAGACGCATGGTTTGAGAGCATGTCGGGCTTCACCACTACGGGAGCGACCATTATTCCCGACCTGGAAGTGATTACCCACGGATTGCTCTTCTGGCGGTCGTTGACGCAATGGATTGGCGGTATGGGAATCATCGTATTATCCATTGCTATCCTGCCTATCTTCGGACTCAACGGCATGCAGCTCTATGCTGCGGAGGTGTCGGGTTTGACCTACGAGAAAGTGTCACCACGCATCGCCGACACGGCGAAAATGATGTGGAGTATCTATGTATTGCTCACCGTTACCGAAGTGGCTGCATTGTGGCTATGTGGCATGGAGGTGTTTGATGCAGTGTGCCACTCGTTTTCTACGATTGCTACGGGAGGCTTCTCTACCCACAACAATAGCTTGGAGTTCTACGATTCAGCAGCTATCCATTATACCGTAACGTTCTTTATGTTCATCTCGGGTATCAACTTTGTGCTACTCATTTACTTGCTACGAGGCAAAGCTCGCAACTTCTTCCAAGATGAGGAATTGCGTTGGTATAGCGTAGCAGTATTGGTATTCGCGGTGATGCTTACTGTTGGTTTGTATATCGCTCGTCCAGGTTGGACTGGTTTGCACATGGAGCGTGCATTCCGCGATAGTATCTTCACAGTCATTAGTTCGATGACCTCTACAGGATACACCATTTCTGACTATATGTACTGGCCTGTGGTAGCATGGGTGGTTATCTTCTTCCTGATGCTGACAGGTGCTTGTGCTGGTAGTACGGCTGGTGGTATCAAGTGGGTACGATTGGCAATTATCTTGAAGAACGGTGTGGCAGAGTTCCAACGTCGTATTCACCCTAATGCCATCATTCCTGTGAATCTCAATGAGAAGAATGTGCCACAGCAGACCATCAATAATATCATGGCATTTCTGATCTTCTATATCTTTATCATTGTGGTGACGGTAGTGATATTCTGTGCCAGCGGTGTGAACTTCGATGAGTCCATCGGTGCTGCTGTTTCAGCAATTGGTAATGTAGGTATCAGTATTGGTCAGTTTGGTCCTGCTGGCACATATGCAGAGTTCCCTATGGTGGCAAAGTGGGTAATGAGTTTTGTGATGTTGATAGGTCGTCTAGAGATCTTCACCGTGTTGCTGCTCTTTACTAAAGCATTGTGGCGGAAGTAAACATACACCATCTCTCGAACTATGAACGCCTATGAATTGGCATACGAATATGTGCAGCATACCAATCGCTGTATCTTCCTGACGGGCAAAGCAGGCACTGGTAAGACAACTTTCTTGCGGCGCCTTAAACAGGAATGTCCAAAGCAAATGGCGGTAGTAGCTCCTACGGGAGTGGCTGCAATCAATGCAGAGGGAGTGACGATTCACTCCCTTTTTCAGTTGCCTCCACAACTCTTTCTCCCTACGCCAGAGGCACGCAAGCAACTCTTCTCCGAGATGCAGATGCGCGCACAAAAACAGCGTGTACTGCGCAACCTAGAACTCCTAGTTATTGATGAGGTAAGTATGGTACGTAGCGATTTGCTAGATACCATTGATGCGGTATTACGCCATATCAAGCACCAGCCTAATCATCCTTTTGGTGGCGTACAGGTGTTGGTTATTGGCGACCTTTTCCAACTCTCGCCTGTCGCACGTGAGGAGGAATGGCGCATGCTACAAGACTATTATCGAGGGCCTTATTTCTTCCAAGCGCATGTATTTCAGCAGTTGAATCCTGTATATATCGAACTGGACCATGTCTTCCGCCAAAGCAATATAGATTTCGTGGAGATACTCAATCAGGTGCGCAATAATACCCTCACGCCTCAATCGTTGCAGATGCTCAATACACGCTATCTGCCTGAATTCAAAGCAGATGAACAAAAGGAGTATTACATTGTGCTCTCTACGCATAACCGCAAGGTAGATGCTATCAACCAGCGTGAAATGGATGCATTGCCGGGTAAAGTGTATCATTATTCTGCCACGATTAAGGACACATTCCCAGAATCGATGTTCCCCATGGATGAAACGCTAACCCTAAAATTGGGCGCGCGCGTGATGTTCACTAAGAATGACTCCTCATCCGAGAAACGCTATTACAACGGCAAACTGGGCGTCGTTTCTCATCTTACAGACAAGACCATCACTGTTACTTGCGAGGGCGAGGAACCGATAGAGGTCCATCGCGAGACATGGGAGAATATTCGCTATACTTCGGAGGTGGGTAGCGAAGTGGTGCAAGCTGAGGTAATTGGCACTTTTAGCCACTATCCTTTACGCCTCGCATGGGCAATCACCATCCATAAGGCGCAGGGCTTGACTTTTGACCGTTTGGTGATTGATGCAGCGGACGCTTTTGCGGCGGGGCAAGTGTATGTAGCCTTGTCGCGTTGCCGCAGTTTAGAGGGCATTGTGCTCTTGACTCCTATACCCAGTCGTGCACTGACCAATGCTCGCGAAGTCTTGGACTTTACCAACCAACAGCAGGAGATTGACACCATTCGTCAGCAACTTCCACTTGCGCAGCGAGAGTATCTAACCATCTTACTTTGTGCACTGTACGATTTTCGTGAACTAATGGGGCGCTGCTATGCGCTCGCGCAGATGAGTAAGAAAATGAATTCGGTGCAAAATACTTCGGATGACTATTTCCCTAATATCATTACTCTTTTAGAGGAACTACAAGGGGTAGGGGAGCGTTTTCAGCAACAAGTGCGCCAAATCGTTTATATAGATGATATGGAGCGCTTGCAAGAGCGTTTGAAAGCCTCTATTCCGTACTTTGCCCCTCGTTTGCATGAGGTGCTCAAGACCATCTCCAATTGCCCACTTCGTAGCAATGACAAGAGCGATGCTTCTACTCTAAAACAAGCGTTGATAGATGTCTATGCCGCTATTGCTCGCATAGCATACTTGCAAGCGCAAGTGTCGAGGGTACCTACTGTGGAAGGGTATTTCAAAGCGCGCGATTCATTCCGCTTGCAAGAGCCCAACATCACAATCTACACGGCTCAACGTAAAGTGCGAACCACAGGTACTGCCTTCCAGTCTATGGCACTTCTCCATCAAGGTTATCGCCTCAGTGAGATAGCCAAAATGCGTGATATAACGCTAAAAACCGTAATCAAGCATATCAAACCATTTATTGAGGATGGTGTGATAAATCTTTCCGACATCTTCCCTGCGGATAGAAAATTGCTGCGATAATTTACAAATAAGGATTATATTGCTTCTCGTGGGCAATGGTGGTTGGATAGCCGTGCCCAGGATACACTTGGGTGTTCTCGGGGAGAAGTACCAGTTTCTTGAGTGAGCAAATCAATGTGTGCATGTCCCCACCTGGGAGGTCGGTACGACCAATAGACTCCTGAAACAACGTGTCGCCTGTAAACAAGATATTGTCATCGGGTAGGTGATAGCATACCGCATCCTCCTTGTGTCCTGGAGAGGCAATGACATGAATGTTAAAATATGGGATATCCAACTGACCTTCAGATGGTTGGATAATCGCGTTTAGGTTGTAGGTCTGTTCAATAAATGCTTGACCGCAAACATGGTCTGGGTGTGCATGAGTGATGAGCAAAGCAATCGGCGTGAGTTGCTCTTGTTGGATATATGCTGCAAAACGTTGCTGTTCATGCTCCTCATACATACCCGCATCAATGATGATGGCATGCTTTGCGTCATCTGTGAGCACATAGGTGCACTCACGATAAGGGTTGAAGTAAAATGTCTTGATATGTACCATTTGATTAATCAGAGTGGTAGGTAAAGCACAAACTTCTCTTTGTACCAATCGCCAGCAAAGATTTTAGATATGTCGGTGGTTTCCACGTACTTGCGATATGGATGAATCTCGCCTTCGAGGTTACCGCCTTTGAGCACCATCAGACCATTAGGCATGGCGTTTTGATGCTTGCTGCTAACATTCTTGCGGATAAGTTTGACCAAGTCGCCCAGAGGCATCACGGCACGACTAATCACGAAATCGAACTTCCCCTTCTCCATCTCTGCACGTTCTTGGATACAGGTAACGTTCTTTAGTCCGATGGCATTGGCAACCTCTGTAGCTACACGAATCTTCTTACCGATACTGTCAATCAATGTGAATTGACATTCTGGGAATAGAATCGCCAATGGAATACCCGGAAAACCTCCGCCAGTACCGACATCGAGTAGGGTAGTACCTGGCTGAAAGTTAAGCACTTTGGCTATCGCAAGCGAGTGGATGATATGGTGCGGATAGAGGTTGTCTATATCCTTGCGTGAGATTACATTGATCTTCGCATTCCAATCACGATAGAGTTCGCCTAATGCTGTGAATTGTTGCTCTTGTAGAGGCGTCAGGAAGAAATGCTCCCTGATGCACTCTACACCAGCAATATCCAATTGATTAATCATTTCAGCCATGTGCTTAGATTATCCCAAGTTGGTGAATACGTTTTGTACGTCCTCATCTTCCTCAATGCGGTCAATGAGTTTTTGTACACTCTCCATCTCCTCGTCGCTGAGGGTCTTGGTGTCGTTAGGAATACGTACGAACTCACATGATTGGATCTCAAAACCGTTATCCTCAAGATACTTTTGCATTTGTGAGTATTGATTGAAATCGCCATAAATAACGATGGTACCTTCTTCCTCGTCATGACCGAGCTCCTCTACACCAAAGTCAATCAACTCCAATTCGAGTTCGTCCAAGTCAATACCCTCTTTTGCTGATACGGTAAAGCAAGCTTTACGATCGAAGAGGAATTGGAGACAGCCTTGTGTACCGAGGCTACCACCATGCTTGGTGAAATAGCTGCGGATATTAGCTACAGTACGCATATTGTTGTCGGTAGCTGTCTCTACGAAGATAGCTACACCGTGAGGACCATATCCTTCGTAGCAAATCTCTTTATAACCCTCTGAAGACTTGTCAGTTGCTTTCTTGATAGCGCGCTCGATATTGTCCTTTGGCATGTTCTCCTTTTTACACTGTTGCATCAGTGTACGAAGACGAGGGTTGCTGTCTGGATCTGGACCACCATCGCGCGCTGCCATGGTGATTTCTTTTCCCAATTTAGTAAATACACGGGCCATGTGACCCCAACGTTTCATTTTTGTCGCTTTGCGATATTCAAAAGCTCTTCCCATATTGATTATTGATATTTTTGTTAAATTATTCAGCTACTGTTGTTTGTTGAACCTTGATAGAATCACCCTGTACGGCCGCTACAGGTGCTTGGATACTATCAGCTGCAGGTTGTGCAGCTATAGTATCTTGTTGTACGCGGTCGTAGATAACTTCCACTTTTACTTCTTCGAATGTGATGTTGAACTCTACACGACGGTTTTTAGCACGACCAGCCTTGGTCTTGTTGTCTTCAATAGGTTTATCTGGACCATAGCCATGTGCGGTCAAGCGCTCTGCTGGTACGCCTTGCTCAATGAGGTAAGTACGTACAGATTGTGCACGACGCTCTGAAAGATCAACATTATATTCATATTTACCTACGTTGTCGGTGTGACCCTGTACCTCAACGAGATAATTGGCATTATCAATAAAGATCTTAGCGATATCATTCAATATCTTGTACGAACTCTTTTTGATGGTAGCTTTGCCATTTTCGAATTGGATACCTGACATCGCTTTCTTGAGTAAATTACGTATCTCACGTTTCACCTCTGGGCAACCTTTATTCTCTTTCAAACCTACTACCAATGGACACTCATCAAGGTAGTCATATACACCATCACCATCCGTGTCTAAGAGACAACCCTTTGCATCAATGGCATGACGTCCTTCCTCTGGAGTATCAGGACATTCGTCCAAGTAATCAGGCACTCCATCAAGATCGCTATCGATAGGGCAACCCAGCGAATCAACCATACCATATGCGGCAGCAGGTGTGTTAGGACATTGGTCAATATAGTCAAATACACCATCGCCATCGGTGTCCAATGGACAACCTACAGAATCAATATATCCGTATGCCTCCTCAGGAGTATCAGGACATTCGTCCATATAGTCGAACACACCATCACCATCGCTGTCAATAGGGCAACCCAAAGAATCTACATAGCCATATGCAGCAGCAGGCGTGTTCGCGCAGACATCAATATAGTCTGGTACATCATCGCCATCAGTATCCAACGGACAACCTACTGTATCAAGCAAACCAAAGGCAGCAGATGGAGTGAATGGAC
>CALCGX010000089.1 GCA_937901225.1 uncultured Bacteroidales bacterium | reverse complement strand
AATCAAAAAAACACCATTTTCGCCACCTATTTATATAAACAACAAGCGAAATTAATCAAAAAAACACCATTTTCGCCACCTATTTATATAAACAACAAGCGAAATTAATCAAAAAAACACCATTTTCGCCACCTATTTATATAAACAACAAGCGAAATTAAACAAAAAAAACATATATTTCGCTACTTATTTCTTGCGTGATTAAAAAAAAAGTACTAACTTTGCAGCAGTATTCTTAATGCTATTAAAATTATGAAACTGATTGGGAGAACAAATGAAGTAACATTGTTGCAAAGTTATGCAAAATCCGAGCAAGCAGAATTTATAGCTATGTATGGTCGGCGTCGTGTCGGAAAAACATTCTTAATTAGCAACATGTTTGCTAATATGATTGTCTTCGAGACTTCTGGTATTATTCATGGTAGTTCGGAAGATCAATTTGCAGCATTCAACCAATCTCTTCGCAGGATCGGTTACACAGGATCGTATACGAAGACATGGATGGATGCTTTCTTTGCATTAGAGCAGACATTAACGCCTAAATTGAATCCAAATAAGCGTCAAGTAATCTTCATTGATGAGTTGCCTTGTTTAGATGTGCATCGAACTAATTTTGTAACCTCGTTAGGACACTTTTGGAATAGTTGGGTTTCAAAGCACGATAATCTAATGCTTGTAGTTTGCGGTTCTGCCACCTCGTGGATGGTGGATAACATTGTCAATAATCATGGTGGGTTACATAATCGAATTACTCATTCGATGCATCTTCATCCATTCAACTTGGCACAATGCGAGCAGTATTTTCAAGCTCGTGGTATGACTTGGGATAGGCAAGCCATTATGCAAGCTTATATGGTCTTTGGAGGAGTACCATACTACATGAGTCTTATTCAACCCTCTGAAAGCGTGACAGAAGCTATTGATAGACTGCTCTTTTCGGCTCAAGGTGAACTTCGTGAAGAATACCATCGATTATTTTCTTCGCTCTTTACCAATCCAGAACCATACATGATGATTGTTCGAGCATTGGCAAATCATCGATATGGTTTAACTCGTGATGAATTGGCGGAATATTTGGGAAAATCAGACGGGGGGGGACTGACTAAACTATTAGACAATCTTGTCAAATGCGATTTTATTCACTACCATAGAGTTCGTACAAAAAAAATAAACAAAACAGGTGGATATTATGTATTGTCTGATTCGTTTGTACAATTCTATCATACGTATTTGGATGCAAAAACAAATGATGAACACTATTGGAGTCATAATTTACTTTCGCCCAAGACAAACACATTCTATGGGTTAGCCTTTGAGCGCGTTTGCATGGCACATATCCCTCAGATAAAGAAAGCAATAGGTATTGATCAGATAGGCACGGAGTATTATTCATGGCGTAGTACGGACAAAGAACAAAAAGCACAAATAGACTTGCTCATTGAACGTGCAGATAGAATCATCAATCTTTGTGAAATCAAATATAGTTATTTACCATATACGATTAATAAAGAAGAGGACCTTAAGTTCCGTACTCGTCAAGCGGTTTTTGTGAATCAAACAGGTATAAAATTGGGGATTCAACCTACATATATTAGTCCGTATGGATTAACAAAAAATGCTTATTCAAGTTCTATCCCCAAAGTAATAACCATGGATGATTTGTTTGCGCATTAGTTTATGAGCACTTCGTAGAGTGAGAGCCAACTCTGTGCCACAAATAGGCTTTATAGAACATCTTGCAAACTACGGGGAAACACCTGGATGCTAACCAAATGGTAATGGATTGGTATCGGAGTGGTTTCGAGAAAGAATTATACCTGATGTCTAGAAAATGGTAAAAATAGATGATGATTGATACATAAAAAGTCACCCCGTGTGAGGTGACTTTTTATGTATATAATAGGTAATGGATTATCCTACTTGGCTGCCGTTGCGGACTGGGGCTGTGACTGTGGTCACCACTAACTTGCCGTCTGCATCTACAGCCGAGAGAATCATACCCTGCGACTCAATACCCATCATCTTGCGAGGTGGGAAATTGGCAATAAACAGCACTTGCTTACCTATCAATACGGATGGGTCAGGATAGCTTTGTGCGATACCAGAAAGGATTGTTCTGCCACCCATACCGTCATCCAGACGGAACTGGAGGAGTCGGTCGGACTTCTTCACTGGTTGGCAGTCAAGGACAGTAGCCACGCGGATATCCATCTTACCAAACTCATCGATGTTGGTATTCTCCTTGATGTCAGCAGGACGCCAATTCTTGAGTGCCTCTTGCTTCTCTGCTTCCTCGTTGGCAGCCTTGATGTTAGCCAAACGGTCGAGTTGGGCTTGGATAGTAGCGTCCTCAATCTTCTCGAAGAGGAGGGATACTTCGCCGAGTTCTTGACCCTCTTTCAGCAGGTTGATATTGCCGAGTTCTTCCCATGTGAGAGTTGACAGTTGAGAGTTGACAGTTGACAACTGAAGGTTCAACATTTCGCGGAGTTTAGCAGAAGAGAATGGCAAGAATGGCTCAAACGCAATGCTCAGGTTAGCAGCGATTTGGAGAGCAAGGTGCAGGATAGTAGCGGTGCGCTCCATGTCGGTCTTAGCTACCTTCCAAGGCTCGGTATCTGCGAGGTATTTGTTACCAATGCGGGCGAGGTTCATTGCCTCTTTTTGTGCATCGCGGAAGCGGAAGTCACCTAGTAGTTTCTCTACCTCAGCCTTCACATTTTGGAACTCAGCGATAGTGGCTTGGTCGTACTCGTTGAAGGTACCCGCAGCAGGCACTTTGCCGTCGAAATACTTTTTGGTTAGCACCAATGCGCGGTTGACGAAGTTGCCGTAGATAGCTACGAGTTCGTTGTTGTTGCGGGCTTGGAAGTCTGCCCAAGTGAAGTCGTTGTCTTTGGTCTCAGGTGCGTTGGCTGTCAACACATAACGCAAGACATCTTGCTTGCCTGGGAAGTCCACGAGGTACTCGTTGAGCCAAACCGCCCAGTTGCGAGAGGTAGATATCTTGTCGCCTTCGAGGTTGAGGAACTCGTTGGAAGGCACATTATCAGGCACAATATAGCTGCCCTCTGCTTTGAGCATGGTAGGGAAGACGATGCAGTGGAAGACGATGTTGTCTTTGCCAATGAAGTGAATGAGGCGGGTAGAAGGGTCTTTCCACCAAGTCTCCCAAGAGCCGAACTGCTCGGGTTTAGCATCGCAGAGCTCTTTGGTGTTGGAGATATAACCGATAGGCGCATCGAACCACACATACAGCACTTTGCCTTCGGCACCCTCTACAGGCACAGGGATACCCCAATCGAGGTCGCGGGTTACGGCGCGAGGGCGAAGACCGCCGTCGAGCCATGACTTGCATTGGCCATAGACATTGGGACGCCACTCTTTATGCTCTTGGAGAATCCACTGTTCGAGCCATTGTTGGTATTGGTCGAGTGGGAGGTACCAGTGTTTGGTCTCCTTCTTGGTGAGAGGGTTGCCGTTGATAGCGTTGTATGGGTTGATGAGTTCGTCAGGCGAAAGGGTTGCTCCGCACTTCTCGCATTGGTCGCCGTAGGCACCCGCTGCGTGGCAACGTGGGCACTCGCCGCGGATGTTGCGGTCGGTGAGAAACTCCTGAGTTTCAGGGTCGTAGAACTGCTCGGAAGTCTGCTCGACGAACTTGCCTTCGTCGTAGAGGTGGCGGAAGAAATCCGAAGCCAGTTGGTGGTGGATCTTGCTGGTGGTACGTGAGTACACATCAAATGAGATGCCGAAACCTTGGAAAGATTCTTTGATAATGTTGTGGTAGCGATCTACTACCTCTTGAGTGGTGATGCCCTCTTTGCGTGCGCGGATGGTAACAGGTACACCGTGTTCGTCGCTACCGCCTACGAAAAGGACGTTTTCGCCTTTAAGGCGAAGGTAGCGGACATAGATGTCGGCTGGTACGTACACGCCCGCCAAGTGTCCGATATGCACTGGACCATTGGCATATGGAAGGGCTGTGGTTACAAGTGTTCGTTGGAATGAGTTCATATTGTTTGTTATTTATCTATTTACGAGTGAGTAATAGGCTTATTTTTTCTCATTGGTCTCCATGCCAAATGCTAAGGCAAGTTCTTGCTCCAATTCTTTTGGAGTAACAGGTCGTATTGTTTCGCCTTTGGCTATGGATATTGTACCTGTTTCTTCGGATACGACAATGGCGGTAGCATCGGTTTTTTCAGTTAATCCTAATGCAGCACGGTGGCGCAATCCGTAACGTTTGGGCAGGTCTGTTCGTTTTGAAACAGGTAGGATGCAGGCAGCAGCCCATACACGTCCATTGCGGATGATGAGTGCTCCATCGTGAAGAGGCGTGTTTTTGAAGAAAATGTTTTCCACCAGACGCATCGAGAGTGTCGCATCAATGATTTCGCCCGTGTCAGCAAAAGTCTTCAACTCTTGTTGATTGGTAATGACAATCAACGCTCCCGTTTTGCTTGCTGACATATGTTCGCAAGCGTTAGCAACTGCATCTATTTGCTTTTGCACATTTTGTTCGTGCTTGATCTTAGACCATCGTTCCTTGAAGTGCTCCACATTGAATCGTGCACCTATTCGGTAGAAGAAACTACGGATTTCCTCTTGAAAGATTACAATCAACGCAATTGCTCCCACACTAACAAATCGGTCGAACAAAGCACTGGTGAGTTCCAGGTGGAATACATAACTGACTAATAGCCACGTGAAGATAAATGCCAAGATACCCCAAAATAGGTTACTTGCTCCAGAACGGCGTAAGATGCGATAGATTGCAAATAGGATGAAGGCAACCAATAATATGTCAATAATATCTTTTATTCCCAATAACATGATTTATTCGTTTTTATGTGTTAATGAATAAATAGCAATGGCTTGTTTTGCTGCGGCAACATCGTGTACTCGTAGGATATTCGCACCCCGTTCTAAAGCCATGGTGTTGGCAGCAATGGTGGCAGGCAATACATCTGTTGGAGTAAGTCCTAATGGCTTGTAAAGCATTGATTTACGCGATATACCAGCCAAAACGGGAGTGTTGAGAACTGCAAAAATGTCTATGTTGTGGAGTATGGTATAATTTTGTTGTTCTGTTTTCGCAAAACCAAATCCTGGGTCAATAATCACATCCGCTATGCCCATGCGGTGAAGCGCATCTAATCGAGATTGAAAGAAGTCCAACATACGGCTCATGGTATAGTCATAATCTTTGACTTCTCCCGCAGTTGCCACCTCCTGCGCATGGGTAA
The DNA here is from genome assembly GCA_937901225.1 of uncultured Bacteroidales bacterium. Lineage (GTDB taxonomy): Bacteria > Bacteroidota > Bacteroidia > Bacteroidales > Paludibacteraceae > Colicola. The sequence continues at coordinate 12,503 of CALCGX010000089.1, read as the reverse complement.
GGATATAAGGTACGCGATACTTAGCAATGATATTCCACATCTGTTGGTCGGCATCGCCTCCATAGACATCATTGATCATGTCGGCTCCTGCAAGTATTGCCCGCTCGGCTATTTCAGCACGGAAAGTGTCCACCGAAATAATCGCTTGTGGGAAGTGTGCACGAATGGCTTGCAGAGCAGGCGCTAAGCGATTCCATTCTTCTTGAACATCCACAGGGGTGGAGTTGGGGCGAGTGGAGCATGCTCCAATGTCTAGAATATCTGCGCCTTGATTAAGCAATTCTTGTACGTGATTGAGCAGATCGCTAGAGGATTCAGTGCCGAATGATGTATAAAAACTATCAGGGGTAACATTAACAATGGCCATCACTTTGGGTGATGACAAATCCAATAAGCGATTATGAACTTTAATGCTCAACTGCATTCGACTGCAAAGTTACAAAAAATATCGGGATTCTACTATATTTTTACGGAAAAGAACGTAAAAAAATGCTTGTTTTTGAAAAAAAACACGTGTTCTGACGTTTTTTTTGCAAAAAAGTTAGTATAATTGACTTTTTTTTTGTAATTTTGCCGGCTGAAATGGAATAGTATAAAAATAATTCAAAAAATTATGAATATCAAATCAAACGTATCAAGAGTTCTTGTTATTGTGATGGTGCTTGCTTTGAGTGCCTGCCAATCCTTTAACAAACGTGATCTGAACACGAAAACTTCATTTTTGACTGGTTGGAAAGCTTTTGACCCAGGTACTACCAATTTTGAGGCTTATGAGGGAATTTATTCGATTGTTCCTACTGGTATGCTTCCTATCGAAGGCGGTTCTTTTACCATTGGTCAACAAGATGAATTTCTTACAGCTTCTCGCAATAGCAGTCGTCGTTCGATGACGGTTAGTTCATTCTTTATGGATAAATATGAGGTGACCAATATTGGTTGGAGAGAGTATGTAGAGTGGATGAACTATGTATTTGGTCGCTATAATCCAGAATTGGTGAAAGCCACATTGCCAGATACTACCGTTTGGCGCGATGAGTTGGCATATAATGAGCCTTATGTGGATAACTATTTCCGTCACCCTGCTTATAGTTTTTACCCTGTAGTAGGTGTTAATTGGGATCAAGCTATGGCATTTTGTCAATGGCGTACGGACCGTGTCAATGAGTTGATATTGTCTTCAAATAACATTATTGAGCATCCTGATTACACAAAGGTGAATCCTCATACATATATGTCAAAAGAGGAAGTTGAGGCGTTTTTGAAAGAGAATCCTGAGCATCCTGAATATGCAAAGTATGAGGCTGTAGAGGTGCAAGTGAAATTGTCTGTGGCTCAAGAATTTGGTTATACGGGTAAGGAAACAGTGAAGAAGGACGAGAAGGGTCGCTTGGTGGATCCTTTGGTAACGATGTACCAAGTACCATATGAGTGGGTTCGCGATCAATTTGTATTCAATACTGAGAAATATTTGAATGACGATAACTATGTTCCTACCTATGGTAAAGGAGCTCGCACAGATGCATACGGATCGCTCCGCAAGATTACTCGTGCAGATGGTCTGTTGCTAATTGGTTATCGTTTGCCTACAGAGATGGAGTGGGAGTATGCCGCTTTTGCTCCTGTGGCAGGTGCAGACGATGGTATGCCTGTTGAAGGTCGTATTTATCCATGGTCTGGTTATCACCCTCGTGATATCAGTCAAGAGAATATGGGTCTGATGTTAGCAAACTTTGTTCGTGGTCGAGGTGATATGATGGGTGTCGCTGGTGCTACTAATGATGGATTTGTGTTAACCGCTCCTGTGGATGCGTATGCACCAAATGATTTTGGTTTGTATAACATGGCGGGCAATGTGAACGAATGGGTACTTGATGTATATCGTGAGACAAGTTTCGAGGATTTGACTGAGTACAATGCATTCCGTGGTAATGTGTATGCATCATTGCAACGAGATACTTTGGGTGATTTAGTTCTTACTCCTACAGGTTGTTTGGCAATTGAGTGGAATGCAAGTGATGACAAACGTAGTTATAAGGATGGAGATGCTAATTCTATCTTTATCACCGATTTCCCTCTAGATACAGTAGTCTTGACCGCAGAGCAACGTCAAAAGGCTAAGGTTGATCCATCAGATATTCTCGCTCCTCGTATTGATAAGTGTTCGCGCGTATATAAAGGTGGATCATGGAATGATCGTATTTATTGGTTGAATCCTACCACCCGTAGATACTTGGATCAAAGTAAATCATCTAGCACAATTGGTTTCCGCTGTGCAATGACTATGCTTGGTGAGCAATAAAAATTAAAGAAGAGACACCGCAGTGTGTCTCTTTTTTTATATGATACGAAAACTTATTAATACACAAACTATTTATGAATACACCATCTAACTTGCGTTACACCAAAGAGCACGAATGGATTCGTGTTGAAGGTGATGTGGCATATGTAGGTATTACCGATTATGCACAATCAGAATTAGGAGAAATCGTATTTCTTGACATTAATACAGAAGGCGAGACATTAGCTCAAAACGAAGTGTTTGGCTCTGTAGAAGCTGTTAAAACAGTTAGTGATCTCAACATGCCAGTTGCTGGAGAAGTGTTGGAGATAAATGAGGCTATCAACGACCAACCAGAATTGGTCAACAATGATCCATATGGTGAAGGCTGGATGATTAAAATTAGTGTAGCTGATCCTGCAGAGTTGGAGACACTGTTGGATGCAGAGGGTTATCAAGCATTCGTAGGATAATACACCTTATTATATTATATATAGCAACGGCTGCCGATGGCAGCCGTTGCTTTGTTGCATATTGTGTCGAAGTATAATATACTACCTCGTGCGGTTGAAGCCAGAATATACCATCTCTAAGTCAATTGGTTGTAATGCGTTCTGTGCAGATCGAATACGTGTTGCTGAAATGGTTTGCATTTGTTTTACTGACGTGATGACGGTGGAAGACGATGAGTTGGTGCTTGTTACGGATACAGGTACAAGCATAAACTTGAGTTCGTCTATCGGTTGATTACTGCGTAATTGCTGTGTCAGTAAGCTCGATAAGTCATAAGAGTATGAGTAGGACTCTTTTCCAAGTGTATCGGCTGTTACTGTCAGTGTCGCTAATATGGCAGATGTGTCAGATGGGAGCTCGTTCTTAGCAAAGAAGGTGTTGAAATTCTCTGCTTTGATTAATAGCATATTATTGGCAGGCACATCCCATTGGTCACGTGGACGATCACTAGTTGTTTCAGCGTCATATAGCACATCCAATGTTAACAATGCTTGGTTAACATATACGCGATAATCGTTAGCATCATCTCCCAGTTGCTCTTTAATGCGCTGATAGATTGAGTCCATGCGCAAGGACAATTGAGTGTAAATGTTTGCAGGCGATACGATATAACTGGTGTCCGTGTTTTGCGCGTAAAGCGTCAATACTTCTCGGCGATTGGGGTAGGTGTAACGATTAATTTGGCGCACCTCGCTATTGGCATAAAAAGATTTTATATCTTGCAATATCGTATCTCTACCATTCGACATCGGGCGGCTGAAATGATAATATACCGCCATGCTAATATTGGTGATGTACAATACATTGCTTCCGCCAAAATCCGACGTTATATACAATCCCTTAAATGCCTCATTAAACACCTCTTGTGAAGAAAAATCTTGTTTCGCAAAGAATCGCTTAGCAAACTCATCGGTCAGTTTGATGCGAATAAATGGTTGATAACTATCGCTGGAGGATTGATATAGCGAATCAGTAGGTTCTGATGGGATAATAATACGCGATGCCTTGGCGATATGTGTAGAGTCTTCTAAACTGCAATAGTCTTCCAAATGCAAGTTGCTAGGATATATGCCAGTTTCCGTTAGCGAAGAGCGATCCATTTCATATACGGTAATGCCTAATGGTGCTTTACCATCGCCGTACCAGCTATTATAATGTATATATAGGTATATCGAATCCACTTCCGCTGTTTCTGCATACGGATATTGAAATCCTTCTGGACATGCCAATTGCGTCAAGATATCTGCTTGTATGGTGCCAAAGTGTGTGTCGCATTCACCAAGCAAGAAAGAATCAGGAGTCAAGGTCAACGCTGCACAAGAATCCAAAGCTGATGCCAACGAAAAAGTATCTGCCTTTACCTGAATATCGTCCGATTCTGACAGCGTAGATGAACCAGCATTCATGGCATCATCTTGACACCCCAGTAGGGCAAAAGGGATTACCAAACAAATTATCAGCTTATACAGTCTCATCATCCGACAATAGATTATTGCAGAAATCCAAATATGCTTCGTTGTTATTCTCGGCGTATGGTAAAATAGGTTTGCCACTATTCTGAGCATAGTTCAACAAGCGTTGATTCACATTAGGCGATGACAGTACAATCGCATCTGAGAAGTCAATAGCTAAACGCATTAAATCTTCATAACCCACAGGCAGACCTGCTATGCCACGAAGATCGCTATTGGTGACACCATTTACAAGCAACTTTTCAGCCAATTTAGTACTGAAAGGTGTCGCGTATTCCTCGTTATCCAATGACAATACCACTTTGGTTTTCTCAAAGAATGGTGTGTCTGAATAGGCTTTCTTTACGAACAATGGAGTCAATGCAGACATCCAACCTGAACAGAAAACGACATTAGGAGTCCAGCGCAACTTCTTTACGGTTTCCAACGTACCACGAGTAAAGAAGATGCTACGCTCGTCATTATCTTTGTATTCTACACCTTCAGCATTAGCCAAACCCTTACGACGATGGAAATACACATCATTATCGATAAAATAGATTTGTATTCTTGCAGATTGAATACTTGCAACTTTAATCAGCAATGGATGGTCCGAACCCGCAATGATAATGTTCATACCAGAAAGTCGGATGACCTCATGCAATTGATTGCGGCGTTCGTTGATATCGCCAAACTTAGGCATGAAAGTACGTGTCTCATATCCATGAGATTGAAACAATTCTGGCAACTGACGATTGAGCAATCGAATTGGTGTCTCTTGATCCAAATAAGGGTATATCTCTTGTGAGATAAATAGAATGCGTTTTTGCTCTTTCATACTATTCGTTTTTAATTGGGATACTATTTCCCGCTACAAAGGTACAAAAAAATTTTGACATTACATAATTTTTTGGCGAAAAATTTTCGTTTTTCCCATAATTGTTGTACCTTTGCACACTTTTTTGATATTATTATGCAAGTTATTACAACAAAACAAGAACTCGTTCGCCAAATAAAGGCCTGTCTTCGTCAAAACAAAACGATTGGTCTCGTTCCTACTATGGGAGCGTTGCACGAGGGACATGCTGCCCTGGTTCGTCAAGCGGTAGCAGAAAACGATGTATGTGTAGTTAGCGTTTTTGTCAATCCTACACAGTTTAATAACCCTGAGGATTTGTTAAAATATCCACGTACATTAACCAAGGATGTTGAGCTGTTAACCGACTTGGGCGTACATTTTGTGTTTGCACCTTCACCTGAAGAAATGTACACACCAGAGGAAATGCAACAACCATTTTCATTCGATTTCAACGGATTAGACGCAGTCATGGAGGGTAAAATGCGACCAGGACACTTCAACGGCGTAGTACAAGTAGTGAGTCGATTGTTTGACCTAGTACAACCAACCCGCGCCTATTTCGGAGAAAAAGATTTCCAACAATTGGCAATTATTCACCATATGGTTGAATCCTCCGAAATGAAGGAACGCTTCTCTGGTCTTCAAATCATAGACTATCCTATCGTTCGTGAGGAAAGTGGATTAGCACTAAGCAGTCGCAACCAACGCCTTTCTGACGAAGAGAAACAGATAGCTGTGAACATTTCCCAAACGCTATTTGCTTCGATGAATTGGGCGAAAACTGCATCTGTCGCAGAAGTTCAACAACGAGTAATTGACACCATCAACGCTGTGGACGGACTAGAGGTGGAGTATTACGAGATCGTAGATAAGGACACCCTTCAACCCACAGACTGCTGGGACAATGCTGTCGGTTGTGTCACCGTCTACTGCGGTCCTGTGCGACTGATTGACAACATACGCTATTGATCACTCGCAAAGAACCTATATATCCCCTATAAATCTTTAGTGATTCTTTAGTTATTCTTTAGTGATTCATTAGTTATTCGTTAGTTATTCAGCAATGGTTAAGCAAGTCGTAATAGACAAAGGCATTCCTTTTCTCGAAGGTGTTTTCCCTCCTGAGATAGAGGTGCTGCATCTTTCTCCAGAGGACATTACACCCGAGGCGGTTCGCTATGCGGACGCGTTGTTCGTTCGCACGCGTACGCGTATAAACAAGGAGTTGCTTCACGGCTCAAATATCCGCTTTGTCGCTACTGCCACCATTGGTTTTGACCATATTGACCAAGACTATTGCCGCGAAGCAGGCATTCATTGGGTCTCTTGCCCTGGCTGCAATGCCCAAGCAGTCTGCGATTATGTAGAAGAGGCCATCGCCTCATCGCCTCATCGCCTCATCGCCTCATCGCCTCTTACCGTAGGCATTGTCGGCTATGGTCATGTAGGCAAACTCGTGGCTCAAATGGCAGAACGCAAGGGCTATAAGGTACTCATCTCCGACCCTCCACTAGGTATAGGTCTATCGCTCAAAGAGCTCGCACCACAATGTGATGTACTCACTTTTCACACCCCCTTGACTCACGAGGGCGAACATCCCACCTATCACCTATGCGATGAGCATATTCTTCGTCTCTGTAAGACCAACACCCTCATCATCAACGCGGCTCGTGGCGGTATCATCGACGAACAAGCCCTCCTATCCACACTAAACACTAAACATTCAACACTAAACTATAAAACCGCCATCGACTGTTGGGAGAACGAACCAAACCTAAATCAAGATCTGCTCAAGCATGTTAATTTAGCGTCATTTCATATTGCGGGATACTCTATTCAAGGCAAAATGAACGCTAGTGAGATGTGTTTGCGTGCTTTTTGCGAATTTTTCTCGCTCCCAATTTTGTCAATCAACAAAAAAGTAGTACCTTTGCAGGGTGATTCGGAACCAGGCTGGCTAAAACGCATTTCTGCCCAACTCAAAGCCTCCCCCGAACACTTCGAACAATTACGTAAACAATATAAATTAAGATAATGGCAAGTTTTCAAAAACTAACCCCTCGAGCTACAGACTACTCGAAGTGGTACAACGAACTAGTAGTAAAAGCAGACCTCGCTGAGCAATCAGCAGTCCGTGGATGTATGGTCATCAAACCTTATGGCTATGCCATTTGGGAGACTATCCAAGCCGAATTGGATCGTCGTTTCAAGGAGAATGGCGTGAAGAACGCATATTTCCCACTCCTCATCCCTAAATCCTTCCTCAGCCGTGAGGCAGAGCACGTAGAGGGTTTTGCCAAGGAGTGCGCTGTGGTTACTCACCACCGTCTCATGAACGACCCAGAAGGCAAGGGCGTAGTGGTTGATCCTAAGGCTCGCCTTGAGGAGGAACTTATCATTCGTCCTACTTCAGAGACCATTATCTGGTCCACCTACAAGAACTGGATCTCGTCTTACCGTGACCTTCCTATCCTTTGCAACCAATGGTGCAACGTAATGCGTTGGGAGATGCGTACCCGTCTTTTCTTACGTACTGCTGAGTTCCTCTGGCAAGAGGGTCATACCGCTCACGCTACCGAGGAAGAGGCTGAGAACTACGCAGCTACTATGCTCGATGTATATGCTGACTTCGCAGAGAAAGTGATGGCTATCCCTGTTGTGAAGGGTGTAAAATCACCTAACGAGCGTTTCGCTGGTGCACTCAATACCTATTCAATTGAGGCAATGATGCAAGATGGTAAGGCGCTTCAAGCAGGTACAAGCCACTTCTTGGGTCAAAACTTCGCCAAGTCTTTTGATGTAACTTTCCTCAACAAAGAGAATAAATTTGAGTATGTTTGGGCTACTTCTTGGGGTGTTTCTACTCGCCTTATGGGTGCGCTCATCATGACTCACTCTGATGATAATGGTCTCGTTCTTCCTCCAAACCTTGCTCCTACTCAAGTGGTGATCGTGCCTATCTTCAAGAAGCAAGAGCAATTGGATGAGTTGATGGCCAAACTCAATCCATTGGCAGACGAGTTAAAGAAACTCGGTATCCGCGTACAAGTGGACGCAAGCGACAAGGCTACTCCTGGCTTCAAGTTTGCTGAGTACGAGCTCAAGGGTGTACCTTTGCGCATTGCTATGGGTGGTCGTGACTTGGAGAATGGTACTGTAGAGCTCGCTCGTCGTGATACTTTGACCAAGGAGACAGTAGCATTTGATGGTATTGTAGAGACCATCCAAAACTTGCTCAAGGAGATTCAAGACAACATCTACCAAAAGGCGCTCAACTTCCGTATTGAGAACACCCGCGAGGTGGATACTTGGGAGGATTTCAAAGAGGAGATCAAGAAACCTGGCTTCTTGCTTTGCCATTGGGATGGAACTCCTGAGACAGAGGAGAAGATCAAGGCAGAGACCAAGGCAACTATCCGTTGTATTCCTTTGGAGGGCGACAAAACTCCTGGTAAGTGTATCTATACTGGCAAACCAAGTGCACAGCGCGTAATTTTCGCAATAGCATATTAATTTGCATCTATTGTAACAGCCGCATGTGTGAACACTGCGGCTGTTTTTTACTTATAATTACACCAATATGGAAACTATCCTATCTCTCAACGAAGCTTTGGACACCGCTACTTTTTATGGTGTGAACAATCTCAATATCATGTGCTTGAAAAATCAGCACCCTGATGTGCGTGTGGTGGCACGCGGATATCAAGTAAAAGTGATAGGTTCGCAACCTGCTATTACGCGCTTCGAACAAAATTTACGAAAATGTGAAGCATTTTGCATTAAGAATAACACCTTAAATGAGGATCAAATACTCCAATTATTGCATGGTGAACAACCAACTGAGTTTTTACAAGATAATCTTATACTCCATGGTGTAAATGGTAAATCCATTGTTGCGCGTAGTGCTAATCAGCAACGCTTAGTGGATGCTTATGACGAAAATGACTTATTATTTGCTATTGGTCCTGCGGGTAGTGGAAAGACCTATACAGCCATCGCCTTAGCAGTTCGTGCACTCAAAAACCGCGAGGTAAAGCGTATCATTCTTTCTCGCCCAGCTGTGGAAGCCGGTGAGAAATTAGGTTTCTTGCCAGGTGATATGAAGGAGAAGATTGATCCATATCTTCAGCCACTATACGATGCGTTACAAGATATGATTCCTGGTGCGAAACTCAACGAATATATGGAGCGTGGTGTGATACAAATAGCGCCATTAGCATTTATGCGTGGTCGCACTTTGGCGGATGCAATCGTAATCCTTGATGAAGCACAAAACACCACTACAGCCCAACTAAAGATGTTTCTTACTCGATTGGGAATACATGGCAAAATGATTATCACAGGTGATTTAACACAGATTGACTTACCTGCAAGCCAAAAATCAGGTCTAAAAGATGCAATAGAACGTTTACAAGATATTCGTGGTATTGCTATTGTGGAGTTTAATCAGAAGGATATTGTTCGCCATCATTTGGTAAAGCATATCGTGGCAGCATACAACGCAACAAATCACAAAGAACATAATGCTAACGGAGAATAAGAATAAGTTGCCTCAACTATGGTTGTGCATACTGCTTGATATAGTGGGTGTAGCATCATATTTCATTCCTGCTTGGGGCGAATGGATTGATACAATATGGGCACCATTATCGGCATTCTTATTTTATTTGCTCTTTGGTGGGAAAACAGGTACTATAGGTGCAGCGATTACTTTTGCTGAAGAGGCTTTGCCATTCACAGATGCTATACCAATGTTCACGATTGGCTATTTTGCTAGAAAAGCAGAAATCAAACAGTAAACCACTTAATTATGTCCTCTGCGATTGTCTTAAATACCACACGCTATTCTGATACTGGAAGTATTGTACATCTTTATACCGCAGAATATGGCCGAATGCAATATGTGGTGTATGGCAATAAATACAAAGGTGTACTTCGTCCGCTATCGATCATAGAGTTTACCATTACTCGTCGCAAGAATGCTCCTGCTCAGTTGGGTGCATTGTCTTCCGCTTCTTTACTCTACACGCCACAACAACTCAGCATGGACATACAACGCCAATGCGTGGCAATGTTTATTGCTGAAGTATTGGCTAATACGTTGCGCCATCCAATGAGTGATAGGCCGCTGTATGATTGGTTGTGCGAAATCATCCAACACTTAGATCAAGATGCGGAGATAGGTAATTTACATTTGCATTTTCTTTTAGAATATGCTTCTTATATGGGAATTGGTGTTGATGACACAGAGCATCCAGAGTGGTTTCTTGTGCCAACTTCCCGCATCGAACGCCAACAACGCCTGCGTGACCTAACTACTTATTACGAAGAGCATATTGAGGACTTCCGTTCACCTAAATCATTAGATGTACTGATGGAGGTCTTTGATTGATGGTTAAAGATAACGCTTGATTTGCACCAAATGATGGGTTAGTTCGCCATCAGGTAAGTGAATGCCCATCTCATCTATATCGTCCACATGCACGCATCCTGAGCAGTGGATGATTTTTTTGTTATCTAATAGCAAGCCTACATGTGATATGTTAGTGGCTTTCGGATCGCGATCAGCATGGTCAAAGAAAGCCAAGTCGCCTGGCTGTGCATCTTCCAAAGAAACTACCAGTGTACCTTGCGTCATCTGTTCGCGGGCATTGCGCAAGAGATTTACTCCAAACACGCTATACACTACTTGTGTAAAGCCCGAGCAATCCATACCCATAGCATTCTTTCCTCCCCAAAGATATGGCGCATTCAATAATGTTTGCGCAACAGCACAAACATCCTTGCCTTTTGCCTTACCGCCTAATAGCCCAGTCGCTTCCATACTAGAAACACAATCGGGATCAATTATATATTGTCTGCCAAGCACTTCGAAAGTACCATGGGCATAGTTGGGCAGGCGTGTACCGAGGGTAAGCATGAGTTCCTCGCCTGTTTCCATCGCAGTGGCAATTGCCAATGGCGTTGCCACAACCCCCTCACCTCTCACCTCTAACCTTTCACCTCTCACCTCTTGCAAGGATACAGGGGCAGGAGAGAGCATCTTAAAATCTACCCAGCCTTCTTGTCCGTCTAGAGTGGAGCGAATCTTTGTCCAGCGTGGCAGACGGTCTAGGACTTCACATACTTCACTAAAGAGCAATTGGGTTAATTGCTCGCTGCCTTCCGATGGCTCTTGTCGCACAGGAGTGACTGTGCAATGATTAATTACAAACACAGACATAATTCAGTTTATAATTTATAGTTTTCAGTTTTCACCTTCCCGTTTTCACTTTGTTTAATCGTGCAAAGGTAGTATTTTTTTTTGAAATATACAATAAGAACCTTCAAATCTATTGGTAATTATTAAGCGTTTATTAGTGATTAATTAGTGATAAATTAGTTATTCGAACAATTCGTTTGCAAATTTGTTGCTTTTTTGTGCATTTCGTGCGCATCCCCGCCACCAGTCTAGTGCTCGGCGATTTTCCGCCGAGTATTCCCTGCCTTTACACGCTACGCCTTACACCCCACATCAGAAAAATCGCACTAAAATGCGATTTTTCTTGCATATCCGCAAATTTTTCTGTACCTTTGCACTCGAATCCTATGCTGGAGGGAGTATGTCCCGCGAAAAGCGTTTCGCAATGGTTCTTTCTTGGGTAGGTTTCGGACATATTAAATAGCGTTTATTGCGCTTTGCGTTTGACCAATAGAAAACTTCGCAACTTTTCAAACAAAACAGTCAAAATCAAAGTAACAGTAAATGCCTATGGGTATGATTATATCTATATTACATCTCGTTCGGATGTAGTGTGTTTTCATACCAGCGTAGGTTTCCTGTTGTTTATTTGACTGTTTGGGTAATGCGAAGACCTCTATTGGTGAATAATCAACGGAGGTCTGCGCTTTTATTTTTGTTCCTATTAGCTCTCTAGCTCCTATTGGACTAATTTGACTAACAAACAATGCAGATAAACTAAATAACAACCAATATGAAAGCAAAAATCTTCACCTTATTGACACTAATGGTGATGACATGTATGTCGTTAACCAGCATGGCTCAAGAACCAGTTTTTATCCTTGTAGAAGAAGATGGCAATCAAATAACTCAGCCATCACAAGACTCATCTTTTTCTTTCTCACAAGAAGAAACAACAACCACTACGACAACCACTGAACCTTCTTCTTTTAATAGTGGTTGGACACCCGTAGAGGAAGAGGTACTCACTCTTACTTTTGAAGACGAAGACGCAGCAGCTGCTAAAGCAGCCGAGGAAGCACGTCTAGCCGAGGAAGCTCGTCTTGCAGAAGAGACACGTCTAGCCGAGGAAGCTCGTCTAGCCGAGGAAGCACGTCTTGCTGAGGAAGCTCGCCTTGCAGAAGAAGCTCGCCTTGCAGAAGAAGCTCGCCTTGCAGAAGA
>CALCGX010000088.1 GCA_937901225.1 uncultured Bacteroidales bacterium | reverse complement strand
CGTAATGCCCTGATAGCGTTGGCAGTGGTCATCTGCACATACATCAAAACCTTCGTGCGCGTCTCTCTCGTACCAAATTACATGGCGATCAGGGTCGCTCAAATCTGGTTTATCGGTACAGGTAGAAGGACTAATGATAGGACGGAGTACCCAACTGCGAGAGATAACGGCGTGGGCTTTCAAGAGCTCCAACGATGAGGTAGCAGACATCTCAGAGGTGATAACGGAGCTGAGGTAGTCTTCTACATCGAGACGGTTGATGGCAGTTTGTGTGCCGTCTGCATTGTCGCGTATTTCGAGTGTACCCTCAAACTCTTGGTTTTCGAGGCGATCCCAATGGAATCCAATGCCAATGCGGACATTCTTGAGAAGGAAAGTTGGGTGTTCTGGTGTCGAATGAGGACCAGGAATAACGGCCTCTATCTTTGGGGCGGTCATAACGCCCACTGCAATTTGGTGTTTCATGTGTGTATGTTATTTAATTAATTCTTCAATGATGCCAGGTAACTCTTTATTCTTGAATATACCTGCAAACTTCTCGGCGCCAGCACCATAAGCGAAAACTGGTACCACTGTGCCCGTGTGTCCATGACTGATAAATCCTATTTCAATGCCTTCTGGTTGGTTGATAGGGTGTCTCTTGTATCGTATGCAGGTACCACCTGTTTCGTGGTCAGCAGTCACAATGAGTAAGGTGTTTGGATGAGTGTTTACATATGCAATGAGCGTTTTGAGTACGCGGTCAAACTCGTGCATCTCTTCGATGAGGCCATCTGCATAGTTGTTGTGTTCAAATCCGTCGATAAGTGCGCCCTCTACCATCAGGAAGAATCCTTTTGGCGCGTTCTTTTCTAATTGTTGCAGTGCTTTTGTACAAGCTTTTTCGAGATATACCTCAGGCTCTGCAAAACGTGTGGTATCGCCCTCAATTTCAGCTGCGGCTAAGCGTGCAGCCAAGCATACTTTTGCTCCGTCGTCGGCACTTGCTACATGTGGGGTGAGTGAGCTAGGACGATGCACGTCGCTCATCTGCAGGAGGGCTACGAACTTCTCGGATTGCGTATTGACTACTTGATTCCAATTGAGATAAACGTCGTATCCTTTGTCTATCAGTACAGCTGTGAGATCCACGGAATCAGGACGGTTGATGAAATCGTTGAAGCCTGCTCCAATAGCAATGTCCACATTGCTCTCTGTGAATTGTTGCGCGATGGTGAATGTCTCATCGCGATCGGTTACTCCTGCGTAAAAAGCACCTGGAGTAGCCTCGGTAAGGGTAGTATTGACCACGATACCTGTTTTCTTACCCATCTTTTGTGCTTTCTTGAGGATACTAGTGAGTTGTACGCTATCTGGTCCTACACCCATAAAACCATTACATGTGCGCGTACCCGTTGCGAGTGCAGTACCGCCCGCAGGAGAGTCGGTGACATAGTTGTTGGCTGATCCTGTCTCGCAGAGTCCGATGACTGGAGCCATCTCAAAGCCAGTCTGTTCCTCTGCAGTGAGCAGCAGCGATGTTACGGCACCAAAACCCATACCATCTCCGATGAGGTAAATCACGTTGGTGGGGTTATCGCATGTGGATGTGCAACTGCTCAGTAGCATGGCGAGTGCCATTGTGCTTAGGAGAATTTTTTTCATAATATGGAGTGTGTTAGATGTATTACTTTTCTATTTCGCCTTTCCATGAGTTGAAGCCCGTGTTGAGTTCAACGACTAGGTAGCCGTGTTTGGCGAGTTGCATAGCGGCAGTTTTGCTTCTTCTACCAGAGCGACAGTAGAGCGCAATGGTCTTGTCTTTTGGGAGCAGTTGCTCGGCTTTTTGCATAAAGTCGGCTTGAGTTACATCAATGAGTATCGCGTTAGGGATATGCCCTTGCGCATATTCGTTGGCTGTTCTTACATCTAGGCGCACAACGGTGGTATCTTCAATAATCTGCGCGAAAGTATCCGCATCTACCGAGCGGAAGTCAGCTGCCTTGCAGCCTAAAAAACTCATCAGGCAGAGTAGGATAGGAAAGGGTTTCATGATGTTATAATGGTTATGCGTTTTTACTTGAGTAGGATATATGCAAGACTGGCAGCGCTGATGATGATCCAAAGCAAAACTCCTTGGAGCAAGGGACGGATGCCGACGGATTTGATGACATCTACGGATAGGGAGGCGCCAATGAAGAACATCGTGATGATCAGTCCTTTGCGTGCAATACCTGCGATGAATTTACCTATCTTGGGATAATCCGCTAAGAGGTAAGTGTTGATGAGCATGGCGACGATAAAGAACAAGATAAACCATGGGATACTAATCTTCTTGCCTTCGCTGCGGAATATTACCGAAGTAACCAATGCTAATGGGATGATCCACAAGGCACGAGTGAGCTTGATGGTCGTAGCTACTTGCAGGGCTTCTTCTCCATAAGCCGCTCCTGCGCCCACTACCGAACTTGTATCATGGATAGCAATAGCAGCCCATGTGCCGAACTCTTGTTGGCTTAGTCCCAACCAATGACCCAAAGCGGGAAAAAGGAAAAGACCTATAGCGTTGAGAATAAACACCGTAGCTAATGCCATGGACATATCCGTGTCTTTGGCCTTAATGATAGGTCCTACCGCAGCGATAGCACTTCCGCCACAAATGGCTGTACCCGAACTGATAAGGTAGGATGTGTTTCGGTTGATTTTCAGTATTTTACAGCCAATAAACATACCAATAAGCAAGGTACCGATGACCGATATAATCGTAAAGAGCATTCCCTCCTTACCTGAGGCGAGTGAGGCCTGAAGGTTCATTCCAAAGCCTAAACCGATGACGGAGTATTGGAGGAGTTTCTTGGATACTTTCTTGTTGAAAGTAGGGTAGGCTTGTCCGCAAAGTAGGGCAAAGACTAAGCCAATAAACAGCACCACGGATGGAGTTACCCATGTCGAAAGGAAACGGAGCGCAGGGATATAATCGCAGAGCAAACATAGTGTGATGATTGATAGCAGAGCTATATATATATGTCGGTTGTATTTGCGGAGCATGGGGGGTAATTATGAATTATGAATTAAGAATTAAATTAGTATGAAAGATAAAAACAAAATTATTCTATAGATTGCAACCTAACAACTCATCAGGCAGAGTAGGAAAGGGGGGGCATTGGTGTGATCTTTGTTATTATTGTATGAGTTCCCAAAAACCTTTTGAACGGCTTTCTGAATGTCGAATGATATTTGCTTTTTGTAGGGTCAATAAATCACGTTCAATGGTGCGCTTACTAACACCTAATTTATTAGCTATATTTTCTACTGTTAATCCGCCATTGTTTCCGCCAAATTTACATATAAGTTCAATGATAACTTTTTTGTCTGTCAGTTAGTTGTAGTCCGCCATTGTTTCCGCCATCTTGCGTGGCGGTTTGGGTGAAATGTTGTGATATAGGTAGTATAATATGAATAAAGTTTTCTGTAGAATGAGAACAATCTTCACTATATGTTTGTAAGATACGAGGAATACCAGAGTATCTCTTCAATATCAAGTTTCGAGGTCGATCCTTTTTTATATTCTATGCGGTTGGTTTCTGTTATAAACAATTATATTCTAACTGCCATCATAAAAGTGCATGTTATTTTTCTTCTTTGAAGAACAATTGATAATAATACATTCCGCGCTCTTCGTCGTAGCCCCTCATAATATTTTGTTCTCCACCATGAATATTTATATCAAAATTCTTGTCGAGTTTAATCGTAGTCATTGTACCTGTGGCTCTGCGTTTTATTGCAGAAGATGCAGTTTCAAAAGTGTCGTCAATTTCTATCTCTCGTACTTTTTGATAATCTTCTCTATATTGTTTAAATTCAGTAACTAATTCTGGTGTCTCAAAAACTTGCTTTGCAAATACATTTATATTAACGGACTCCTCTTTTAGAGCCTCAATGCTTCTATTCATGTATGTCGCTTTCTCAACCTTTCCATTATTTGTTGGTAATTGAGAAACGAAACTCTTACATAGAGATAGCATATTTTGTGTTTGATGGAAACTATCTTTTCTTGGTCGCACATGTAAGAAATCATCAGTCCAATACTTTGCCTCTAATCCCTTATTGGTGTTATCTACTATAACAATAATATAACCATTCTCTTTCTCTGTATTGAAGATCAAACATCCTTTATCCAACTTGTTGATATTAATGCCACTTTCACTTTCTATTTCAAAGTTTTCTCCTCTAGGGTGTATTTTTAGGAAAGTGTCTTTATTCTCAGATTTGAATATACTAATACAATCTATGAAATTACCATTAAATTCACAATCTCTAAAATATGAAAAGCATAATTCCCCTGCTTTTATTTGAGGGTGAATACTTTTGTCATAAAGATATCTAGCACAATTTTGTGATTGCTCTACAAATTCATTTGTAACTTCAAAAATCAATTTGACAAAGTTAAATATTGGATTAAGTTCTAATTGAGGAGTAAAATAGAAACAATATAATTCGTTTTGCCTAAAACTATTGGTTAATAAATTCTTTACATGCACTTCTATATTCTCATATTGTGTTAAAGCATTCGAAAGTCGAACACCATTGCCATTAGTTTTATTGCCAACAAAATGTACAATAAATTTATCAAGGTTACCTAATTTGAAATTATTCATATTATCCATTGTATATATTACTAGGGATTAAACCTTCCCCATTTATAAATTCATCTACAGTGTGAAAATGAAGAAAATTATTTTCATTCCAATATTCTTTAGGAGCGTGTTCTACCATAAATATTTGGAATGTGGCTTTTTTTTCATTTATGATATAACTAATAAACGAATCAATGAGAGAAAAGGCATCTAGCAGTTTTTTCTTATCATCATTCCCTGTTTTTTCATTGGTTGAACCTGTATAGTATGGGATACTTGGTTGGTCTATAAATAAAAACTGAGGAACATGTACTTGTCCTACATTTATCATATGTTCGTGCAAACCCAAATAAAAACACAAATGCATAAACATATAGTTTGATTTACTACCTACATTCTCAAGTGGGAATAGTTGCCCTTCAGGTATCAATTGTAAAATCATATCGGTATCATTGAACTGAGTTTGACTATTTTTATATGCTGGCAGTGATTCTAACTGATTGTAATTTCGCTGTATACATTTATCGAGAAATTTTTTCATCATATATTTTACATCCTCAATATGTTTCAGATTATTCTCTAGATTAGTTTTTTCATCCTTTAGTTGATTTAAAAGAACTCCGTCAATTGGTCTGCAAACTGCTTTATTTAGTAAATTTTCATAAGCATTTTTAACCTCCCCAATAATAAT
This sequence comes from uncultured Bacteroidales bacterium, assembly GCA_937901225.1. Classification (GTDB taxonomy): domain Bacteria; phylum Bacteroidota; class Bacteroidia; order Bacteroidales; family Paludibacteraceae; genus Colicola. Next base: position 12,333 of record CALCGX010000088.1, on the reverse strand, counting down.
ATACTTTTCTCTTTCTGTACGATAACCTTGTTGTATGGTATATAGTTTATTCAGTCTATTTTCTATATCGGACAACTCTTTTTGTAATTTTTCTACATCTAAAGTTATTCTAAATGGTTCAGGTCGTAGTTTAGAAAGTTCGTTTTGAATATTTCTTAACGAATGCTCCAAGGTTTCAACAAATGTTTTAGTTTCATATGATTCTATTAGTTGTTCCGATAAATTATCATTTAAATACTTTATTGGCTTTAGACTATCTGCACTTTTTTTGAGATTATTTTTATAGAATTCGTACTCTTTTTTATATCTATCCACTGCTGATAATTGTACTTTAATCTCTAAGCGACGTCTATTTAATAGATCAATTTCGTCAAATAGAGTAGAATTATTTGCAGTTTGTTTGATATTAGTAATAAGTTCATTAATAATTGATATCGCATTATCTAATGAATTTATTTCGAGTGAATAATCAATAAATTCATACTTTTTTAATTTCTGGATGAGAGCATAAATACCATTTTCAAAAGATTTTTCAGCTTGATTTTTCCGTTTTTCACGAGAATATATTTTCCTTATTTCATTATCAATGTATTTGATTCTTTCTTTGGCTTTTGTGTTTTCCATATCATTGACACCAATAACTAAATCAAACAAAAGAGTTAATGCCTTATCATACTCCTCCTTCCCATAGAAAGGAGTGTCGAAATATGTGTTAGATGTTCCTATGATATTCTCTGTTAATGAATTGAATAATAAGAAATGTCTATATGACAAGTTAAATGGTACTTCCCCAAAGGCTTTACCATATGGAAACCTTAAATCGTCTGTTATACCGAATTCTTTATCCAATATTGATTTTACCTCCGCTACTTCAATATTTGCATGTGGGAAACAAGGTAATGTTCCATATCCAAAGTAGATTTCAGAAGATATCGTTTCTTTTTGAGTTGCTTTTCTTGCGATTGATATTTCATTCTCATTTATAGTAAATCGGATACCATACCATGTGACTTTTTCATTAATACTATTGGCTATATTAGTTTTGTTAGCCATTAAGCAATAATCAATTATACTCCAGAAACTAGTTTTGCCAGTAGTCGCATCTCCTGTAATAACATTGACTTTATTTGGTAACAATTCATAACTTTTAGAAATGTTATTGTCTCCCCTAAACCAAAGTTTAATTTCATGTATAATAAACTTCATAATTGTACTTTTAAAATTTTGTAAAGTTGACTAGTTGAATATTGGTTGAATATGGTTACCAGAAATGGAATAACTTCTTTAATTTTTTCAAATCGATTGCCCATATCAGTTTCTCCATAAATAAAATTTATTTTAGTAAAAATATTATTTGATGTAATTCCAATCTGCTTATTTTTATTTAACAGAAGTATGGAGTTAATCGTGATTGGCAACAATGATAAAAATCTTTTATTAAATGAGGCAAACAGTTTTGGTTTATTGTTGACAATACAATCAAGACTACTTTTCTCATCGGTTATTATATTTTTTAAATATGCCACAGTTCTATCATCTAATAGAAAGGGGAGTATCAAGCAAGAACGAGCTATATCTATCGTTTTTGTATTTTGCAGATATGCTAAAAATACACAACTAGCGATAGCTTCATTGTTATATATATAGTATATTTCTTTCATGTTGTTTTGTATTTTTTTTCCCAATCATAATGCCACCCTATTTCTGGCGTATTGGATAACGAGTAATAATATCCATTGCTCAACTCAGTATTCAATGTTTCATCTGCCAATAAAAGATGCTCCTTGCGTAAGAAATCCACTAATCGAAGACTAAGGTCCTTTATTTCGTTCTCAAAAGTAATTATAGAACATCCTGATTTAATTTGTCGTTCTATTTGTCGATATTTAGAACGAAATTCATTTTTCCATTTTAAAATTGCTTCTTTGTGAAAATCTTCAATTTCTGTGGGTAAAATAAAATTTTGCTCTGTCCAATATTTTAAAAAGTTCATTGCTTTAAGCATATGTGTTGTATACTCTATGATTTGAGTATCTCCAGATGCTATATCTTCAATATCAAGCAATTGTTTAATGAATGTTTGATTCTCTAAGTTCTCTGGCAAAATTATAGGAAAGTCTCGTTTAGGTAATGGTTTACTTTTAAACGCGACTCTAAAACATTTTCCAAATTTTTCATTAAAATCATCAAATGTAATTTCAAACTTTTTCCTTTCCTTGATATCAAAATATTTAGCTATGCTTAAATTCGATGATAAGGATTCAAATATACTATCAACTAAATCTATCTGATGACATTGTTCGTATATTCGATCTTTAATCTTGTTAATAATATTATCTGTACTTGCTTCGATAGTAAGTATTATTAAGAATTGTTTCATCTTCCTCTTACCAATAGACAAAATCTGATTAAGATAAGATTTAACTTCCTTGTTTTTTGTTTTATCTTTTAGTGTTTTTAGCAAATTCGTAACATTATCAATATCACAATTTTTTTTGAACGCATTAAGTGAATCGATAAACTCATTATTCTCTTCTGATTTGTTTGTTATAAGGCAAAACTTATGATTTTTAAGAATTGACTCATTAGATTTTATCATATCAATCCAGTTACTAATGGTTTTCCATAAATCATTATCAAGGGTTGTTAGATTTTTAGGACTCCCATCGTTTTTTGTTAATATCGTATGTTTTGCTTGATATAGAATTGTTGTCCCATCAAGCAAGTCAATATGAACATCATCTTTTACCTCAAAACCTATTTTTTCGCCATGTTTGAGATTTAAGGCTAAGTACATAAAGTAATAAAATTGATAATCAAATCCCACTACTTTATCTCCAGCAGTATGCTTGTCTTGAATAAATGTTAGATTGTCCATATGATGTTTCAATAAGGTGTGTACACTTTAATAAACTATATTATCATGATACTTAATTATAAATACAGCATGTTATTTTTCTCCAAAAGATGTAAGTATATATCTATAGGATATGATCTAATTTTTCTTTGATATATAGCATGTACAAAGTCAATTTGTTTCTCAGTGTCACGGAATATCGTTGGTGCGACAAAAATAGCCTGTGCATCTATTTGATTATTTGCAGCAAATTCCTCTAAATGTCTATCTATAGGCCATACTTCCATCATCGTTTGAGTGCGACCTTCTGCCATTGTAACCTCTACTAATATGCCTTTATCGTATTCGTAACACTCAATATCTCCTTTGCCACCTCCTGCTGTAGAAGTTGGCAAACCTGTGTCGTCACAAGCATAATTTGGAATAACTCTTACATGTGGTAATTGGGATTTTATACTTAGAGCAGTTAGGAACTCTAAACGAGTTGGAGCTGCTAAAAGTTTTAAAACGCTATCCCTTGATGATGCTCTCCTTTGTAGAATGAGCATTTCTCTTTTTATATCTTCCCAAGTATAAATATCTAACCAATTATTTAACAATTGCTCAGATTGATTTGCTGTGATTGGTATAGATTCGACCTCGAATAGTTGAGGATCAATCTCTGCCATATAATCAAAGTACTCCCTCTCGTTCTCATAATGTTCGTATGAGGAGTATGTTTGAAGGATGTAATTAATTTTTTCTTCTTCGTTATAATTTATATCAAGGAATCTACCTGCACCGCGAAGAGAAAATAGGCCTGTTATGCGCATTTTACGAATAAACTCGTCAGGATATTCAGACATAATTGATTTTTGTTTGAACTCCTTGAATCCGTTCATTATTTCATTGATACAAATATCACAGATATGCTCCTCGCTTGGCGAATAAGCATATTCGTTTCTTAATTGAACAATGCGATTATATAGGGATTCTGCATTATTATCTTTCCAAAATATCAAGAGTGGAAGTTCATGGCGCGCAATACCTTTTGTTTTACCACTTTCGGTTCTGTATTCAGGATTTGCATTGAGTAATTTGATTACCTGTGCAAGTAAGATGAGAGGGATATTGTCATTTAGAACACGCACAAAAGGATTTTTTCTTTGTGATTTAGCTAATGACTGCATAAATGCTTGTTGTTCGTATTCAGGATGCACAATCTCAACATTGATGTCTCCTCCGTCTGCAACTGTCACATGATAAACCTGTGAAAGCATATGACCTAATGCTGAAAATTGAATGGGTTCATTAGGATTAAAATAAACAAATCCTAATTCTTTTGTAAAATCGAATATAGTTGCAAAACGGCTTGGATATCCATAATCAAATCCAGCTTCTTTGTGTTGCTGTGGGTTATTTGTTATGATGTACTGAACTTCGCTGTCTGTTAATATCTGCTTTGCAAAGGTTCCTTTGGGTGTGTTTCCATATTTTTCTTTTATGGAAGTGGTGTTATGAACAGGTCGGTATAAACCATAACGAATCGTCTCAGCAACAATTCTTGTTGCTAATTCATCTGTAAGTGTTTGCCCATCAAATTGAACTAAAATATTGAGGAGCGATTTTACTCTTTCAGGATTGCGTACTGTTGTTGTGTACAATAATGGTTTGTATTCAAGGTCTCGTGTTGCCATGGCTTAATGGATTTTGGTGACAAAAAGATATTCCATATGATTTGCTAAATCTGTTTTTCCTGCATTAAATGCATTGTATTTTTGAGTCAGAATGTGCGTTTCTCCTTTGGATTCTAAGATATGTTGTATTTGTCCTAAAGTTATTTTGTTTTGTGATGATTTGCTTCGACTATTGTATGTGTTGTTATATGATACCACAATGTATTTAGCATTCAAATGTTCAATCAAGTCTCTAAAAGCATCAACAGCTTTTGAACTACAATAATCGCTCATATTCTCTGGTGCTGGTTTGCGTGCAACTCCAAATAATTCTGGCTTGTCCCATTTTATAAGGGTCTCATAAACATGATAAAATCTACTATATTGTCGTGAATTGTATGGAGGATCAATATATACAATATCAGAGTGTATTTGTCTCGCTAACTGATTGGCATCTGTGCGGTAAATTTCACTATTTGCATAACTTTGTGCCGAAATTAAAGTCATAGTTAGTTCCGTTTTCTCTATGCTTTTTTTGATATAAGCTTCGAAATGTCCTACTGTATTTGCTAAGCGATCAATACTATAGATTAAAGAAGCAAGCAATATAGAATATTCTTTTTCTGTTAATTCGTCTTTGAGGAGGTCAATTTGTTCTCTGATGTACCCAATTTTTTTTGCGACAGGCATTGCAAAATATTTGTCTCCATAACTTTCTGAGAACCAGTTGCTGTTGTTTGTTTCCGCAATGTTAAAAGATTCAATAATATTTTCTAATTTATTATTGTCAAATTCTCCTTCTGCAAAAAAAGCTTGGTATATTATCTGATTAGAATATAATAGGTCATTGATTATGACTTTGTCATAGTATTTTAGGGCTTGGTTCGCAACTGTACCTGTGCCAGAAAAGATGTCACAGAAAGTTTTTGCTTCAGGAGCAACGGATTGGATAGTTTTCATTATCCAATCATTTAATTTTGATTTGTTCCCAATATATCTGCGATTTTCTATTTTGTATCTACTTGGCATGATTCTATACTTTACGGATAAATATTCTGCTATACAATCGTTTTCCATTGACATATCCCCTACCGCCTGCTATATTTAGTGTATATTCATTACCTACTATTTCAAACTGATTAGGATTATACCAATCTATAAATGTGATAGGGACACCCATTATACCTTTGTAATCCCGAGGGATATCTTTGGTTTTGCCAACATTAATTGCATCAATATTGTCAAATTTAGGATATTTTTCTGGTGAATATACTGATGTTAAAGGTAAGTGTTTATATCTTTCATCACAATCAATATTTGTAAACCATCTAACACCCTTGACGCGAATGAATTTATTACCGTTTGCATCAATTCTAAAATTAGCAGCCTCCAATGGGTAATCCTGTGGTACTTGAAATTCTCGATCTCCACTATGGATACTCTGACCTAACCACATCTCGTTATTTAATATATGCTTGAAACATTCTTTATAAGAAATGGCATTAACATTACCGATAATTAGAAAATCTTTTTGATAGTCATAAAGCAATTTGACAAATTCTCTGAACAAACTGAAAGGCGGATTTGTAACTACAACATCAGCTTGTTGTAAAAAATCAACGCATTCATCACTTCGGAAGTCGCCATTACCTTTGAGAGGCATTGGAGTTAAACTCTCAGGCGTTCCGTCGTAGACAATATAAGTTGGAACAGATGTCTCGTTGAATTGTGAGAGAGGTTTATAGCAGGTAGAGATAAGTTTTTTGATCTTATAATCTTGAAAATGATTAATAAAGAATTTTGTAAAGTTACTAACTTCTGAATCATCACAATTACAATATACAATCTTTCCCTTAAAATACTTTTTATAGTATTTCAATTCAGCTTCTATATCCGCTAATTGGGTATAGAACTCATCTTTTTTATTGGCTTGAGCAATATTTAACAATTCTGATCCAGTCATTCTTCTTGTACTCCTTTCGGTATATTTTTCGCGCAAAGGTACAATTTTTTTGTGAGATATGCAAATGTTTTTTGATTTTTCATGTTCAAGTTGCAATTTTTGACTACTATCTTGGATAGTAGGTATTGATAACATAAACTCAGGAAATGGAATTTGTAATGTTTCTGAATGTGACATAATGAGCAGTTTTAAGTGGTTAAATATACGGGTTTTGTAAAATCGGCTGCAAAATTACTATATCAAACTGCTAAAACTTGTCAGTATGTGAAATAAAATGCACTTTTTTGCGGAAATGTGCATTTTTTTGTATTTATTGGAAGTAAAACGCAATAAAAGATGAGCACGAAATGCGCAACAGGGAGTAAATCTTTTTAGGAATGGAGTCAAAGTTTTTAGGAAAATAGTCAATAGTTTTAGGAAATGAGTAAACCTTTTTAGGAATAGGGACAACTTTTTTAGGAAAGCAATCTTAAGAAAAGTGCGGAGTTCTTAGCCGCAAGGGCACGATAACGCTTCGCTCTTCTCTCGGTCTTCTCTCGGTCTTCTCTCGGTTGTCTCTCGGTGGAATGAGGCAAGGTATAAGAGAGGGAAAAGAAACGGCAATCTTAACAAAAGTACTTTTTTGAGTTACGGAGTTCTTAGGTTGTTCCTTGGTTTATCCTTGGTTCGTCCTTGGTCTTTTACCCGAGGAGGATAGGGAAGGTACAAGGGGATGAAATCTTAAAAAAAGGTTGGATTATGTGCAAGGGTTATCTGCCACTTCGCGGATGATGTCGCGGAGGCGAGCGGGGGTAAGGCGATCAAAACTCTCGCGGTTGGCTACAATGCCGATGCCTGCCATCTCTACAGTAGCGGGAGAGAATAAAATACGTTCTTCCTCTGGCGCAAAGAAACACATAGGGCGGGATTCTTTCCTAAAGAATACGATTGTATTAAACTTGCCTATATCCAATAGCGAAGCGTCCAATAGCCCGTTAGGGCGTCCCATAGGCGGAACGCAGTCCACCTGCTGCGCAGGTTCATACCACGAGACGATATTCCATCGGGGTTCGTATTCTTCGGCGTGAGAGGCGCCTGCGGTCAAAGAGCCTGTTTGGCTAGCTTCCTCGGGGATGGTACCCATAGCGAGGACTTTTTTAATGGCTGCCAAATGGGTTTGTAAGTCCGTTTCTTGCACCAAGATAGCGTTGGCATAGTTGGTGGAGAAATGATCTTCTATCGGGAGGCTGTGACGAGGCACAGCTTGAAAATGCATATGGTCTGGGGCACTAGCTCCACACATAGGACCATTGTAGAAAATGGTCATTTCGGGCAGTTCTTTTGCCAAGTGCAGCATTGACTCTAAATGAGGCAATAGTTCTTGGCGTTCGTGCACGGAAGATGACACGGTGAAGTGCGGAGAGAAAATAGGGAAGGGGTTCACACGAATATAATAGGTGTGCCCAGTAGGTGAATCCCAATTATGGGTGAGTTGGTGTTCCTCCACGCCATCGGGGCAGAGGAAGCATGCTCGTTTTTGCAAGGCCTCGGGGCTGACATCCGCCATTACGCTATGCACACGAGCGGGGTTGAAAAACAATTTAGCAGGGAAGCCGTCGATAGTCATATCTTTGACTTCGACCCCAGATAAGGCTTGGTAATTAACGAATGCTCTCCCGTGAGAATCAAGCTCACGGGAGAACATGTCGGATATGGTTTTATAAAGTTCCAAAGTTCTAAAAGTTTTAAAGGTTTTAAGGGTAGAATAGTCGTAAGTAGCCCACCTTTAGAACAGCACCGCAGGTGCGACTAAAACTCTTAAAACTTTTTCTACATTTATTTTCCTTCATTCATTTGGATACGTGCCTTCAACTCCCATGTACGGATACGATCTTTGTACAAGTGGTTGTTGTTCATGGTCACGATATCGCAGTTAGCATCAGAGTTGTCATCCCAACGACGGCAGTTATAAACTACGTCATAGATACGACCGATTTGATACTCGCGGCTTACACGCAAACCTACTGCATAATCCTCACCGTACTTGGTAGTAGGGAAGTTGATAGTGCGGAGCATTGGGGTATAGAAACCACGTGGTGCGCCAAGACCGTGGATACGGAGTGCGTTGTTGCGGCCGTTATCTGGTGTCCACTCTTTGTGGTCGATTACTCCAGGAGGAATGAGATTACCGTCGAAGTCGGTCAATTGGTAAGTACCAACTACCATTGCGCAGTTTTGCTCGTGGAAAGCATCGATGAACTTTTGTACGGTGTTCTCATCGAAGTAAGTATCGTCAGAATCCAATTGGATAGCGAAGCGACCACATTTCTCGTGGTGGAGAGCTACGTTCCAGTTACCACCGATAGCGTGCCAAGTCTTATCTTGAGCGATATAGGTGAGGTTCTCGTGACCCTCAGCAACGATGCTCTTGATTACATCTACAGAACCATCCTCAGAGTTGTCATCTACAACGATTACGTTGAATTTATAAGGAGCCTTAACTACTTGGCTAAGAGCGCTCTTGATAGCGGTACCGATGGTACGAACGCGGTTCTTACATGGGATAACCACAGTAGCATCATACTCGAAGCCCTCGCAGTTGAGATCTACATCCTTGAAGCCAGGAGCGAGGTAGCCGTTGATATCTTTGAGGTGTTGGGTAGCAGCTTGCTCCATCTCGATTTGTACGCCACGGTTCTTAGGATCTACATAGTCGAAGTTCTTCTCGCCAGTGGTACGGTTGTCGAGCTCTACATCGTAATAGAGGTACTCGTTGATGTGCTCCAAAGCGCCCTTTTGGCTAACTTTGAGGCGGAGGTCATAGAGACCAGCGTATTGATAATCCACATCCATGCGAGCCACTGCCTCTTTCACAGCGCTAGTGCGATAGAAGAGTACAGAACCGAACTCAAAGTCATCGCGGATAGAACCCAATTGGTAGTCAATAACAGGAGCGTTGGTACGAACCTCACCTACTTGGTTGAAGTGGTCTGCGTAAACCATAGCAGCCTTGGTGTCCTCGATAAGTGCCTCCATACGCTCGAGAGCGAAGAGAACGAATGAGAGGGTGGTGTACTTGGTGTAGATCAAGGTGTACTCGGTGTTAGCTTTCTCTGCGATCTCGCGAACAGTAGCTGTTGAGCGGATGTCACCGTGCAAGAAATGAATGTCTGCTACGAGCTCTTGAGCCTTCAAGTTAGCTACGGTAGCTTGTACTTGTTCCTCACTTTGGAAAGGAATAAAACATGTGATATTTTTCATATTGTTTCAAAAATAAATTTGGTTATTTTCTTTTCTCTAAACACTAAACTCTAAACACTAAACTTAGAGAATATGATATTGTACAAACGCCTCAATAGCCTCATACTCAGCCAAACCGAGGTCGGAGTACATCTTAGCGGTGTCGTGGTTGCGATCCTCAGCGCGTTGCCAGAATAGACGCTCGTCGTCGCCCAAGAATGGAGCAGACTCCATTTGGCTAGCGTGGCGGAGGATAGCGTTGCGCTTAGAGCGAAGTTCCTCTGGAGACATTGGCACAGCCATCTCTACGAGGTCGAGCTCCCACTCCATCCATGCACCACGGTACATCCAGATACGGCAGTCTTTCAACCACTCATCCCATGCAGCGGTGTGCTTGAGCTCGTCAAGAGCTGCAAGGACAGCGTCGAGACATACACGGTGTGTGCCGTGAGGGTCAGCTAGGTCACCAGCGGCGAAGATCTCTTGTGGTTTAACCTCCTCAAGAAGTGCTTTGACGATATCCACATCTGCTTGTGAGAGAGGGCCTTTCTTGATGGTACCTGTCTCGTAGAATGGCAAGTTGAGGAAATGGATATTCTCGGTTGGGAGACCCATGTAGCGGCAAGCTGCTGTAGCCTCGCCACGGCGGATAAGCGCCTTGAGGTTGAGGATCTCACGGGTGTCGTTGTCGCCAACTTTCTCGTTTTTGAAGAAATGCATATACTCGTCGTACTTCTTCTCAATCACATCATCGCCAGGGATAAGCATTTGCTTGTAACCCTTCATGAAGTCCATGAAACGTACTACCTCCTCGTCGCAAACAGCGATACAACCGCTAGTCTCATAAGCCACGTGTACGTTGTGACCTTGGTTGATGAGGCGTTGGAAGGTACCACCCATTGAGATGACGTCATCATCTGGGTGAGGAGAGAAGATTACGATATCTTTTGGGAATGGATTGGCGCGCTCTGGGCGGTTGGTATCATCCGCATTTGGTTTGCCACCTGGCCAACCAGTAATGGTATGTTGGAGGTCATTGAATACCTTGATATTGCAATTGTATGCAGAATCGTATTTGGTAATCAATTCGCTGAGTCCGAAATCGTTATAGTCTTTATTTGTGAGTTTGAGGATAGGCTTCTTAGTCTCCTCGCAGAGCCATACCACAGCGCGGCGAACGAGTTGGTCAGTCCATTCGCAGTTGGTCACTTTCCATGGGTGATTGATGCGGGTGAGTTTACCAGCAGCATCAAGGTCAATCACGAATGACGCGTTCTTGTGGAGTTGCAAGTATGAAGCAGGGCAAGCAGAATTAGCAACCTCCTCAATCGCTTGTTTTACGATACCTGCTTTGTGCTGACCGAAAGCAAGGAGAATGACCTCTTTGGCTTGGAGAATAGTGTCGATACCTAATGTAATCGCGCATGTAGGTACTTGTGAGGTGTTGCCAAACAAGGATTTTGCGTCCACGCGAGAGTTGCCATCCATTATCACGAGTCGAGTCGAGGAGTTGGCTTGTGTACCTGGCTCGTTTACTGCGATATTACCCCATTGACCGATACCTAACACTTGTAAATCGATTCCACCAGCCTCTACGATAGCTTTCTCGTACTCCTCACAGAACGTATAAACGTTCTCTTTAGGAAGATCACCAGGGAAAGTATGCACGTTTTCAGGGAGAATATCCACTTGATCAAGCAGTTGGCTTTGGATTTGCGCCATGCTTCCAAGTGAGAGGTCTGCAAGTGGATAAAACTCGTAAGAGCCAAATACCACTACGTTTTTGAAGCTCAATTCTTCCTCTTTGTGAAGGCGAACGAGCTCAGCAAACAAGTCGCGCATTGAGCGACCAGAGGCCAATGAAAGAACGGTTTTTTGTCCGTTTGCTTCGCGGCGGTTGATAAGTTTTGCGATACGTGCAGCTACAGCAGCGATACCTTCTTGAGGTTTCTCTACGATAGTTGTGTTTACATGCTCCATGCGGGTAACGCGGGATTGCTCATACGCATCCGCAGGGCGATACAATTTCTCTTCAATTTTGCTAAGAGAAATCAGTTGGCTAAGATTATTTCTCATGATGTATAATTGTTTGTATAAGTTTCGTTTTTTTTGACGTAGTTGCGCAATAAACCACATTAAATCGAGTGCAAAGTTACACATTTTTGTTAGATTATGCAAACGGTTGCGAAAAAAAAGTAAAAATAATATTTTTTATATGTTGTACAACATAAAATGCGCGTTTCGCTTGCGCGTGTGAAAAAAAATGTGTACTTTTGCAGGCTATTCTATGTGTAGTATGGCATTTTGTGAAGAAAATAACTAAAAATAAAACAGATATGATTTTAATTGCAGATTCAGGTTCTACCAAAACTCATTGGTGTCTAATGGCAGCAAATGGTCATTGCAGTGAGTATTTTACGGATGGTATCAATCCGTTCCAGCAAACTTCTGACGCTATCAAGAATAGTGTGAATAATCAGTTGTTGCCAAAGATGGCAAGTGAGATGTGGGCTGGCAAAATTACAAATGTGTTTTTCTATGGCGCGGGTTGTACGCCAGAGAAGATACCTGTAGTGGCATATGCGTTGGAGGATATCTTCAAGAGTGCAAAGATTGAGGTTTATTCGGATATGGTAGGT
>CALCGX010000087.1 GCA_937901225.1 uncultured Bacteroidales bacterium | reverse complement strand
GTAAAATCGTAAATAATAACAAAATGGATAAACCCATGAACCGCATAAAAGAGGTGCTCGAAGAGCGCGGAATCAAACAAACTTGGCTCGCTGAACGACTTGGCAAGAGCTTCTGCATAGCAAACTCTTATGTTTGCAACCGTCGCCAACCGAGTCTCGAAGTTCTCTTTGAGATAGCTAAAATATTGAATGTAAATCCCAAAGAACTTATAGAAGACAATAATGAATAATATATACGAACTCGCCAAGGAATTCTACGATTTAGTAGAAAAATCACGAAGAGGCATCAATGTCGACGATGTGATGATTGAGTGCATAATGCAAAAAATCAAAGATGGACATGATCAAAGCATAGATTGTGATATGTTTTTAGATGATGCCCAAAAGCAACGCCGTAAATCATTATACGCAGATGCTGTTAGAGAAATGAAAAAGTATTGCAAACAAGCCATTGAGGATAACAAAGACGTTCGACGCAGGATTGCAGAGCATAAATTATAGGTGGAGGCTGTTATTCAATATTGGTGTATTATTTAATAAAGATTTATGGCAAATAGGTACTTTCATGGCGATACAATAGAGGGCTTTCTTGCGATGCCCGATGCGCAGATTATTGGTATTCTAACCACTGTGCATACCTCGTTGCACGCTTCATTGCAAGGGTTGCAAGCAGATGCATGGCGCGAGGAGATTGCGCTATTGAAAGATATTCTTATACCTTACATCAGTCGAGGCCATATCTATTTCGAGTACACAATCCCGCGAATGGGTCGCCGTATTGATGTAGTATTGCTAATAGATGGTGTTGTGCTTTTATTGGAGTTTAAGGCATTCAACGAGCTATACACCAAAGCTGACATCGCGCAGGTATGGGACTATGCTCTTGATCTCAAAAACTTCCACGAGCAGAGCCATAATCGCCCGATTGTGCCGATATTGGTTGCGACCGAGGCGGTTGATGCCACCTCAGATTTTATTCCATTTGACGACAAGGTTTTCTATCCAATACTAACCAATCGCGAGCAGCTCGCATCAACCATTGCCGAAGCGTTACTATTCTGCGATAAGGACAACTCGGAAGGTGATGCACTATGGGCAATTAGCCGTTATTCTCCTACCCCGACCATCATAGAGGCTGCGAGTGCGCTATATAACAACCACTCCGTAGAGGACATCTCACGTTCTGATGCTTCGGCCGAGAATCTCACTACCACGTGTAGCTTTATCTCGTCGGTTATTGAACGCGCAAAGAAAGAGCATTTCAAAGCGATATGCTTTGTAACGGGTGTGCCGGGTGCCGGCAAAACGCTTGTCGGCCTTAATATCGCCACACAGCAGTTTGAGAAGGATGATATCGCTGTATATCTATCGGGTAACTTCCCGTTGGTGCAGGTGCTGACCGAAGCTCTCGCACGCGACAAGAAGCGCCGCATGGCGGAGAAGGGCGAGAGGATAGCTATCGGCACAGCACGCTCGGAGGTTAAGGCCTTTATACAGATGATTCACCACTACCGCGACACATGCTTGGAGGGAACGAAAGTGGTGGATGGTCGCATCGTAGCCGATGAGGAGTACTTCCTCAATCCGAAAAACCTCAAAAAGTCATTCGTTCCGGTGGACCACGTTGCCATTTTTGATGAGGCGCAGCGTGCATGGACAAAGGATGCGCTTGCAAACTTTATGAATCGCAAGAAGGGTTATCCTAACTTCCCATATTCCGAGCCAGAGTATCTGATTTCGTGTCTCGACCGCCACAATGATTGGGCTGTTGTTGTATGCCTTGTGGGCGGTGGCCAAGAGATCAACACCGGAGAGGCTGGCATTAGCGAGTGGATAGAGTCACTCAACCGCGAGTATAAGGATTGGCATGTGTTTATCTCGGACCGCCTACACGATGCCGAGTATGCTGCCGGTCGCTCGTTGGAACTATTGTCAGAACACGAGCACGTGGAGTTTGAGCCGTCGTTACACTTGGCTGTGTCGATGCGCTCGTTCCGCGCGGAGAATCTTGCAAAGTTTGTACACAAACTGCTTGATAGAGATATCGAGGGTGCTCGTGAGGCATACCGGACACTTGACAAATACCCAATCGTGCTGACACGCTCGCTCGAAAAGGCGAAGCGCTGGTTAAAGGAGCACGCACGAGGTACGGAGCGCTACGGAATGATTGTATCTTCGCAGGCAGAGCGATTGAAGCCATTGGCTATTGATGTCCGCTTTAAGCCCGATGTGGTGCATTGGTTTTTGGATGATGCAACGGATGTACGCTCGTCGTTCTATTTGGAGGATGTAGCTACGGAGTTCGATGTGCAGGGCTTGGAGCTCGATTGGTCGTGCGTAGTTTGGGATGGCGATTTCCGCTATACACATTCGGGCTGGTCGCACCACTCATTCTGCGGTGATAAGTGGCAAAATATCAATAAACCTGAACGCAAGGCATTCCAGAAGAACGCTTATCGAGTTTTGCTCACCCGTGCTCGCCAGGGCATGATCCTCGTTATCCCCGAAGGCAACCCCGAAGACCCAACCCGCAATCCAGCATACTACGACTCAACGTATGAGTATTTGAAGGAGATAGGAATAAAGGAAATATAAATGATTAATCTATAATAATACTATGGGACTTACAATTGATAATGAAAACTTATTCAGGCAAGCAATAACTGATGGTGTTAATCTATTTGTTGGTGCAGGCTTTTCTCTTTTGGCAAAAGATGCTAATGGCAGACAGCTTCCATTAGGGAGTGATTTAAATGAAGAATTACACATCCATTTTGGGAAGAGCAATATTTTACCATTACCTCAACTTTGCACTATATTAGAAAAGTCAGATAAAGAGGCCTTCCATAAATACCTAAAGGATAGATTTTCGGTACAGTATGTTGATCCTCGTTACTATTCTATAAATAGATTAAATTTAAAGAATATATTCACGACTAATATTGATAATTTAATACCAAAGATTATCGATAATGGTAGTAAATATATAAACGATCAAATAGCAAATGGTCCGACAAATGATAAAAATGCAATAAATTATACACCTCTTCATGGAAATATTGAGAGGAATGACTCTCAGTATGTATTTGATGTCTCTTCAATTGCAAATGTACACAATGAGACTCCTCGCATATGGAGCTGTTTATCATTGTCCATGGAAGCATTTCCGACTATATTTTTAGGTTATAGTTTTAATGACTCATCTGTAATTCAAGCATTAACATCTAGACAGACTTTTGGGAATGCACAAAAGCCCAAATGGATATTGTTGATAGATCCAATCCCTGAGTATATTGAGTATTATGAGTCTTTGGGATTTAATATTATTAGTGGAGATATTGCGAGTATATTAGAATACTTTGGCAAAATAGAACATGACGTAAACGAAGAGAAAGAATCGGGCAGTATCGACATGATGTTGAAAGCAAATATTGTACCACATAGCATATATGAAATAGACAGACATCGACCTATAAAAGACTTCTACACTGGAAGTTCTCCGATCTGGTCCGATATCCTTGACAACCAAATTTACAAAACGCATCATTTACCTATTATACTTGATAGCATATATAGCTCAAAACGTGGAACTATCATAATTGGAGCTCCTGTTACAGGTAAATCTACCCTCATGATGCAGGCTGCTAATGAAATCAAGAATTGGGGAACAAAACTATACTTTGAATCTATATCAGAAAATAAAGCTATATTTTTAAAGAAAATTATTGGCGACCAAAAAGTAGTAATATTTATTGATGATATATATGAAAGTGTTGAAGCTTTGCCAATATTAGATCAAAATAATATAAAGATTGTCGGTGCTGAGCGTAGCCATAATTATAGTATTATATCACATCTTATAGACAGGAATAAGTATAATATAATTAATGTAACGTCATTGACTGATAAGGATACGCAGGGTATCTATGATTCATTACCAGAAAGTATTAGAGGGAATGTTTTGCATAGAGAAGAAGAGTTAAGTGAGTATGGAAAAGATACGTTATTCGAATTCGTTATTAGAAATATTAAAGGGCCTAACATAAAGGAACGATATGCTCAGGCTATAAGACAAATCGAGATTAATGATCCTGATTTAGCAGAGTTTCTTGTCTTGTGCGCTTATATGCATAGTTGCCGTATTCCATTATCATCAGAAATGGCGCATGCCTATTTTGATGGGTACTATAATTATGATGATATTTTCGAAATGCAAGATGATGCTAAGGACATAATTCATGAATATATACCCAAGGATAATGACGATGAATACAAAGCAATGGACTATTATTACCCAAGATCTAGATATATAGCAGATGTAATAAAGAATTCGTGTTCTCGCGAACTATTAAAATCAGTGGTTTGTACAGTTATTGAAAAAATACCATCTTATATTATATGTAATTATAGGACATTTCGTAAATATGCATTTGATAAAATAATAGCAGAGCGGGCTTTTGAAGATTGGCGCGAAGGTAAAGAATACTATGAGAATGCGTTTATTTATGATCGGAGAAATCCATATGTATTACAACAGGGCGCTTTGTACTTGGCTGGAAAGAATCGTTATGAAGATGCCTTTAGTTGGATAGATAAGGCTATTAGTCTAACAGATGATAGGTATTTTTCGATTAGAAATACTCATGCGATTATTTTATTTAATGCTAATATTAGAAAAAACGGAGCAAGTGTTAGAACCGAACTAGATACAAGTATGAAAATTCTTGAAAAATGTATGTATGCAGATTCTCGTAAAAGATTTCACGCTCACACGTATGGTAGGCAGGCCATTGAATATCATAATAGATTTAATGATGAGTTTTCAGTAAGGTATCTAAACCAAGCATTACAATGGTTAAATGATGAGATGGATCAAAGTGTCTGGGATTATGAGACACGTAGAATCAAAGAGAAAATAATGGATATATTGAAGTAGAATCAACTATGTATTAGCCAACTTTAAATTTAATATGCAGATTGAATAATTATTGTATGTGGTGTTCAGTATTGGGAAATAACTACTTATATCATAAAAAATATCCATTCGATTTTATAATGACCATGAGGTACGAGCTACTTGGGAATAAAGCGGATTAATATAATTAACATTGCAATATGATTGACTTTGATAC
>CALCGX010000086.1 GCA_937901225.1 uncultured Bacteroidales bacterium | reverse complement strand
GAAGGTGGAGGTGGTTACCCCAGAGGAGAGCATGGGTGATGTGATCGGTGACTTGAACAAACGTCGTGGTCAAGTTGAGGGTATGGATACCGCTCGTACTGGTGCACGTGTGATCAAGGCTAAGGTGCCATTGAGCGAGATGTTCGGTTATGTAACCGCATTGCGTACCATTACTTCTGGTCGTGCTACCAGCAGCATGGAGTTCTCTCACTACGATGCAGTATCTAGCACTATCGCTAAGGCAGTTTTGACCGAGTGCGGTGGTCGCGTAGATCTCGTATAATAAACGAAATTAGGTCAAGGATCAATCTTCCAATGTGTTGGTCCTTGGCTTGACAAATAAAACCGAGTTCGAAAGTTCGAAAAGGTTGAGCAAAGGGCCGCTCAATACTTCAAACCTCTTCACTCACGCGTGCAAGTGCGCACGCACCCGCGTACCTTAATTAATATTAGACTAATTAGACCGATTGGGCTGATTGGTATTGTTAGGGGCGCAAACATAAGTTAAAAAACCGAAGCGCGAGTCATCTGAGCAAATGACTCTTTGGATGTGCGAGCGCCAGGAGTAAAGTAAAACAACATTAAAAAACAACAAAACAATGAGTCAAAAGATTCGTATTAAACTGAAATCATTCGATCACAACTTGGTTGACAAGTCAGCTGAGAAAATTGTGAAGACAGTAAAAGCAACAGGTGCAGTAGTAAGTGGTCCAATTCCATTGCCAACTCACAAGCGCATCTTCACAGTAAACCGCTCTACCTTTGTTAACAAGAAGAGCCGTGAGCAATTTGAGTTGTCAAGCTACAAGCGTCTCATCGACATCTATGAGTCTAACCAAAAGACCGTAGAGGCATTGATGAAACTCGAACTCGCAAGTGGTGTAGAAGTAGAAATCAAAGTTTGATAAACAAAACGACCACTTCCCGCGGATAGACAAGGTCGCAAGACACGGAATCCCGAGGGCGAGAGTGGAGAACAATAATTATTAACAATTTTAATCACAGCTAAAATGCCAGGATTATTAGGTAAAAAAATCGGAATGACATCCGTTTTCGGTGCTGATGGCAAAAATATCCCATGCACCGTGATTGAGGCTGGTCCTTGCGTTGTTACCCAACTCAAGACAGTTGAGAAGGATGGCTATGCTGCTGTACAAGTTGGTTTCATGCCTAAGAGCGAGAAACACACCAACAAGGCAGAGGCAGGTCACTTCGCTGCTGCGGGCGTACAACCAATGCGTCACCTCGCTGAGTTCGATGGATTCGAACAAGAAGTCAAACTGGGAGATACCTTGACTGTTGACATGTTTGAGGAGAACTCTTACGTGGATGTAGTTGGTACTTCCAAAGGTAAAGGTTTCCAAGGTGTAGTTAAGCGTCACGGCTTCGGTGGTGTAGGTCAATCTACACACGGTCAAGATGACCGCCTCCGTGCTCCAGGTTCTATCGGTGCATGTGCTTACCCAGCACGCGTATTCCCAGGAACTCGCATGGCAGGTCACATGGGTACTGACCGCGTAACTGTACAAAACCTTGTAGTGTTAAAAGTTATTCCTGAGTACAACTTGATCATGGTCAAGGGTAGTATCCCAGGTGCTAAAAATTCAATCGTTGTTATTAACAAATAAGAGGTATGGAACTTAGTATTTTGAATATGGCCGGTAAAGAGACCGGCAAGAAGGTAGTTCTCAATGACGCTATCTTCGGTATCGAGCCTAACGACCACGCCATTTATTTGGATGTAAAGCAATATTTGGCTAACAATCGTCAAGGTACAGCGAAATCAAAAGAGCGTAGCGAGAATGCTCACTCTACACGTAAGCTCGGTCGCCAAAAAGGTGGTGGCGGTGCTCGTCCAGGTGATTTGAAATCTCCAGTTCGCGTTGGTGGTGGTACAATCTTTGGCCCAGTTCCACGTGACTATGGTTTCAAACTCAACAAGAAAGTTAAACAATTGGCTCGTCGCAGCGCACTCTCTTTGCGTGCTCAAAATGGTCAAATCGTCGTAGTTGACGCTTTGCAATTCGAGGCTCCAAAGACCAAGGCAATGATCGAGGTAATGAACAATCTTCAAGTTGCAGGTAAGAAGGTATTGTTCGTATTGGCAGAGAATAACTTCAACGTTCTCAAGTCAGCAAGCAATATCGAGCGCACCAACGTGGTGACTGTTAATGAACTGAATACATACGCAATCATGAACTCAAGCGCTGTAGTGCTCGTTGAGAGCGCTTTGGCAGCAATTGAGGCAACTTTAGCATAAGGAGGTTACAACTATGGCAATTATTTTAAAACCAATCGTCACTGAGAAGATGACCGCCGCAGGCGAAAAGTTCAACCGTTATGGTTTTCAGGTAGTTCGTACTGCCAACAAGGTAGAAATCAAGAAGGCAGTAGAAGAATTGTACAATGTACAAGTGCTTGATGTAAACACACTCATCCAAGCTCCAAAGACCAAACAACGCTACACCAAGAGCGGTTTGATTCGTGGTGCTAAGCAAGCTTACAAGAAAGCAATCGTTACATTGAAAGAAGGTGAAACAATTGATTTTTATAGCAATATCTAAAAATGGCTGTACGTAAATTAAAACCCTCTACACCGGGGCAAAGACACAAAATTATTGGCGCATTTGACACAATTACCGCAAGTGCACCAGAGAAATCTCTTGTGTTCGGTAAAACCAAAACTGGTGGTCGCAACCATCAAGGTAAGATGACCATGCGTTACATCGGTGGTGGACACAAGCAGAAATATCGCGTAATTGACTTCAAACGTAACAAAGATGGTGTACCTGCTACAGTAAAAACTATTGAGTACGATCCAAACCGTAGTGCTCGTATCGCACTCTTGTTCTATGCTGATGGCGAAAAACGTTACATTCTTGCACCTAATGGCTTGCAAGTAGGTCAAACAGTAATCTCAGGTCCAGATGTGGCACCTGAAGTAGGAAATGCTCTCCCAATGGCTAACATGCCTCTTGGTACGCTGATTCACAACATTGAGCTCCGTCCAGGTCAAGGTGCATGCATGGTTCGTTCGGCTGGTGTGTTTGCACAATTGTCTTCTCGCGAAGATAAATATGCAATCATCAAATTGCCTTCAGGCGAATTGCGCAAGGTACTTGCAGCATGTAAGGCTACCGTTGGTGTGGTTGGCAATAGCGACCACGCTTTGGAGAAAAGTGGTAAGGCTGGTCGTAGCCGTTGGTTAGGACGTCGTCCACGCAACCGTGGTGTGGCAATGAACCCAGTAGATCACCCAATGGGTGGTGGTGAAGGCCGCGCATCTGGTGGACACCCACGTTCACGCAAGGGCTTGTTAGCTAAGGGCTACAAGACACGCGCTCCAAAGAACTTGAGCAACCAATACATTATTGAAAGAAGAAAGAAATAACCTATTAAATTAAGAGAAATTATGAGTCGTTCATTGAAAAAAGGACCATTTATCAACGTTAAGTTGGAGAAGAAGGTGTTGGCTATGAATGAGTCTGGCAAGAAAGATGTTGTTAAGACTTGGAGCCGTGCATCTATGATTTCTCCTGATTTCGTAGGTCATACTATCGCAGTTCATAATGGTAACAAGTTCATCCCTGTGTATGTAACCGAGAATATGGTGGGTCACAAGTTGGGCGAGTTCGCTCCTACCCGCACATTCCGTGGTCACTCGGGTAACCGTTAATCCAAGAATCAAATCAAACAACAATTAAATTTTAGAATTCAAAATGGGTGCTAGAAAACATAATGCAGCTGAAGCAATGAAAGAAGCTCGCAAGAGCCAATACTTTGCTAAGCTTAATAACGTTCCTACATCTCCACGCAAAATGCGCCTTGTTGCCGATATGATTCGTGGTATGGAAGTGAACCGTGCACTGGGTGCGTTGCATTTCTCTACCAAAGAGGCATCGCGTGCCCTCGAGAAACTTTTGAAATCTGCTATCGCTAACTGGGAAGTTAAGACCGGTAAGAAAGCAGACCAAGAGACTCTGTATGTAAGTAATATCATGGTAGATGGCGGTATGATGCTCAAACGTCTGTTGACCGCTCCTCAAGGTCGCGGTTATCGTATCCGCAAACGCTCTAACCATGTTACTATTTTTGTAGATACTAAGAATACTAACGAAGCTAAGTAATTAACAAAATGGGACAGAAAATTAATCCAATAGCAAACCGCCTTGGTATTGTACGTGGTTGGGATTCCAACTGGTTTGGCGGCAAGAACTACGGAGATACAATTCTTGAGGATACCAAAATCCGCAAGTACCTGAATGCCCGTTTGGCTGAGGCTAGTATTTCTCGTATCGTTATCGAGCGTACTCTTAAACTTGTGACTGTAACTGTGTGCACCGCTCGCCCTGGTTTTATCATCGGTAAAGGTGGACAAGAGGTTGACAAATTGAAAGAGGAGTTGAAGAAAATCACCAAGCAAGATGTGCAAATCAACATCTTCGAGGTTAAGCGTCCTGAACTTGATGCTACTATCGTAGCTAACAAGATCGCTCGCCAACTCGAGGGTAAGATCGCATACCGCCGTGCTGTGAAGATGGCTATCGCTTCTACCATGCGTATGGGCGCTGAGGGTATCAAAATCCAACTCAGTGGTCGTCTTAACGGTGCTGAAATGGCACGTAGCGAGATGTACAAAGAGGGTCGTACCCCATTGCACACTCTCCGTGCTGACATCGACTATTGCCACGCAGGTGCACTCACCAAGGTGGGTATGATCGGTGTAAAGGTTTGGATCTGCCGTGGTGAGGTTTATGGCAAGAAAGATCTTGCTCCTAACTTCACACAAAAGCAAGAGAATGGTCGTGGTGGCGATCGCCGTCGTGATGACCGTCGTGGTGGTTTCCGCAGAAACAAAAAACAATAATGTTTAACCGATTTGTAGATTAAAAACAGTTATGTTACAACCAAAGAAAACTAAATTCCGCCGCTGCCAAAAAGGCCGCATCAAAGGCAATGCACAGCGTGGTACTGAGCTCGCATTTGGCTCATTCGGTATCAAGTCACTTGGTACCATCTGGTTGACAGGTCGTCAAATCGAGGCAGCCCGTATCGCAGTAACTCGCTATATGCAACGTCAAGGACAAGTATGGATCCGCGTTTTCCCTGATAAACCAATTACCAAAAAACCATTGGATGTTCGTATGGGTAAAGGTAAAGGTGCTCCAGAAGGATTCGTAGTTCCATTGGCTCCAGGACGCATCATCTTCGAGATCGACGGCGTATCATACGAGGTAGCTAAAGAGGCACTCCGCCTGGCAGCTCAAAAACTTCCTATTACAACCAAATTTGTCGTAAGACGTGATTACGACCCAACCCAAAATGTATAATCAGGATTATGAAAACAGCTGAAATTAAAGAATTAACAACTGCTGAGATCCAAGAGCGTCTCGCTTCTGAGAAAGAGGCACTCGTTCGCATGAAACTGAATCACAGCATTTCTCCGCTTGACAATCCGTTGCAGATTAAGGTGGCTCGTAAGACTATTGCTCGCCTTGCAACCGAACTTCGTCAAAGAGAATTAACAAAGTAAAAAACGAATTGACATGGAAACAAGAAATCTAAGAAAAGAGCGTCAGGGTATTGTCGTTTCCAACAAGATGGACAAGACTATCACAGTTGCTGTTCACTGGAAAGAGAAACACCCTATTTATGGCAAGTTTGTCAATAAAACTCGCAAGTTCCATGCTCATGACGAGAACAATGAGTGCGGTATCGGCGATACTGTACGTATCATGGAGACTCGTCCATTGAGCAAAACTGTTCGTTGGCGTTTAACTCAAATTGTAGAAAGGGCTAAGTAATATGGTACAACAAGAATCAAGACTCGTAGTTGCGGACAACTCAGGTGCTAAAGAGGCATTGTGCATCCGCGTTCTTGGCGGAACCAAAAAGCGTTACGCCAGTTTGGGTGACACCATCGTAGTAGCAGTAAAAGGTGTAATCCCTTCTTCTGATATCAAAGACGGTACTGTAACACGTGCTATCGTAGTACGCGTGAAGAAAGAGGTACGCCGTCCAGATGGTAGC
>CALCGX010000085.1 GCA_937901225.1 uncultured Bacteroidales bacterium | reverse complement strand
GCGCTATAAACGCAAACATTCTTTATCTGATTCATTACAAACCGAATGCTTCTTTTACCTTTTCGACATAATCTAACTTTTCCCAAGTGAAAAGTTCTACTTCTACAGTCTTGGTTTCGCGATACATGGACTCGTAAGTTTTGGTAACTACCTTCGGTTCGCGTCCCATATGGCCATAAGAAGCTGTTTCTTCGTAAATTGGGTTACGGAGCTTCAAGCGTTCTTCGATAGCCTTCGGACGGAGGTCGAACAATTCGTCAATCATCTTGGCAATTTCGCCGTCGGTCATGTTCACCTTGCTACGACCGTAAGTATTTACATAAATGCTCACCGGACGAGCTACACCGATAGCGTATGAAACCTGTACAAGCATTTCATCAGCTACACCGGCTGCTACCATGTTCTTGGCAATGTGACGGGCTGCGTATGCTGCCGAACGGTCTACCTTACTTGGGTCCTTGCCCGAGAAAGCACCACCACCGTGTGCTCCCTTGCCACCATAAGTATCTACAATAATCTTACGGCCTGTCAAACCTGTATCGCCGTGAGGACCACCAATCACGAAGTTACCCGTTGGGTTCACCAATAGCTTGAAGTCGCCCTTCAGCAACTCGGCATAACGCGCATCGCGTTTGGCTACGCGAGGCAACAGCACACGCTGGATATCCGCTTTGATCTGTTCTTGAGTCACATCCTCGTCATGTTGGGTACTCACTACGATGGTATCAATACGCAGTGGCTCGCCCTCTTCGCTATACTCCATCGTCACCTGGCTCTTGGAGTCAGGACGGAGGTACAACATCTCCTCACCTTCTTTACGCACACGCGCAAGTGTATATACTAAGGTGTGTGCCAAGTCCAACGTCAGAGGCATATAGTTCTCTGTCTCGTCGCTGGCATAACCGAACATCATTCCCTGGTCGCCTGCGCCTTGCTCGCCCACGTTCTCTGTGCCTTGTCCGTCCACACCACGCGCGATGTCGGCACTCTGCTCATGCAATGCAGTCAAGATGCCGCAGCTCTCTGCCTCAAACTTATACGCAGACTTGGTATAACCAATCTCTGCGATGGTTTTGCGTACAGTACCTTGGATATCCACATATTTCTCGCTTGAAACCTCACCAGCCACAATCACCTGTCCAGTGGTCACCATGGTCTCGCATGCCACGTGTGAGTTAGGGTCTAATGCTAAGAATTGGTCTAGGATGGCGTCGCTGATTTGATCCGCCACTTTGTCTGGGTGTCCTTCGCTGACACTCTCGGATGTAAATAAATAGTTCATGTTGTTGTTTTGATTAAGGAGCCACGAGCCAGGAATAAAGACTTATTACCTGCGTCTGATCTGTCGATGCTAATTGGTCTTGATTCTTTGTTCCTTATTCTTTGCTCCTTATAAATAATAAGCCACAAGCGACTGTTTGGGTCTTGTGGCACAAGTTTTTAGCATTCTTTTATAGAGGTTGCAAGCAGTCCAAATCTATCCTCTTTTCAAAATCGGGTGCAAAGGTAGTGAAAAAAATGCGGATATGCAAATTTTGAGTGGAAAAAGTGACTGCGATAAATATTTGAACAAAAATACGGGGCTAATGGACAAAGAAAAAATAGAACACTCGACTAAAAGTCGAGACAATAGAAGAATATTTATTTACTCGGCGGGATATCGCCGAGAACTTGACAGGTGGCAAAGCACGGGGAAGGTACGGGAAAAGTATTGGATGGTAATAGCGTGGTAATAGCGTGGTAATGGAGTGGTATCGAAATGGTAACGAGAAAGAAAGCGGAAAGAAATAGGCAGAAGGCAGAGGGAAGATAGGGTATTCTTATGTTAACAACTCGGTTATCCTACGTATATCCTACGTATATCTTACGTATATGTTACGTATATCCTACGTAATTGACAGCGGAAAGACAGGGATTAATTTCCATTCCCACTGATTTGCACTGATCTTATTTGTTATCCGTGGGAATCCGTGAGATCCGTGGGAGTACCGAAGCTACGGTCGCTCAGCGCAGCCTAATGCGGACTTTGTCCTTACGTAGAGTGGCATGGTTGTACCTTCGAGGGCACCGAACTCGTGCCAGCACGAGCCCACCTCGAAGCTACTGCCACCCTACGCAGCCCAAATACAACCAAATCTTACCTAAAAGTGAACTTTTTGCTCGATTTGTTTGTATTTGTGCGTATTTTTTTGTACCTTTGCGCGATTTTTGGCGTTTTGTGTTTTATACGCAAGAATCTCATTAAGACTTTGAAACTTTTTTAACTCTATTTATAGACATGGACGCAAAATACAATCCAACCGCGATTGAAGCCAAGTGGTATCAATACTGGCAAGACAAGAAACTATTCCACAGTACTCCTGATGGTCGTGAGGCATACACCGTAGTAATCCCTCCACCAAACGTGACAGGTGTGCTACATATGGGTCACGTACTCAACAATACCATCCAAGATATCCTTGTGCGTCGTGCACGTCTTGAGGGTAAGAACGCTTGTTGGGCACCAGGTACTGACCACGCCTCTATCGCTACCGAAGCTAAGGTCATCAAACGCCTCAAAGAGCAAGGCATCAATAAGAGCGACCTCACTCGTGAGGAGTTCCTCAAGCACGCTTGGGCATGGACTGAGGAGCACGGAGGTATCATCCTCAAGCAATTGCGTACACTCGGTTGCTCATGCGACTGGGACCGTACCGCCTTCACCATGGACGAGACACGCTCCAAAGCCGTGATTGATGTATTCTGCGACCTATACAACAAGGGCCTCATCTACCGTGGTCTTCGCATGGTCAACTGGGATCCAGAGCGCCAAACAGCCCTCTCCGATGAGGAGGTAATCTACCAAGAGGAGCATAGCAAGTTGTACTATATGAAGTACTACGTAGTGGAAGGTGATGAGGTTCAGGAGTTCAGTGGTTCAGAGGAGAATGTGATTCATAAAGATGAGAAAGGTTACTACGCAGTAGTAGCTACCACCCGTCCTGAGACCATTATGGGTGACGTGGCAATGTGTATCAACCCTAAAGACCCTAAGAACCAATGGTTGAAAGGCAAGCACGTGATCGTACCTAAGGTAGGTCGTGTGATTCCTGTGATTGAGGACCGCTATGTGGAGATTGAGTTTGGTACAGGTTGCTTGAAAGTGACTCCAGCACACGATGTGAATGACTACGCATTGGGACAAAAATACGACCTTACCACCTATGATATCTTTACCGCAGATGCGCACGTGAATGTAGAGGGATTAGAGGCTGACATCTATCCTAATGTGGCAGTGTACCAAGGTATGGACCGCTTCGACTGCCGCAAGCAAATCGTAGTGGATCTCCAAGCTGAAGGACTGGTGGAGAAAGTGGAAGACTACACCAACAAGGTGGGTTACTCGGAGCGTACCAATGTGCCTATCGAGCCACGTTTGAGCTTGCAATGGTTCATCCGCATGCAGCACTTTGCTGACATCGCATTGCCACCAGTAATGAACGACGATATCGTCTTCTATCCAACCAAATACAAAAACACCTACCGCAACTGGCTGGAGAATATCAAAGACTGGTGTATCTCACGCCAACTCTGGTGGGGACACCGTATCCCTGCCTACTACGAGAAAGCATTGCTCGAAGAGACAGGCGCAGAGAACTATCCAGAGGATAAGATCATCGTAGCGCCAAACATCGAGGCAGCTGCCGAGAAATCGGGCTTGAGCGTAGATGCGTTGGTACAAGACGAAGGTGCACTCGATACATGGTTCTCATCATGGCTCTGGCCAATCAGCCTCTTTGACGGTATCGAGCATCCAGGCAATGAGGAGATCAACTACTACTATCCAACCGCTGACTTGGTGACTGGTCCAGATATCATCTTCTTCTGGGTAGCACGTATGATCATGGCGGGATACGAGTATATCGGCAAGATGCCATTCCGTCATGTATATTTCACAGGTATCGTGCGTGATAAATTGGGTCGCAAGATGTCTAAGTCATTGGGTAACAGCCCTGATCCATTGGATCTCATCGAGCGCTTTGGTGCAGACGGTGTGCGTATGGGTATGATGCTTTGCGCTCCTGCGGGCAATGATATCCTCTTCGACGATAGCCTCTGCGAGCAAGGACGTAACTTCTGCAACAAGATTTGGAACTGCTTCCGTCTCATCAAGGGTTGGGAAGTTCAGGAGTTCAGTAGTTCAGAAGTAAATAAGTGGGGTATTGAGTGGTTCGAGGCTGTACTCGCCAAAGCACAAGCAGAGGTGGCTGACCTCTTCAGCAAATACCGCCTCAGCGAAGCATTGATGGCTATCTATAAGCTCTTCTGCGACGAGTTCTCTGGTTGGTACTTGGAGATTATCAAACCTGCATACGGTCAGCCAATTGATAAGGCAACCTATGAGAAGACTATCCAATTCATGGATACCATGCTCAAGCTATTGCACCCATTCATGCCATTCATCACCGAGGAGCTATGGCAAGCTATCGAGGAGCGCCAAGATGGCGAATCACTCATGGTTTCTCCTCTGGAGAAGGTTCAGGAGTTCAGTGGTTCAGAGGTAAAGGAAGCTGAACAATGCTTCGATATTATCTCTGCTATCCGTAATATCCGTGCACAGAAGAATATCTCTCCTAAGGAGGTGTTGACTTTGGTTTGCCCAGAGGCATTGCCAGCTGTGGTAGTGAAATTGGCGAACGTAGAGTTGGCTGTAGGCGCAGAGAAGAGCGCAGGTAGCGCATCCTTTATCATCGGTACCACCGAGTATAGCGTGCCATTGGAGAAGTTCATCAATGTGGACGAAGAATTGAAGAAACTCGAAGCCGAGTTAGCTCACCAAGAGGGTTTCCTCCGCGGTGTGATGGGCAAATTGAACAACGAGCGCTTTGTTCAAAACGCTAAACCAGAGGTGGTTGAGTTGGAGCGCAAGAAGAAAGCGGATGCCGAAAGCCGTATTGCGACTATTAAGGAGGCTATTGCTCAACTGCGTTGAGAGGTTCAGAAGTTCAGGAGTTGAATGAAAGACTTAGCATCGCTTCGCGCAGAGATTGACCAGCTGGACGAGCAGTTGTGGGATATCATCGCACAGCGCGCGGACGTGGCTCGCGCCATAGGTGAGTGGAAACACGCACATGGCGAACAGGTGCTGCAACCCGAGCGTTGGCAGCAAGTTGTGGAGCATTGCTTAGCACAAGGCAAGCAACATGGACTGAGCGAAACGGTTATCCGCGAAGTGATGGAAGCATTGCATAAAGAAAGCGTCAGGGTAGAATCCTGACGTTTTTTTATTGGTTTGGCACGGTTTTTGTACATATTTACACGGACGCACTTGAAGGTGTGTTTTTTACCGTGAAAATAGTTCATTATAAAAAAATTATCATATGCAAACTACCGTAGATATTCGCGAACTGCAAGAGCGCATCGAGCGTGAGAGTTCGTTTGTAGAAGCCCTGACCATGGGCATGAACCAAGTGATTGTAGGTCAAAAGCACCTCGTAGAGAGTCTGTTGATTGGTTTGTTGGCAGACGGACATATCCTATTGGAAGGTGTACCTGGTTTGGCAAAGACCTTGGCCATCAACACATTGGCAAAATTGGTAAAAGCCGACTTCAGCCGTATTCAGTTTACACCAGACTTGTTGCCAGCCGACGTATTGGGTACACAAATCTACTCGCAAAAGTCGGAAGAGTTTAAGGTAAAGCAAGGTCCTATCTTCGCTAACTTCGTATTGGCAGATGAGATCAACCGTGCTCCAGCCAAAGTGCAATCCGCATTGCTTGAGGCCATGCAAGAGCGTCAGATCACCATCGGCGAGCAGACCTACAAGTTGGGTGAGCCATTCCTCGTACTCGCTACCCAAAACCCTATCGAGCAAGAGGGTACCTATCCATTGCCTGAAGCACAGACCGACCGTTTCATGCTCAAGGTGGTGATTGGCTATCCAAAGAAAGAGGAGGAGATGCAGATCATTCGCCAAAACATCACAGGCGAAAAGATACAAGTCAACCCTATCCTCGAGACCTCCGATATCCTCAAAGCCCGCCAAATCGTGCGCGAGGTGTATATCGATGAGAAGATCGAGAAGTATATCGTGGACATCGTGTTTGCTACTCGCCAACCAGAGGCATATGGTTTGGAGAACATGAAATCAATGATTGCGTTTGGCGGTTCACCACGTGCAAGTATCAACTTGGCATTGGCAGCTCGTGCATACGCATTTATCCACCGCCGTGGTTATGTGATTCCAGAGGATGTACGTGCCGTTTGCTACGACGTATTGCGCCACCGTATTGGACTCACCTACGAGGCAGAAGCCAACAACATCACCACCGAGGATGTGATAACCGAGGTATTGAACGCGGTGCAAGTTCCTTGATTGGTTTAGTGTTTAGTGTTTAGAGTTTAGAGTTTAGAGAGAATGACCTCTGAAGAACTATTAAAACGGGTACGGAAGATAGAGATTAAGGCGCGTAAGTTGAGCCGAAATATCTTCGCGGGCGAATACCACTCGCAGTTCAAGGGACGCGGTATGGCGTTCTCCGAAGTGCGTGAGTATCAGCCAGGCGACGATGTGCGCTCCATCGACTGGAACGTGACCGCACGCCTCAACAAGCCCTATATCAAGGTGTTTGAAGAGGAGCGCGAGCTCACTGTGATGCTGCTGGTGGATGTATCGGGCAGTCGTCACTTCGGTACGCTCAGCCAGATGAAACGCGACATGATGGCGGAGGTGGCTGCTACATTGGCATTCTCCACCATCGCCAACAACGACAAGGTGGGTGTGATATTCTTCTCCGACAAGATTGAGAAGTTTATCCCTGCTAAGAAAGGTAAAACCCACGTGCTGCATATCATCCGCGAGTTGCTGAGCTTTGAGCCCACTTCCGCAGGTACCGACATCGCACAAGCATTGCAATACTTTGCCAATGCTCAAAAACGCCATTGCACTGCCTTCCTCATCTCAGATTTCATCGGCGCAGGCAATATGTATCAACCGCTGATGATTGCCTCTAACCGCCACGAGGTGAATGCCATACAGATATACGACCGCCGTGAAGCCGAGTTGCCCAACATCGGACTCGTGAAGTTCCACGATGCCGAGACAAACAATGACTTGTGGGTGGACACCGCCATCACATCGGTGAGAGACAACTATGCGCAAGCATGGCGCGACAACCAAAACGAGATGCAACAACTCTTCACCCGCACGGGCGTAAGCCATGTCAGCGTGCGCACGGATGAAGATTATGTGAAAGCTTTAATGCACTTATTCAAATGCTAACAACGATTTTGGCACTGGTGGTTAGTGCCGCAATAGATAGTACCACCCTCTTTATCGGCGACTAAACCGACTTGCATCTGCGTGCTACCAGCGAGGTAGGAGAGCAGGTGCAGATGCCTGTGCTGGGCGAACACCTGATTCCTGGCATTGAGATTGTGGACCGTACCATCGTAGATACCACCACCCTCAGCGACGGCCGCGTGCAGTACAACCAATACCTGACGCTGACCTCCTTCGAGGACTCGCTCTTCTACATCGAACCCCTGCCTTTCGTCAGTGGCGACGATACCGTATGGAGCGAATCGCTGATTCTGAATGTGGTACAGCCATTTGAGATGGACTCTACCGACATGGCCATCACCGACATTAAGGGTATTTACCGCGCACCTATCTGGTGGTGGGGATTTCTGAGATGGGTACTGCTGGCATTGGCTGTAGCAGGCGTGGGCGTAGGCGGATACTACCTCATCACCTACCTGCAAAGTCGTATGGGCAAACGCGATGAGGATGCCGTAGCAGTCGAGCCATTGCGTCCCGCAGAGGAAGTGGCTCTGGAGAAGTTGGACGCCATCCGCGAGCAGAAGATCTGGCAAACAGGTCAAATCAAGGAATACCACACGCAACTTACCGACGTGGTACGCGAGTACATCGCCCGCCGATTTGAGGTAAGCAGTGCCGAGCAGACTTCCGATGAGACATTGCGTGCCATGCGTCCGCTCTTGAGCGACAAGAAAGACCTCTACGAGCAACTGCGCAAGATGCTCACATTAGCAGATTTGGTAAAGTTCGCCAAGTGGACCGCCACACCCGACGAAAACGAACTGAGTTTGCGTAGTGCATATACCTTTGTCAAAGAAACGACGATTAAAAGTTTAGAGGACGGTGCTGAAGCACCTACAGTTTAGAGTTTAGTGATTAGTGTTTAGAGATATGACATTTGCTAGTCCAGGATATTTGTTTTTATTGCTGCTGATCCCAGTAGTAGGATGGTATATATGGAAGTTGCGCACCGCTCGTGCATCGGTGCAGTTGTCTTCGACAGCTAGTTTGCAGCAACAGCCCAAGAGTTTGCGTGTATGGTTGATCCATGTGCCTTTTGTGTTGCGTGTGCTATTGGTGATATTGTTGTCTTTGGCTTTGGCACGACCACAATTGAGTAATCGCTGGCAATCGGAATCCACCGAGGGTATCGACATCATGATGGCGTTGGACATCTCAGGTACTATGCTGGGCGAGGACCTCAAGCCCAACCGTCTGGAGGCAGCTAAAGCCGTGGCTACGGAGTTTGTGCTCTCACGTCCCAATGACCAGATCGGTTTGGTGGTATTTGCAGGCGAGAGTTTCACCCAATGTCCTCTGACCACCGACCATGCCGTGTTGGTCAACCTCTTCCAATCGGTGAAGTTCGGCATGATCGAAGATGGTACGGCTATCGGTTTGGGTCTAGCGAACGCAGTGAACCGCATGAAAGATTCGGAAACAAAGTCTAAGGTAGTGATCCTGCTCACCGACGGTAGCAACAACCGCGGCGACATCGACCCACAAACCGCAGCCGAAATCGCCAAGACCTTTAATATACGCGTATACGCGATAGGCGTGGGCAGCTATAGCGACCAAGTACGCGTACCGATGCATACGCCATATGGCGTGCAATATGGCACGATGAGTTCGGAGTTTGACGAGACCACCCTCCGCAATATCGCTCAACTCACAGGCGGCGAGTACTTCCGCGCAACCGACAATAATAGTCTGCGCGCTATCTACCAACAGATCGACCAACTCGAGAAGACCAAGATTCGCGTTCGCGAGTACTCCAAGCGCACCGAGCATTTCATGCCATTCCTCACGGCTGCTCTGCTATGCCTACTGCTCGAAGTGCTGCTTCGATTCCTAGTTCTTCGCACCATTGCGGAGTAGTTTAGTGTGTTTAGTGTTTAGTGTTTAGAGATTAGAGATATGTTTAGATTTGCAAATATAGAAATGCTTTGGTGGCTTATCACGATACCCGTCTTCGTGATTGCATACATCATCTACACCAAGCGCAAGAGCCGCCAGTTGGCGGAGTTTGGCGATCCCGAACTGATGGCACAGCTTATGCCAGATGCATCTAAGAGCCGACCTGTATGGAAGTTCAGTCTGATGATTGTGGCGGCAGTGCTGCTCATCATCGCTGCTGCACGTCCACAATTTGGGCAACAGGAGAAGACCGTTAAGCGACAAGGCATCGAAGTGATGGTAGCATTGGATATCTCCAATTCCATGCTCGCCGAAGATGTAGCTCCTAACCGTCTGGACCGTGCCAAGCAGATGCTTAGCAAGATGATCGACAACATGGTGGACGACAAGGTGGGCTTGGTGGTCTTTGCTGGCGAAGCCTTCACGCAGCTCCCTATCACATGCGACTACGTGTCAGCCAAGATGTTTCTCAACACCATCACCCCTAACCTCATCCAAACACAAGGTACGGCCATCGGCACTGCCCTGCAAACAGCCATCACCTCCTTCGGAGCACAAGAGAGCGATGCAGGACGTGCTATCATCCTCATCACCGATGGTGAGAACCACGAGGATGATGCCATTGCCGCAGCTAAAAAGGCACAAGAGTTGGGCATCCAAGTCTTTGTCATTGGTATTGGTAAGCCAGAGGGAGCACCTATACCTAAGCCAGGCACCAACGACTATTTCAAAGACCGCAGCGGACAAGTCGTAGTCAGCCGCCTCAACGAAGAGATGTGTCAGCAAATCGCACAAGCAGGTAGTGGTATCTATGTGCGTTGCGACAATACCAATACCGCCATGCGTGCCCTCCAACAGGAGCTCGACCGCATCGCAACGACCGACCTAGAGACTACCGTCTATGCCGACTACAACGAGCAATACCAATCCTTCGTGCTGATTGCACTATTGTTGCTCGTCATTGAGTTCTTCATCCTCTCACGCAAGAACCACCGCCTCACACGCATGGACTTGTTTGGAGAAAAAACGGAAAAGTGAAACGAATAACTGAACAGTAATATGCGATTATTAGTTACAATCATATCATTATGCATCGCTTCGCTGCTTTTTGCGCAGCATGAGAGCCCTGACGTACGTCGTGGCAACAAGCAGTACAACGACTCCAACTACACCGAAGCAGAGGTCAACTACCGCCGTGCGTTGGACAAGAACGACCAATCATTCGAGGCACACTACAACCTGGGAGATGCACTCTTCCGCCAGGAGAAATACCCCGAGGCAATGGAACAATATGCCAAAGCAGAGCAACTGCTCAAATCCGACGACAAGACGCGCAAAGAGCTCATCGACAGCCGATTGGCTGACACCTATCACAACATGGGCAATGCCCTCTATGCGCAACAGCAATACGACAAAGCCGTGGCGGCATACCAACAATCGTTGCGACGCAACCCCAAGGACAACGACACGCGCTACAACCTCGTGAAAGCCATGCAGCAGCTACAGCAACAACAGCAACAGCAGCAACAAAACCAAGACCAAAATCAACAGCAAAAACAGCAAAACGACTCTACACAACAACAGCAACCACAAGAGCAACAGCAACAAGAGCAACAACAGCAGCAACAGCAAAACGAGGATCAAATGGACAAAGAGACTGCCGAGCAAATCCTGCAAGCCCTTGAGCAAGACGAACAAGAGACACAAGAGAAACTACAACGCCAACAAGGCAAGAAACGTCGCGTAGAGAAAGAATGGTAAGATTATGAAAAAGATACTATTGATATTATTTATTTGCAACATGGCGCTGACCGCACTGGCGCAAGATGTAGAATTCAAGGCCTCTGCACCTGCTCAAGTGATTGTCGGTAAGCCCTTCCAACTCACCTACTCGGTGAACCAACGTGCTAAAGACTTGCGTGCGCCAGAGTTTACGGATTTTGATTATATTGCAGGTCCTTATACCTCGCAATCATCGTCCACCTCGTTCGTCAATGGCAAACGCACCTCGTCGTTTACCCTCACCTATACCTACACGCTCATGGCGAACCAAGAGGGTACCTTCACCATCCCACCTGCAACCATCAAGGTGGATGGCGAACAATACACCTCCAACGGCGTGCGTATCACCGGGCTCCCACCCGACCAACCTGCCCCCACTGCTACAAGCAATGCGAGCGCAGCTAACCAACCACGCG
>CALCGX010000084.1 GCA_937901225.1 uncultured Bacteroidales bacterium | reverse complement strand
CTCGGGCAGCAGGCTATCATCGCCGTCCTCGTGCTCGATCTGGAAGGAATCGAGCAGATCGTCGGTCTCGACGCTCTCGCCGCCCATCAGCTCGTCAAGCGCCTTGATGTCAGCCTTGGCGTAAGGTGCGGGCTCATCCTCGTTGCACAGCGTGGAGAGTTGGATCTCCTCGCCCTTTTCGTTGGGAACGCGAACGTCCAGTGCCAGCGACTGCAGCTCCTTAACAAGCACCTTGAAGGACTCGGGAACGCCGGGCGTAGGGATATTTTCGCCCTTGATAATTGCTTCAAATGTCTTCACACGGCCAACCACGTCGTCAGACTTCACGGTAAGAATCTCCTGAAGGGTGTATGCAGCACCGTAAGCCTCGAGTGCCCAAACCTCCATCTCACCGAAACGTTGACCACCAAATTGTGCTTTACCACCGAGTGGTTGTTGGGTAATCAAGCTGTAAGGACCGATAGAACGTGCGTGCATCTTATCGTCAACCATGTGACCGAGCTTCATGAAGTAGGTTACACCTACAGTAGCCATTTGGTCGAATGCTTCACCTGTGCCACCGTCGAAGAGTTGGGTCTTACCAGCACGTGGGATACCTGCTTTGTCGGTCCACTCGTTGAGTGAATCCAAGGTACAACCATCGAAGATAGGAGTAGCGAACTTCACACCGAGTTCCTTACCAGCCCAACCAAGGACAGCCTCGAAGATCTGACCGATGTTCATACGAGAAGGCACACCCAGTGGGTTCAATACGATATCTACTGGAGTACCGTCAGCCAAGAATGGCATATCCTCTACGCGCACGATCTTGGATACAATACCCTTGTTACCGTGGCGACCCGCCATCTTATCACCTACGCGGATTTTACGACGCTTAGCGATATATACCTTAGCCATCTCAATGATACCATTTGGCAACTCATCACCGATAGTGAGGTTGAACTTCTCGCGTTTGAGCTGAGCATCCATCTCTTTGTGCTTAGCGATATAGTTCATGATACAGCGGCAAACCAAGTCGTTGGTGTGCTCATCCTCAGTCCAAGAAGCCAACATCACAGACATGTAGTCGATGTTTTGCAAGCGCTCTGCGGTGAACTCCAATCCCTTAGCTACTACGTCGGTATTTGCATAATCCTTCACGCCAGCAGATACATGCTTCTTGAGCAATACAACCAATTTCTCTACCAAGAGGTTTTTGAGTTGCTCTGCCTTAACTTGGAATTGCGCATCGAGTTTAGCCATTGTCTCGCGGTCCTCAAGCTTTTGCTTGCGGTCCTTGATGGCTTTCTTATAAAGGTTCTTGCCGATTACTACACCACTGAGTGATGGAGTAGCTTTCAAAGAAGCATCCTTCACGTCACCAGCCTTGTCACCGAAGATAGCCTTCAAGAGTTTCTCTTCTGGAGAAGGATCAGACTCACCCTTAGGAGTGATCTTACCTACGATGATGTCGCCTGGATTGATGTGCGCACCGATACGAATAATACCGTTTTCGTCGAGATCCTTGGTAGCATCTTCGCTTACGTTAGGAATATCAGCAGTGAACTCCTCCATACCACGTTTGGTCTCGCGCACTTCCAAGAGTTGCTCAACCACGTGAACAGAAGTAAACATATCCTCACGCACGATGCGCTCGCTAAGCACGATAGCATCCTCGTAGTTGTAACCCTTCCAAGGAATATAAGCTACTTTCAAGTTCTTACCAAGTGCCAACTCACCATTCTCGGTAGCATAACCCTCAGTAAGGATTTGTCCCTCAGTTACCTTGTCGCCCTTGCGAACGATTGGACGGAGGTCGATGGTAGTATTTTGGTTGGTACGTTGGAACTTAGGCAACTTGTACTCTTTCTCAGAGGTCTCGAATGAGATAAACTCCTCATCTTTGTTGCGAGCATAGTTGATAACAATCTTATCAGCATCTACATAGGTCACAACACCATCGCCTTCAGCCATGATTTGAGTACGAGAGTCTTGAATCAATTGTGCCTCAATACCAGTACCTACGATAGGAGCCTCGCTGCGGAGCAATGGTACACCCTGGCGCATCATGTTCGAACCCATCAACGCACGGTTAGCATCGTCGTGCTCCAAGAATGGAATCAAAGAAGCTGCGATAGAAGCGATTTGTGATGGAGAAACGTCCATCAAGTTCACCTCAGATGGTGCTACCACTGGGAAGTCAGCCTCGAAACGAGATTTAACCTTGGTGCGGATAAACTTGCCATCCTTATCCAATGGAGCATTACCTTGAGCTACGATAGCTTGCTCCTCATCCTCAGCAGTATAATATGCTACCTCATCGTTGTTGAGGTTAACCACACCGTTCTCCACCTTGCGGTATGGAGTCTCAATGAAGCCGAGGTCGTTGATCTTCGCATAAACGCAAAGAGAAGAGATCAAACCGATGTTCGGACCTTCAGGAGTCTCAATAGGACAGAGACGACCATAGTGAGTATAGTGTACGTCACGAACCTCGAAGCCGG
>CALCGX010000083.1 GCA_937901225.1 uncultured Bacteroidales bacterium | reverse complement strand
ATCGAGGAGTGGATGGCCGTAGAGCGCACCCTCACGCGTTGGGAGCTTGAATTGGAGAATGTGGACTCTGCCATGCATGAGATGTTGCATATGCAGCGCGAACAAGCCAATACTAAGTTTGCTAAGTTCATCGCCAAGAACTACGAGTCATGGTTTGCGCAAGGAGCCAAACGCCCACTCATGTCGCCCGACCTGATGAAGCAAACCATCTTCCCTATGCTCGATGCTGGCGAGAAAGTATTCTTCGTGGTCATCGACAATTTCCGCTACGACCAATGGAAGATTATCCAACCCCTTCTCTCGGAGTGGTTTACCATCAAAGAGGAACAGATGTACACCTCCATCCTACCTACTGCCACACAGTATGCCCGCAATGCCATTTTCGCGGGACTGATGCCGCAGCAAATTCAGGAGATGTACCCCAACCTGTGGATTGACGAAGACGAAGAAGAGAGCAAAAACAACAACGAGGAATCCCTGATTCAAACTCAACTCGACCGTTTCCGCAAACGCTATGGCTACACCTATTACAAGGTCAATGAGAGCGACTTTTGCGAGAAGATTACCCGTCAGTTTAAGGGGCTCAAAACACCGCTTAACGTGGTGATAATCAACTTCATCGACATGCTATCCCACTCACGCACCGATAGCAAGATGATGCGTGAACTCGCCAACGACGAGGCAGCCTACCGCAGCCTCACCCTCAGTTGGTTTAAGCACTCGCCTACGGCGGAGATGTTCCGTCGAATTGCTGCACTCGGCTATAAGGTAGTGCTCACCACCGACCATGGCACCACACGCGTGGACAATGCCGTGCAAATCATTGGCGACAAGAACACCAATACCAACCTCCGCTACAAGGTAGGCAAAGCCCTCAATTGCAGTGCCAAAAACTGCTTCGAGATTGCTCGTCCAAAGCAAGTAGGATTGCCTTGTCCGAATGTCAGCAGTAGCTATATGTTCTGCACAGGCAACGACTTCTTTGCATATCCCAACAATTTCAACTACTACGCACAATTCTACCGCAACACCTTCCAGCATGGAGGTATTTCGATGGAGGAGATGCTCATTCCACTCATCACCCTCGAACCAAAATAACGCATCATGTTTCGCATTATCCGACGCATATTTTGGTCTATTGTTGCGCTCCTCATTTTCTGGTGCGCGTGGTCGCTATTCTCCCACCGTATGCCTTGGCAGCACCATACCAAATCTGCTCAGCAGCTCAAGGTATTGACCTATAACACCCGCGCAATGATGATTGGCGAGAGCCTCGACTCCAAGTTAGCCATGCTACAATACATCAACCGCATGGATGCTGATATCGTCTGCTTGCAAGAGGTCTTAGTCTATAAGAGTGGTCAACGCCTCACCTTGCCCATGTTGCGTGAGGTGATGCGCCAATATCCCTATACCTATTACGACTTCAAGCACTACAATAGCCGCCGTCAATTCGGCAATGTGGTCTTCTCGCGCTATCCGCTCATCCACAAGCAAACGGTACGCTACGAGTCCATGTCCAACATCAGCAGTCAATGCGATGTGGTGGTGGGTAAGGATACGTTGCGCCTGATTGTGAACCATCTTGAGAGTTTTAAGTTGGAGGATGCCGATTTCAGTCTCGACTCGCTTACCGCAGGACATTTCAAGGAAAGTTCACTCAATCGCAAGCTTACGCAGACCAGCCAACTGCGCCGCAAACAAGTGCAGAAGGTGCGCCGTGCTATTCGCCAATCGCCTTATCCAGTGATAGCGGTTGGTGATTTTAATGCGCTGCCCGTATCACTGGTCTATTGGACGATGAATCTAGGTATGCGCGACTGCTTTGCCGAAAGTAGTTTAGGGCGTTATGGTGCCACGTATCAGCGCCATGGCATAGGCATCCGCATTGATTATATCTTCTGCTCCCGTAGCCTTCATCCGCTCACTTGCCGCGTAGGCGAGAAGCGCTATTCCGACCACTATCCTGTGATAGCTACCATCGGATGGGAGTAATACCTCACCTAAAATTTATAACTAAAATGCTATAAACAAATCACCATTTATGTCCGAAAACATAAATGGTGATTAATAGGTAATTGCTAATTCTGCACCAACTTGGTGCACAAGTTCTTACTTCTTATTTGGCAACTCTAAGCCGTAGCCTTTCTTCTTATCTTCTACCTTCAAGGCGAGGCTGAGCAAGAATGCCAAGACACCAAATGAAGCGAAGACAATCATAGGTACTACATAACCGTTGGTAGATACGCGAAGCGTACCAATCAACATTGGCACTAAGCACAAACCGATATTCTGTACCCAGAAAATGAGGCAATAAGCAGAGCCCAAAATCTTCTCATCAATAATCTTTGGAACAGATGGCCACATAGATGCTGGCACCAAAGAGAAGCTAACACCCAACACGAGAATAGTGCAGAGTGCCAAGGTCTTGCTTGGATAAAGTGGCAAGACAAACGCGAAGATACTGTGGCAAATAACCATGATAATCGCACCTACCATCATCATCGAAGCACCTTTACCCTTATAGTCGATAAACATACCGAGGAATGGAGTCAATACCATTGCCAAGATAGGGAACCACTTGAACAAACCAGATGCCTCTGCATTGCTAATCATCAATGTCTCCTCGAGGAAGTTAGTCGCAAAGCGTTGGAATGGGAAAATAGCCGAATAGTACAATACGCACAAGAGAGCGATGATCCAGAACATCTTGCTAGAGAAAATCTTGCCAAGGTCAGACACATGGAACTCATCCTCTGGGTCGTGCATATCGGTAGCCTCACCAATCGCCACAAGTTGCTTGTCGAACTTGGTATCCATGATAGTGAATACGAAGAAGTTGAGCAAGCCAACCACGAGCAAGAGCGCAGCGAAAAGCAATGAAGCCACAACGGATGGTTGGCCATTAGCAGCAAAATGCTCGCTAATAGCAGGTGAGAATGCCATAGCAGCAAACACACCAATACGTGCGATAGCCATCTCAAGACCCATAGCAAGTGCCATCTCTTTACCCTTGAACCACTTAGCAAGAATCTTACTAACAGTAGTACCAGCCATCTCGCAGCCGCAACCGAAGATCATAAATCCGAAAGCAGCCATCTTAGCAGAGCCAGGCATAGCTGTCCACCAAGAGTTGAGCCATACGATATTGTTGGCATCAAACCAGTCGGAGATACCGATATATTTGATAGAAGCGCCAAGCACCATCAAGCCAGCAGAGAGCAAGCCTGTGAAACGAACGCCCATCTTATCGAGAATGATACCTGCAAAAATCAAGAAGCCAAAGACACACAAGATATATTCGGCAGATGCATACGTACCAAACACACCTTGATCCCAACCGAGGGTATCATTGAGCACAGATGCCAAAGGAGAAAGGATGTCCACAAACATATAGGCAAAGAACATCATCGATGCCACGAGCACGAGGACTGTCCAACGCGCGAGAGCAGAGTCGCGGAGAGTAGATTGCAAAACTTTTGTCATAATTATGAGTATTTATAAGGCTTCGTCCTCTGGTTTTTCGATCAGAGGACGAGCTTGTTTCTTTTTCTTTTTTTTGAGCCATGCTGCTTTACGTTGTTCGTATTCAGCATAGTGAGATTCCAAATAGCCGTCAGCCATTACAGTTGACTGTTGACAATTTACAGTTGACAGTTAAGAGTTACTTGATGCCGAGTTCTGCTTTTACAGCAGCGGTCAAATCCAATGCATCAGGAGCGATGTAGAGCATACCTGCTTTATCCATCACATAGGTGCAACCTTGTGCAGCACCCACCTTGTTGATTGCCTCCAGAAGTTTGGTTTGTACAGGTTGGAGATACTCTACTTGCTTAGCTTGCAACTCCTTTTGTACGGTTTGATAGAACATTTGCATGCGTTGCTCCATCTCAGCCAACTCTTGTTGACGGAACTCACGTACACCAGCAGTCATGGTAGCTTGTTGTTGTTGGAACTCAGTGAGTTTTTTATTGAACTCCTCTTGCATATTGGCCAGTTGAGTCTCATAAGATGATTGCAAAGAGTCTAATTTCTCACCCATTTGCTTGGTCTCTGGCATAATAGCCATGATTTCTTGCGAGTTAACGTGTCCAATCTTTTGTGCGCTTGCAAGGATAGGCAATGCCAAAGCAAGCATAAGAATCATTTTTTTCATTGTTCTTTTATCTTTTTAATGTTATTATTTCATACGACAAGTATACCAAGGGTATACGAATTGTGCGGGTATTGTGCGGTTATTGTGCGGTTATTGTGCGGTGCGGATAGTTACTTTGCGCCTAATTTTATCAGCACCTGGTCTGAGATATCCAATTTGCTAGACATATAGATAAGACTTGGTTCCGCAGAACGATCTTTAACCACATCATAATGCTTCTCGTTGGCAATATCTTGGATTGCTGTATAGATTTCATCTTGGATAGGTTTGAGTAGCGATTCACGTTTCTTGTACCACTCACCTTCCTGTCCGAAATAAGTACGTTTAAGTTCAAGCAACTGTTGCTCTTTTTGAAGAATCTCGTCTTCACGACGTTGTTTCATCTCCGCAGAGAGGAAAATTTGCTCTGTTTGGTAATTGGTAGTAAGAATTTGCAGCTCTTGTTGCAAGGCATCAATCTCCTTCTGCCAACGTTTTGAAATCATATTAAGTTGCTCATTAGCCGTTTCATACATAGGAAGATTCTTCAATATGTATTGCATATCAACATATGCTACAGAGAACTTTTGCGCTAGCATAGGAGTGGTAGCACTCCAAGCGGAGAATGCCATAATGGCGATTAAAATATATCGTTTCATGTTACACCTTATATATATTATAATTCTTGTCCAAGTACGAAGTGGAATTGTGAGCCACCATATTGATTAGAGCCGTTGATAGGATCGAAGCCCCAACCCCAGTCTATA
>CALCGX010000082.1 GCA_937901225.1 uncultured Bacteroidales bacterium | reverse complement strand
CGATACCTACTTGACCAGAACCTGCGGTCATAATCACATCGCCATTTGATGTATAGCGGTTGATATATACATTGCGATTACCATAACCGTTAGGATTACCACTAAGAATCAAATAGCCCTCATTACTACCACGAATCATACCACCACGAGCAGAACCAAAGCAAGTGTATTCATTATAATCGTCACCCAAGATAGCTGTCACCTTGGTACCCATAAAATCTTGATTACCTGATGTGCTAAATGCACCCGAAACAACCTCTACATCACCATTCAGTAAGATAGATTCGGTAGAAGGGTGCTCATCTATCACTGCAAAACGAACGGTAATAGCAGGATCTTTTGGCTGATAAGCGTAATCTTCTGGTATGTTGTCTATTACAAATGTGAAGCCGCCTGCATTAACGAGGGTATCAACATACACACCAATATTAAATTTCTCATGATTACTAATAATGTCTTCTGTATCATTTATATAGAGAGAAATTACTCTATCTATTGCCCCTTTGAAATATACACTATTGATACGAGTTACTTTGATTGTTTTGTTTTGAGGAATTTTAAAGGTAAAAAAGTGTTCCTCTCCATCAAAGTAAGTAGAAGTAATCTTCAATTCTGCGCTCAAACTATCTTCTGTATAGACAATAGCAGAAGAATTATTTTCTGCAAACAACGATGCACAAATCAATGTGCCTAACACAGCGAAAAGAATCTTTTTCATGATTGTAATATTCTTTAAAGTTTATTATTTGGATTACTCGTGGTTGAAGTTATAAACCACTCCACTACGAGATGTTAGAATTCTATAATCTAACAACCCGCAGGGTGGTCTAACAACATAGTGGTCTAATATCTAACAGCCGCAAGGCGGTCTTATTATTTTGCAAAATATACGTTCAAATTCTTCTCAATACGAGCGGTGAGGTCTTCTGCGGTAGCGTCGAGGACGAGTTTTTCGCCGGTGATGCCTTCGTAGAGCTCGATATAGCGAGCAGTGATGCCTGCTACTACTTCGTCGGTCATCTCAGGAACTTGTTGTCCCTCTTTGCCTTGGAAGCCGTTGTCCATCAACCACTCACGAACGAACTCCTTAGAGAGTTGCTTTTGTGGCAAACCTGCCTCAAAACGCTCCTCGTAGCCCTCTGCATAGAAATAGCGACTGGAGTCTGGGGTGTGTACCTCGTCCATGAGGAGGATTTGGTCGCCGTGCTTACCAAACTCGTACTTGGTATCCACAAGGATAAGTCCTTGCTTAGCAGCGATCTCTTGTCCACGGTTGAAGAGAGCAAGGGTATATTTCTCCAATTGCTCGTACTCTGCCTCTGGGATAAGTCCTTGAGCGATAATCTCTTCGCGAGAGATATCCTCGTCGTGTGCACCGATCTCAGCCTTGGTAGTAGGAGTAATGATTGGGGTAGGGAACTTCTCGTTCTCGCGCATGCCCTCTGGCAGTTGTACGCCGCAGATCTCGCGAACGCCACTCTTATACGCACGCCATGCAGAACCGCAGAGGTAACCACGAACGATCATCTCTACTGGATAACCCTCGCAACGAACACCTACGGTTACCATAGGGTCTGGAGTAGCTTGTTTCCAGTTAGGAACGATGTCTGCTGTTGCATCGAGGAACTTAGCCGCGATTTGGTTGAGGATTTGACCTTTGAATGGAATACCCTTTGGCAGGATCACATCAAAAGCAGAAATACGGTCGGTGGCTACCATCGCGAGGCAGTCCTCACCGATGAAATATACATCACGCACTTTGCCGTGGTACACATTGGTTTGACCTGGGAAGGTAAAGTTAGTTGCTGTTAAAGCTTGCATAAAAACAAATATTTATTTGTGACAAAAATTATTATTCGCTCCAAAAAGTGTAGTATATTATAGAAAATTATCCAAAATTATTTATACTCTTCTTACGATTGGATAGCTTGTCCAAAGTCTTCATAGCATTTGGATTCTTCCGTAAATACCGCTGCAAAGGTACGAATTTTTGAGCATATTCGCAAGCAAATGTGCAAAAAGTTTTGCGAGAATCTATATTTTGCTAAATCGGGTATGAAATTCCCTGTGAGTTTCGGGACCACCATAGGAGATCTGTGGGAGATCTATGGGCTTTAGGTGGCTTTCTATAAACGTGTCTCTATAATAATGCTGCAAAAATCTTCGGCACGGAAAGGGTTTTGTGCCGAAGATTTGTGAATTTTGTTGTAACAAGGTACTTAAAGCAAGCGGAAGGTGTTGATTACCAACGCCTCCCGCTTGAGTGATTTTTTTTTGTTATTTTTTTCTTCGTGCCGAAGATTATGCCGAAAGTTTGCCGTAATTATGTAAGAATATCCTCTAAATCACAGATCAAAATACCTCAAAAACACCGAACAAAATACATCAAAAACACCGAATAGTTCGTGAGTG
Source organism: uncultured Bacteroidales bacterium (assembly GCA_937901225.1). Classification (GTDB taxonomy): domain Bacteria; phylum Bacteroidota; class Bacteroidia; order Bacteroidales; family Paludibacteraceae; genus Colicola. Next base: position 25,917 of record CALCGX010000082.1, on the reverse strand, counting down.
TATTTTTTCTGAAAAAAGTTTTTGTGTGCCGAAGAATCGCTTGCGATTAATCGTTCGAGCCCATTGGGCGAGATAAGACGATTGTACCGAAGGTGAGTAATAAATTGCACTTATTCTCTTTTACCAGTCATGCGTTCAATAAATGTTTCTTTCACCAATTGATAGGCTGTTGCAGGGTCAAAAGGTTCTGAATCTGTACGAAGAAGTAATTCTGTATCATGTAGAAAATCTGGATCCTCCATCTTCAATTCCATATTTTGTACAAATTGTTTGTAGGTTGGAACTTTATCGACCACAAACTCCATATAACGATTATAACATTCCATAACTTGGTCTATGTTAGGAGCTGCTTTTTGAAGTGCAATTTGCAAATCAAACAAATCACGTCCTTTCTTGCGTTGGTACAGAGCCCTAAGTTTCGTTCCAACAAGTTCTTCAAAGGTATAGGTGGTTAGTTCGCATTTACCACTAAACCACGGATTATTAACTTCAAAAGGAATGCGTTGCAATCCCAACACATTAAAATGCTCAAAGCAGTTAATCTCCACCTTCAAACGAATCGGCTGCACAGGAGGAATCTCTGATTCCATGCGAAAAAGAATGGTATTATTGTATCGTTTGACTTTTGTAACACGGTCTGGCATCCAACTTAGAACTTCTCCTAATCTGTATAAAATGGGCTTAATCGGTCCTGGGTTGATTTGTACAAGATCAATATCCTCGCTATAGCGTGGTTGAGGATGCATATACAGTTTGTGGAGCGCAGTGCCTCCACGGAATGCCAATTGCTCACGCAAGAACTCATCACTAAAGATATCAACCAGTGCTCTGCAGATTATCAAATCCTGTTCTACCATTGCTGGTTCTATCCATGGAGCATGTTCGTTCCATGCCATTATAGATGCACGATTTACCATAATTCGTCTATTTCTATTTCTACATTGGCGTTCACATGCCAACGATTAGGTGTGTTATTTGGATTTTTTTGTTGTTTCGTATCTAACAATATGCTCTTCAATTGATTCTGTTGCGATATTTTGCTATAAAGATCATTCGCCAACTGCGATTCTTCTAAGACATATTCCAACAAATACCCCAATCGTTGAATGGTTGCGATAGTGGTATATGGTAGTATAGCTACAATCTTTTCAACATTTAATTCTGTGCATAACTCAGCAAGTACCGTGGCGGCTCGTTGATACCCACCAACATTATGTGCGAATTGCACCAAATCAATGGTTGTTAATTCTAATGATGATACCCATAGGACCCCCATTTCCGCATTCTTAGATAGCAAAAATTCGGTGGGCATATTCTGTCTATAATTCCAATCCAGTAAAGGATTTTTTCTTGTTTCATTTTTTCTTGGCGGCACAGTCATTATTTGCGTGTACATAGCTCTCTGATGCGCAGCGCCATGCATTGCGGCTGCTGACAACAGAGAGATGTAATACGGTTTGTTGATATACCGCATTAGATTATCAATGTAGTAAGTTGGTGGTATAACGCCCTTTAATTGATAGTGTACAGGAACAATCACATAAAAACCATTATATACAGACTGCAAACGTCCTCGCTTAATCAAGCGTCCTAATGTGGTTTTTATGTTACCCTTCGACTTATCTGGTAATGCAGCAACTACTTCTTCTTGTGAAAAAGTGTAGTTACCACGAATTTCTTGGTCATATACCCAATCTATTATGCCCATTTTATTTTATATAAATACAATAAGTATATATATATACAACATTTCGGGCACAAAAGTACTACATTTTTGCGAAATATGCAAGTTTTAGGGTGTATTTTTTCTGAAAAAAGTTTTCGCGTGCCGAAAAATCGCTTGCGATTAATCGTTCGAGCCCATTGGGCGAGATAAGACGATTGTGCCGAAGGTTTCTCTACTTATTAAACAATATTTTTATTGATATGGTGATTCTTTAGGACCACAAATGTGTTGATTAACCATACTACGACTACAAATACAAGAGATAGAATGACCAATATAATGGGTATATCTTCAGTAAAAGTAGTCGGTAAATGATATATAACCTCTTTTGGTATATAAGCTTCTAGAAATAACATCAATACTATTACTCCGTTGATGACCAGTGGCGCGAGGATGTTGAGTATGCGATGCCACTTAGGTAATTGTTTTTCAAGCAACATTACCATTACACTACTTATCCAGAGTAGATGTATTAGACCTATAGCAGTAGCCAAATAGCAGTTACCCCAATAACTATTTTCAAACCAATTACACAAAGCACTAAGGACTCCAAGTATAGTAATAAACAGCAATGAGATGGCACTCACTTTTGCAATCACTTGGTTAACTTTTGAGTATGATTGCACTTCTTTGCATTCGTTTTTTACTTTATGTATGACATGGTTTTCTAGCAAAAGGATTCCGCCCATCGCAATCAAAGTTAATGGTTTAAGCCAATTTACCCAAGTAGTTGTCCGAAAACCAAATACTTGTCCTACGAGTAACACTCGAATATAAGAACTTATCATAAGTATCAATAGTATTGCAGCAGCAATTGCTACTATTATTCCACTGATACCTAATGCTTGGTTCGCATAAGTATTCTCTGATTTCGCACAAGCAAATTGTAATAGCCATGCAGCAACCCATATAATTACAGCTACATGTATCCATGGGTTCCCCCAATAAAAGAATGGTACACCACCTATAAGAATATAGCCATCAAAGAAACAATTATACACAACGGCGCATAGTGTAGTAATCACAATGCCTATTATTTGCAAACGAAGTGGTTTGGTGAGGCGAGGTATTTGTTCTTTGTTGTGATATAATCCTTTACCGAAGAAAATCATTCCAGTAAGGACGGCTACGTGAGGTAAATAGCCAATATTGGTTTGCCAGATTATCCAACCTTTTACCGCTGGAATTTGCCAAATCAATACTGATAATGCATACAGCGATGCGCATATAGCCATCGCAATGGAGGAGTGTTTGAGAGGGAGTTTCATAAAGGTTTGTTTTTTAGTTTGTTGGTTTAGTATTTCTATTGCACGTTGTGCATCGGCTTGGGTTAGACCATAAAAGCCATTAGTTATGATAAGATGATTTACATAATACAATTATTCAATGTTTTCAAAACGGAAATGTTTTCTATTGAATTTACCCCAAACAATGTTTTTGCTGGAATTATGATTCTTTGCTACAATAATTTGGCAATCCTCAATATCTGGTTTTTGATTTTTGATCAAATCAGGACGATGCAGCAAACAGATAACATCAAGATCATTAAGCACCGCTTCTGTACATGCCCCATACCCTATTTGATACAAACAAGGTTCATATCCATCTCTCTCGGCTTCTGACATAGTTTTTCTTCTTAATAACGAAAAAACAACTATGGCAATATCCAATTCTACAGCTAATTGTTTTAAACTATGTACTATCATCCGCCACTCTTCTTTGCGGTCTAAATCTGGATCATACTTTTCCGATGCTATTATTAGTTCTAAGTAATCCACAAAAAATAGCTTTATACCATATTCATCTACAATGGCATGTACCTTTTCTTGTAATTCAGATATGCACAATCCAGGAGGAGTATCGTCTATTATCAATTTGGATTTATTGATGCTACATAACTTGGCATTTACTTCTTCAGGAGTACTAGATGATAGCATGTCAAGAAATTCGCTATACTCAACATTGATGTCACATGCATTCATTATCAAACGACCCTGTAAAAATTTCGTTGGCATCTCTAATGATAGCACTGCAGTAGGTATTCCTTGTTTGAATGTTATATTATTTACCAAGGAGACCATAAACGAAGTTCTACCCACGTATGGACAGCCTCCTATAAGAATTAAATCTGAAGACCGCAAACCTAACAAAATTTCATCTAGAACAATTATTCCAGTAGGTATGCCCGTTATATCATGATTCTTTTCCATAAGATTCACATTGAAAAGTTACTTAATTTCTAATCAAAAAAACTAAAATTGTCAGTATTCTCTAGTGCAGTGCAAGTACCTTTTGCAACCGAGTGCAGAGGATCTCATCTGCGACATGGAATTGAATATGGAATTTATCGCTCAGTCGTTTGGCTAGTCCGTGCAACAATGCTCCACCACCTGTGAGATACACACCACGCTCCACAATGTCAGCATATAACTCGGATGGTGTCTGTCCTAAAGCCTGACGAATAGCAGTTTCGATTTGTTGGATGTTCTTATCCAGCAAAACTTAAGGATTGAAAAATAGATATTTTCCATTACCCTCAATAATATATTCAAATCTTGCAGAGATTGATCTTGAATTTTGGAAATCTGGATTTGTGAAAACAGAATATATAGAACTTCCATCAGATGCTATAATTTTAGAACGTTGACCAAGATTCTTATAATATATCTTCATTCCACCTAAACTAACAAAACTGGTTCCTGAGTATATGTATGTCTTTACTTGTCCATAGTATTCATATCCTTGTTGTAGTAAGCTATTGTGTAGTTGTTGATATATGTCGGTTGATTGATAGTACGATTTTCGTTGATAATTAGTAGGTTGGTAGTAGGTCTCTTCATATAGATCTGTTGATTGATAGTATTGAGAAAATACTGATGGTGCTAAGAAATACAAAAATGCTAGTATTAAGAACTTTTTCATAATTATTTAGTTTTTTTGCCTACTCTTTGTTGGATTTTCGGCATACTCCGTTGGTTAATTATTTGAGTTGCTATTTTTTTGTCTTGAATGTATAAAAAAGCTGCGGACGATTTTTATCTACGCTCTAAGGTTCTAGTACTATAGGTGTTCTAATTCTTGCCGTATTGCTTCTATTTCATCTTCACGAATAAGCAATTCAAGTTCTTTTTTTACATACGACACATAAGCATCATTCATTTCATCAAATTTATGTCGTTGAAAACTTGAGTTGTTACATCTATTTTTGAAGATATTAAACCTTATGTCTTCAGTGCATAATTTCGCGATAAGATGACCACATAATGGACCTAAAACAACAGAAAGAAGTGCAAGGAGTAAAAAGACCCACATCTCTGTTTTATCGAAAATGAGCAATCCTCCTAATATACCTCCCAAGGTAAAAATACCAATAAGTACAGCTTGAACCATATTAAACAAGGGGTCACCTGTATCATAATTATGTCTTGTGTATTTTCCAAGACATTTTTCATATCGTTTTATGTTTTTTTCTTTATAATAAAGATCTAAATTTTCTTTATCCCTTTCATATTTAAGTATAATATCTTGTAATTCTGCAATTCGTCCTTCCTTTTTACGAGCCTCTTCCTGTTCCTTTTTTATTTTTTCTTGTGCTGCATTAGCCAGCTCTAATTCTTTCGATAATTTCTGAATTTCTGTTTCAGTAATATTACCGTCCTCATAAGCTAATAGATGTTTTTTTACAGAACTTAAAGATAGTGTTTTTTTGTTCTCACCTAAAGCGTTATCGATTAGAAACATGCATTCTTTTGTGCCAGTCTTTTGAAATGCTAAAATAATGCCATCTAAAAATGCTGGTTTCAACATAATACCCTCTGATTGAGAGTACTTTATATGCACCGATTGCATAGAAGGAATATATTCCCACTGGTAAGTTTTTGTAGTGCCATTTATAGACACTATTATAGTGCCATCCTTTTGAAATATGAGTTTTTCGTCGTCGCCATCTTCATTGAGAACATACCACGCCTTTTGGCATAGTATTGTCTGAACATCTAAGGTTTGACTATATCGTTTAAAGCGGTCAATAGTATCAAGAATATATGTTTTCATGGGTATTTATTTTTCATCAATTTTTAGCGGTTTTAGGTATTCTATATTCCACAGCTCATCAATAGACCTTACATCATAAGCATCAAATAGACCTTCTAAATTCAATTCATTCAAAACGATTTCAGGGAATAAGAGCAGAATACCTATTGGCAGATACTTCGATAATGAGATTTGATAATTTGTTACAGGTATCTTTTCATCTAATATTATTTTGCGAGACATCTTATCTGCCTTCTTTGAGATGCTTTCCAGTATTCTTTGGGGCATGTTCTCAAATAAGCCTTCCTTATTCTCACAATTAAGAGTAAAATTGACAATTTCTGTAATTCTCCTTTCAGAAATGGCATAATAGAAGTATCCTTCCCATAGGAGTTCGTCATCCACAGAGAAAATCCATAGTTCAATAGGTATTAAGTAACGCATATGATAAAAAGTTTAAGGTATTTGTGGCTGCAAAGATATAAAAATATTTTGGATTGAGCAAATAAAATCGCTTTTTACTGCAATTTTTAGTTTAGAGGCTGAGCAGATAGTATAAAACTTTAGGAGATGAGTCAACTGTTTTAGGATTTTAGTCAACCTTTTTAGGAATGCAGACAACTTTTTTAGGAAGCCAATCTTAAGAAAAGTGCTTTTTTGGAGGCAGGGAGTTGAGTCGGAGTTTTCTCGGTCGTCGGTCGGTGTTCTCTCGGTGGAAATAGGCAAGGTATAAGAGAGGTAAAAGAGAGGGAAATCTTAATAAAAGTACTTTTTTGAAGTTTGGGAGTTCTTAGGGTGTTGGTTGGTTCTTCTTTGGTTCTTCCTTGGTTACTAACACGGATGATAAAAGGAAGGTACAAGGGAAGGGATTCTTAATAAAAGTGCTTTTTACCAATACATCATACATTAGGAGGTCGTGCCTACTCGAATGCGATTCGGAGGCAATGGACAAAGAAAACAAATGCTCAGCAAATTTGCTGAGCATTTAGTTTATTCACAAGGGCATGAGCCGTCGAAGCAGTAGGTACAGACACGGTCTTCCTACTTATACTCATCCCACGATTGGATAGCGAGGTCGTTGACATCGACAGTGCAGAAAGCGTTGATGAACGCTGCTGCAAGGCGTGCATTGGTGAGCAATGGCACATTGAGGTCAATAGCCGCACGACGAACATGGTAGCAAACATCGTTTTGTGGATCAGTCACGATATCCTTTGGTACACTCACTACGAACTCAATCACGCCTTCGCGCATGAGGTCGATAGCTTGTGGGGTGCCCTCCTCAGATGGTTGGTAAACCGTTGTGTTAGGGATACCTGCCTCTGTGAGGAAGTGGCTTGTACCAAGGGTAGCGTAGATATTGAAGCCCTTCGCGATGAGTTGGCGTGCAGACTCGAGCATTTGTGCTTTTTGCTTTGGCGAACCGATAGAGAAGAGTACATTCTTCTTAGGTACGCGCATGCCTACGGAAAGCATAGAGGTCAACAGGGCAGCGTTAGCGTCCTCGCCGAGGCAACCAACCTCACCCGTAGAGGTCATGTCCACACCGATGACTGGGTCAGCCTTTTGCAGACGGTTGAAGGAGAACTGCGATGCCTTGACACCCACATAGTCGAAGTCGAAGAAGTTCTTGCTTGGTTTCTCTACTGGGAGACCGAGCATGATGCGGGTAGCTATGTCGATGAAGTTGATCTTCAATACTTTAGATACGAATGGGAACGAGCGTGAAGCACGGAGGTTACACTCAATCACCTTGATCTCGTTCTCGCGAGCGAGGTACTGGATATTGAATGGACCAGAGATGTTGAGCTCGCGTGCGATTTGACCAGAGATCTTCTTGATTCGGCGCACGGTCTCTACATAGAGTTTTTGTGCTGGGAACTGGATGGTTGCGTCGCCTGAGTGTACACCTGCAAACTCTACGTGCTCAGAGATAGCGTATGCGATGATCTCGCCATCCTTAGCCACAGCGTCCATCTCAATCTCCTTGGTGTTGAGCATGAACTTAGAGATTACCACAGGGTGCTTCTTGCTGACGGTAGCTGCCATCTTGAGGAAGCGCTCGAGCTCCTCTTGGTTGAAGCAGACATTCATCGCAGCACCAGAGAGTACGTATGATGGACGAACGAGTACTGGGAAACCCACTTTGTCGATGAAGGTCTTTACATCCTCCATAGAGGTGAGGGCGCTCCATTCAGGTTGGTCTACGCCAATGCGGTCAAGCATCGCAGAGAACTTGTCTCGGTCCTCGGCGTTGTCGATACTGCGAGCGGTAGTACCGAGGATAGGCATATGTTGTGCATCGAGTTTGAGTGCAAGGTTATTAGGGATCTGACCACCAGTAGAAACGATAACACCGTGTGGGTTCTCCAACTCAAGGATGTCCATCACGCGCTCGAAGGTGAGCTCGTCGAAATAGAGACGATCGCACATATCGTAGTCGGTAGAAACGGTCTCAGGGTTGTAGTTGATCATCACAGAGCGGTAGCCGTTCTCGCGGATGGTCTTGAGGGCTTGTACGCCGCACCAGTCAAACTCTACAGACGAACCAATACGGTAAGCACCCGAACCGAGTACAACGACAGACTTGCGGTCGTTGAGGTACTTCACATCGTTGGCTACACCGGAGTAGGTGAGGTAGAGGTAGTTGGTTTGAGCAGGGAACTCAGCTGCGAGTGTATCTATCTGTTTTACAACTGGTTTAACGCCCAAAGAGAGACGATGCTTGCGGGTTACGAGCACGGCAAAATCCATATCCATATGTTCGCCCATTCCTACAGCTTTCGCGATTTGGAAGTCAGAGAAACCTTGGATCTTAGCTTTGCGCATCAAGTCCTCGTCAATGTTTTGGAGGGTACCAGCTGCTTTGAGCTCGTTGTCGGTCTTAACGATATTTTGGAGTTTCTCTAGGAACCAACGGTCGATCTTCGTGAGCTCGTGCAAGCGGTCGATGCTATAACCCGCATGCAATGCTTGCGAGAGGAAGAAGATACGCTTGTCGGTTGGAGCTGCTAATGCGTGGTCGAGGTCATCCACATGCAGTTGCTTGTTCTCGGTGAAACCGTGCATACCTTGACCAATCATACGAAGACCCTTTTGGATGGTGTCCTCGAAGGTACGACCGATAGCCATCACTTCGCCCACAGACTTCATGCTGGAGCCGATCTCGCGATCTACGCCGCGGAACTTACCGAGGTCCCAGCGTGGGAGTTTAGCTACGATATAGTCCAATGTTGGCTCGAAGAAAGCAGGAGTATCTTTGGTGACAGAGTTCTTGAGTTCGAAGAGGCCATAGCCGAGAGCGATCTTAGCTGCTACGAAAGCGAGAGGATAGCCAGTTGCTTTAGAAGCCAATGCAGAAGAGCGAGAGAGGCGAGCGTTGACCTCAATCACGCGGTAATCCTCAGAATAAGGATCGAGGGCGTATTGTACGTTACACTCACCCACAATACCTACGTGGCGAACAATTTTGATAGCCAATGCGCGGAGCTTGGCTGCCTCAGACTTGGTGAGTGTTTGGGTAGGAGCAATCACGATAGACTCACCGGTGTGAATACCGAGTGGGTCGAGGTTCTCCATGTTGCAGACGGTGATACAGTTGTCGTATTTATCACGAACTACCTCATACTCAATCTCTTTCCAGCCCTTGAGTGATTTCTCTACAAGTACTTGTGGAGAGAAACTGAACGCTTTCTCAGCGATGATATTCAGCTCTTCCTCGTTGTCACAGAAGCCAGAACCCAAGCCACCGAGAGCGTATGCTGCACGGAGGATGACTGGATAACCAAGTTCTTTGGCTGCTGCACGAGCGGCTTCGATAGTCTCGCAAGCTTCGCTTTGGATGGTCTTGACATTGATCTCGTCCAACTTCTCCACGAAGAGCTCACGATCCTCGGTATCCATGATAGCTTGTACTGGAGTACCGAGCACTTGTACGTTATATTTCTCCAATACGCCAGTTTTGTAGAGCTCCACACCGCAGTTGAGCGCGGTTTGTCCACCGAAAGCGAGCAATACGCCATCTGGACGCTCTTTCGCAATCACTTTCTCCACAAAGAATGGGTTAACTGGCAAGAAGTAGATCTTATCTGCTACACCTTCGCTAGTTTGGACGGTAGCGATATTTGGGTTGATGAGTACGGTATAGATACCTTCTTCACGAAGGGCCTTGAGGGCTTGTGAACCAGAGTAATCGAACTCACCTGCCTCACCGATCTTCAATGCTCCTGAACCGAGCACGAGTACTTTCTTAATATCTTTTTTCTCCATTGTCATTATTTGTCTAAGGCCACTTCTATAAATTCAACATTTTAGAAGAATAACCATTATGAGTTAAATATTAACATTTTTATATGCTTTTGGCTTTTTATTGGTATATTGCTCGTTGTCAGTCAGTTGCATAGCTCGCTATGCGCCTTCATTCCGCCAAGCAATCTCCTCAATATAAACCTCAAAATCACTATAAATCAATTTATAGAAGTGCCCTTAAGAAGTTGGAAGAAGATATCGAATACAAATTCAGAGTCTTTTGGTCCGCAGTTCATTTCAGGAATAAACTGTACTGCCATCCATGGCTTCTCTGCGTGCTTGATACCCTCGTTGGTGCGGTCGTTCATGTTGATGAACCACTCCTTCCACTCAGCTGGCAGGGTAGTGCCATCCACTACATAACCGTGGTTTTGTGCGGTGATATAGCAACGCTCACCACCAACGATTTGTACAGGTTGGGTAGCACCACGGTGACCATATTTATGTTTGAGTACCTCAGCACCAGCTGCAAGAGCTAGGAGTTGGTTGCCCAATCCAAGGCCCAACAATGGCTTATCTTCGCCCTTAGCGAGGAAGGTCTTGATATTTTCTATGGTCACAGCGCAATCTTCTGGATCGCCCGGACCGTTGCTCAGCAACAGTGCGTCAAACTCCAAAGTGTTGAAGTCGTAGTCCCATGGCACGCGTGTTACCTCTACGCCACGAGAGAGTAGGTAGCGGATGATACCTTCTTTCACGCCGCAGTCCACGAGTACTACCTTCTTGCCTGCACCAGCGTTGTATGTTACCACTTCTTTGCAAGAAACTTGTTGTACGAGGTTCTCGTCGTTTGCCACAGGGGTAGTGTCGTCGCCCTCGAAGATCAAGGTAGCTTGCATGGTGCCGTTCTCACGGAGATGCTTGGTCAGCTCACGGGTATCTACACCTGTGATAGCAGGAATCTGCTCACGGATGAGCCATGCGGCGAGATCCTCATTGGCATTCCAGTGTGAGTACTCTGGGCTATACTCGGTCATGATTACTGCTGCAGGATGGATGCGGTGGCTATCCATAAACTCGGACAAACCGTTCTCCAAACTGCTGCATGCAGGCACGCCGTAGTTACCAATCAATGGATAGGTCATCACCACGAGTTGACCTTCGAAGTTCGCGTCGGTCAGCACCTCTGGATAACCAATCATGGTGGTATTGAATACGAGCTCTCCGGCTACATTCTTCTCGTAGCCAAATGATGTTCCTGTGAAGCAGGTGCCATCGGAGAGTTTCAATGTTACTTTTTTCATATATTCTTTTTGATTCAGGAGCCGGGATTCAGGAGTCAAGATTTATTGCTATTGACTGCACTAAACTAATTTGTCTTGGCTCTTTGTTCCTTGTTCTTGGTTCAATATTTTATCTCAAAATTGTCTCACTACGATCTGGACCTACAGATACTACATCGATGCTAACACCCGTCTCTTGCTCAATGTATGCGATATACTCCTTAAGCTCTTTAGGCAACTCCTCGTAGGTGCGGCATACAGATACGTCGCACTTCCATCCTGGGAACTCCTTGTAGATAGGTTTGATATTGTCTGCGTCAGCCTCAAATGGGAAGTAGTCGATCTTCTCGCCATTGAGCTCATAGCCCACGCACACCTTGATGGTCTCAAAGTCGTTGAGCACGTCGCTCTTCATCATGATAAGCGATGTAGCGCCGTTCATCATCACGGTGTATTTGAGTGCTACGAGGTCGAGCCAACCGCAACGGCGTGGACGACCTGTAGTAGCGCCAAATTCGTGACCGATCTTACGCAACTCCTCGCCTACCTCGTCAAAGAGCTCGGTTGGGAATGGACCTTCGCCTACGCGTGTGCAGTATGCTTTGAAGATACCGTATACTTCGCCAATATGTTGTGGAGCCACACCTAGACCCGTACATGCACCAGCGCAGAGGGTGTTGCTAGAAGTTACAAATGGGTAGGTACCGAAGTCCACGTCAAGCAATGAGCCTTGAGCGCCTTCAGCCAAGATACCTTTGTCGTCCTTAAGCATTTGGTTAACCACCACCTCATTATCAAGGATAGGGAATTGCTTCATCTCTTCGATGGCACCAAGCCATGCGCTGTCGTCTGGCAATTCAATGCCGCCGAGTAGCTCTTGGTGAGCAGCGCGGAGTGCGTTGTAGCGATCCAAAAAGTCTGGACGAAGGATATCACCAACGCGGAGACCATTGCGTGCAATCTTATCGGTATAGGTAGGACCAATACCTTTTCCGGTCGTTCCTACTTTCTTATCGCCTTTCTTCTTCTCAGAAGCAGCATCCAACATACGGTGAGTAGGGAGGATGAGGTTCGCACGTTTAGCGATTTGCAAACGGCTCTTAACATCCACCTCCATCGCCTCGATAGCGTGGATCTCCTCCATGAGGATAATTGGGTCAATCACTACACCATTACCAATGATATTGGTAGTACCATCACGGAAGATACCAGATGGAACGGTGTGTAACACGAAGCTCTTGTCGCCGAAATACAAGCTATGACCTGCGTTTGGTCCACCTTGGAAACGTGCAACGGCTTCATAACGTGGGGTCAATACATCGACGATCTTACCTTTGCCTTCATCGCCCCATTGCATGCCTAATACGACATCTACTTTTTTCATATAATCTTGCCTTTAATCTCTAAATACTAAACTCTAAACTAAATTCCAACCTGTTGGAATATATAATCCACATTCTTCATGTAGTAATCCAAACTGAAGCATGCATCAATCTCCTCGTTAGTGAGGTGCGCTGTTACGCCTTCGGTGAGTTTGAGGTTCTCTTGCATCTCACCGCCTTCCATCAGCGTCTTCATCGCTACAGGTTGTACGAGGTCGTATGCTTGTTCACGCACAAAGCCTTTCTCAATGAGCGCATTCATCACGCGTTGCGCAAAGATGGCGCCGTGGGTTAGACCAATATTGTGGAGCATGTTCTCTGGATACACCACGAGGTTGTCAAGGATACCCTCGAAGCGTGCCAACATATAGTCCAAGAGCATCGTTGCATCTGGCAATACGATACGCTCGGTAGATGAGTGGCTGATATCACGCTCATGCCACAATGCGATGTTCTCGCTCGCGGTGCACATATATCCACGCATCACGCGCGCGCATCCGCATATATTTTCAGAGGAGATAGGATTGCGCTTGTGTGGCATGGCAGATGAACCTTTTTGTCCTTTCTTGAAAGCCTCTTCCACTTCGCGTACCTCTTGGCGTTGCATATTGCGTACCTCCAATGCCATTTGCTCCAAGGTACCTGCGATCACTGCCAAAGTAGCCAAGTAGAACGCATGGCGGTCACGACCCAATACTTGTGTTGCGATAGCCGCAGACTCGATGCCGAGGTGCTCGCATACATAGGTTTGGATGGCTGGTGGAATATTCGCGTAGTTACCTACTGCGCCTGACAATTTACCTGCCTCTACGCCTTTGGCTGCCATCTCAAAGCGCTCGATATTGCGGCGCATCTCCTCGTACCACAATGCCCATTTCAAACCGAAGCTGCTCACGTCCGCGTGCATACCGTGGGTACGACCAATCACTGGGGTGTACTTAAACTCGTTCGCACGGCGTTTCAAAACCTCGAGGAATGAGTGGAGGTCCTTGCGAAGAATCTCGTTGGCTTGTTTCAAGAGATAACCATTAGCAGTATCTACCACGTCGGTAGAGGTCAATCCATAGTGTACCCATTTGCGCTCCTCACCCAAACTCTCGCTCACGGCGCGGGTAAATGCTACCACATCATGACGGGTGATCTCTTCGATCTCGTGGATGCGGTTTACATCAAAAGTGGCTTTTTCGCGAAGCAACTTCACATCCTCTGCTGGCACTACGCCCAGGGTGCTCCATGCTTCTGCAGCCAAGATTTCTACTTCGAGATAAGCGTTGAACTTATTCTCTTCTGTCCAAATGTTGCGCATGACTGCGCGGCTGTAACGTTCAATCATATATTGTATTTTATTTAGTTCGTTTCGCTATCGCTACACTGTAGATCACTTCGTTGTAGATCGTTTCGCTATCGCTACACTGTGGTTCGCTTCGCTGTAGTCTCCAGGGCTCCGCCCGATCTACCATCTCCAGGCGTAGCCGATCTTTATACTGTCTTCAAGTCGCCTGCGACTTTGATGCAGTTAAATGCCTCAATGGCTTTCGCTACGGCTTTGTCTGTATTCTCATCGGTAGCTAGGATCACGCCATAACGACGGTGTCCGTGTACCTCTGGTTTGCCAAAGAAGCGCACTTGCACGCCGGGCATAGCCAAGGCTTCTTCCACGCCGCTGAATACTACTTCCGTCGCATCACCTTCTACGACAATCGCCTTCGATGCGCTTGCGCCGAAGAAGCGTACTTCAGGGATTGGCAAGCCCAATACGGCACGCGCGTGCAACGCAAACTCGGACAAGTCTTGTGAGATCATCGTCACCATACCTGTATCGTGTGGACGAGGACTCACCTCTGAGAAGATTACATGGTCACCCTCAACGAACATCTCCACGCCGAAGATACCATATCCGCCCAAGGCATCGGTCACTTTCTTCGCGATATCCTCTGCTTGTGCAATAGCCGTCTCGCTCATGGTTTGTGGTTGCCATGACTCGCGGTAGTCGCCATCCACTTGGTGGTGACCGATAGGCTTGAGGAAGGTTGTGCCACCTGCGTGGCGCACGGTCAAGAGGGTGATCTCGTAGTCGAAATGCACAAAGCCTTCTACAATCACGCGACCTGCACCAGCGCGACCGCCCATTTGCGATTCGGTCCATGCTGGCTCAATATCTGCCTCGCTTTTCACAGTCGATTGACCATGACCAGAAGACGACATGATTGGCTTCACCACGCATGGGATACCAATCTCCTCGATGGCTACGAGGTACTCCTCATGGGTGTCAGCGAACTTATATCTGGCAGTAGGCAAACCCAACTCTTCGGCTGCCATGCGGCGGATGGCCTCACGGTTCATAGTTAAAAAAGCCGCGTTAGCCGTAGGGATAACGCGGTAACCTTCTTTTTCTAATTCGACGAGAGTAGGGGTAGCAATAGCTTCTACTTCAGGGATAATCATAGTTGGTTGCTCTTGCTCAATCACTTGGCGGAGTTTTGCGCCGTCCAACATGTTGAATACATGTGAGCGGTGAGCCACTTGCATAGCCGGAGCATTCTCGTACTTATCGCACGCAATCACTTCCACACCATAGCGTTGGAGCTCAAGGGCAACTTCTTTGCCCAATTCGCCACTTCCCAGCAAGAGAGCTTTGGTGGCTACAGAGGTAAGGGGAGTTCCGAAATTCATGTAAATATAGTGTTATATTGTTGTCCTTATTTCGGGTTGCAAAGGTACTACTTTTTTTTGAAATATGCAAATCGTTGTTATATAATTTTCAAACTATTTTTATATTGTATTTTATACTTGTCAGTTATTGGCTTTTTATCTTCAATTCATGTGTTATATCGCTAGCGATTGTGGACTTGTTGCCTAAGAATAAACAACATTTTTTTACATGTTCTTGCATATATACATTTTTTTTCGTAATTTTGCAGCCGCAAATCCGAGCAATCGGTTTGGCAGACATATGATTAAAAGCGTTTGCTTTATTTGAGGATTCTTTCAATCATCCACATTTTGAATAGCCTTTCCGAGAATATTGCGAAACGCTCACGTTTATACGTGGGCTTTTCTGCATATTGGAAGGCGAGGGAGTGGATGCCCGAAAGAACCAATAGCAGTTGGCTCACGTTTTTTGTGTGTATCATTAACTATTATAAAATATTGAATTATGAAAAATTGGAAATTATTAATTGGTTTTATCTGTTTAGTATTTGTCGGTTGCTCACCTGCTTTTGTACCCATCGTTCGTACAAATGCCTACTACAAACCGAATGATTTTGCTGCAATTGTAGAGCAAATACCTGCAAATGCTAAGTATATCGGAACTATATCTATTGTTCCAAATGACCACACTTTTTTTAGATCAAATAATGCTTCAAAGGCAACTCATGTGTTGCAAAAGAAAGCAGCTAGAGCAGGTGCAAGATATGTATATATCACCAAAATGGTCAATACAAATGATGGCTATTGGTGGGAAAAAGACTGGGGAGAAGGATTTATTATAGAAGCAGAGTTATATTATTAACCTTATAAAATTCAATCAATTATGAGAAAAGTTAGTATTCTTTTGGTCGTAGCACTTGTTGCTACCAGTTGTGCAGTAGGCACTTATCATCCTTATGCACGAAACAATTTTGGTGCTCAAAGTACCGTGGTTTTAGACAAAGCAAATTTCCGCGTTGTGCGTGATGTAGAAGCTATTGTTGATGTAAACAACACGAGATTATCGCGTGCTGATGTAGCAAGCAGTGCTTATGGCGAATTATTGAGAAAAGCACAACTAACTGGTAGTCAAGTTTTGATTAATGTGGTAATAGAAGAAGTTCGCAGAGAATCTACCAACATATTTCGCCTATTGTTTGGCTTTCCAAAAAGAGTTCAACACGTGGCTGCTCGTGCAACAATTATTGAGTTTTTAGATGAGCATGGAAATCCTACAGTATCAGAATCTTACCGTCCCACCAATACTCATACTACTACAGTTACTGCCAAACCAACCAACAATTCAAATGCCAGTGTTGCCGCTCAAGAAGTAGAAACAATAAATATTCAATCTACACAACCAATGGCGAGTCCTGAAGATATCCAAAAGTGTGAGCAAGTGCACAAGCAAATTGTAAAGTTGACAAATTATTATTCTGGAGGTCAGGTGTTCACAAAATATAATAACATATATAAATCTGTGCCCCAAGCGCAAGAGAATATCCTCAACTTGCAAAAAATACAAATGGTTGTTATTTCGTATTTAAATTCTAAAGGAAGTTTATATCCTACTCTTGAGAACCAACTCAAGAATGCTTCTTCTACAGAAGCAGAAATTTCAGTCTTTTTATCATACTATAAAGAGCAATAGCTCATTTTTATTTTCAACAAAACAACACAGGTATGCCTCTCTGGCATACCTGTGTTTGTATTTTATCTACCTAGTATTCCCTTTTCTTCCCCGTTATTTGCCCCTTGTATGCCACCTGTCTCCATTGGAACCTCATTGGAACCTCATTGGAACCTGATTGGAACCTGATTGGAACCTCGACGTGACAATACTATAGGATCACAATAACTTCTCCGTACTATCTACGTGCATATTATCCCTCTTTTACTTGCTTCGCCAACTCCTTCCTTACAAAATCGCACAACCTTCCAGGTACATACGGCTTTCCTTTCGTATCAGGCATGCGTTGGTGCTTGCTCGCTTCGCGCAAAGCAGCCCGATACTTCGCCTCCCATTCAGCACGACGAACAGGGTCTTTCAATATAGCGCTGGCTTCAGCACTAACTGCTGCAAAACTTTTGACGATAGGACGTTCTGCCATTTCCTTTTGTTTCTTCTTCGAATACTCAGGTTTGCGGCAGTAAGCAGCCCATCCCGTTCTGCCAGGGATAGGGCGAAGGTAGTGGTCCTTGTCAATAGAACCACCAATACTCTCTAAAAATGATGCTACATGTACAATCATAGTTGTGGATTTGCTTCTTCGCTTTCGCCTTCTGGTGTGCTGCGCATGACCACAGGTTTGAAGCGTTTTTGGCGAAGTTGCCAGCGTTCGCGGGCATATTGCTGCATGTCGGTCACGACATCCATCTCGTCGATAATCTCCAGACCGAAGATCGTCTCAATCACATCCTCAAAGGTGATGATACCTTGCAAGCAACCATACTCGTCAATCACGACACCAATCTGCGATTTCTCCTTGAGCATGGCGTCGAAGATGTCGCTGACATTCATCTCCTCGTTGAAATATAGTAGCGAGCGTTTGATCTCGCCAAGGGTCTTTTGGAACTGATCCTCAGTGAGTTCCTCCAAAGCGTCACCACGGAGGACATAGCCCGTGATGAACTCAGGCGAATCGGCATAGACAGGGATACGAGAGAAATGATCGTAGGCATCGCTGTCGTAATATTCGCGCAGGGTCATCTTCTCTGAAGCAATAGCTGCAACCACGCGAGGGGTCATGATCTCGTAAGCTTTGACCTCGTTGAGACGCATGACATTGCGGATGATCTTGTTCTCGTCTTCCTCGATCACGCCCTCTTCTTCGCCGACATTCGCCATGGCGATCACCTCCTCACGGCTGACAGCCGCTTCGTCGGGTTCGGGGAAAAGGCGGGTGATATACTCAATAATCTTCACCACAGGGAAGAGCACCCACACGAGCACACTAATCACCGAAGCTGCAAAGCCCATGAGGTGTTTCCAGTAGGTAGTACCGATGGTTTTGGGGATAATCTCTGAAAAGACCAATATCAGCACAGTCATGACGCCACTTGCAACGCCAAACCATGCGCTACCGAAGATTAAGGTGGCTTGCAGACCCACGCCAGAAGCACCTACGGTGTTGGCGATGGTGTTGAGCGACAGGATAGCAGCCAGCGGACGCTCGGTGTCGGTCTTGAACTTCTTCATCACCTTGGCGAGTTTATACCCCTCTTCTTCGCGAAGATTGATATAGGACAAGGTGGTGGACATCAACACGGACTCCAACAGACTACATAAAAACGATACGCCTAAGGCGAGAAATAGATATACTAATAATAAAGGTACGGACCCTTCTGATTCCATAATTCTGTAATTACTTGTTATTCATACGATTAAGGAAGCACTCAATCGTGTTGCGCATGAGCATGGTGATGGTCATTGGCCCTACTCCGCCCGGTACAGGAGTGATAGCTCCAGCCACTGGCAATACTGCTTCGTAATCCACATCGCCCACTAGTTTGCCATCTTCGGTGCGGTTGATACCCACATCAATCACGGCTGCACCTGGTTTCACATATTCGGCAGTCACCATCTTTGCACGACCTACGGCAGCCACGAGGATATCCGCTTCGCGGCACACGGCAGCCAAGTCCTTGGTGCGGCTGTGCGCTATAGTCACAGTAGCATTGCGGTCAAGCAGGAGTTTGGCAACTGGTTTACCCACGATATTGCTGCGACCGATGACTACGGCTTTCTTGCCCGCCATCTCTACGCCCGCTTGGTCAAGGAGCTCGATGATACCTTTTGGGGTACATGGGAGGATGCAGTGTTGGTTGAGCCAAAGGCGTGCCACGTTCTCAGGGTGGAAACCGTCCACATCTTTCTCGGCAGAAATAGCGGCGATGACTTTATCCTCAGAGATATGTTTTGGCAAAGGCAATTGCACGAGGATACCGTCCACGAGTGGATCGTTGTTGAGTTTGTCGATCTCAGCGAGGAGTGTTGCTTCGCTCACATCCTCAGGGAGTTCCACAAGGTGGCCATCGAAGCCACAGTACTCGGTTGCTTTGATTTTGCCGCGCACATACGAGCGGCTGGCAGGGTTGTCACCTACGATGATGACCATGAGGCATGGGCGACGACCATATTGCTCCGCCAATGCATCTACTTCGATTTTCATCGCATCCTTGAGGGATTGCGAAATCACTTTTCCGTCGATTATCATAAAATATCTATTTTGAGTAAGGAACAAGGAGCAAAGAGCAAAGATTTATTACCATCGTCTGATTAGTCGTTACTGATTTGTCTTGGTTCTTTGTTCCTGGTTCTTGGTTCAATATTCTCAAAGTGCCCAGTGGGCGATGTCTTTGCGGTAGAAGAGGTTGTCACAGTGGATTTTCTCTATCTCCTTATATACTTTGGCTTGCGCCTCGGCAATGTCTTTGCCTGTAGCGATGCACATCATCACACGACCGCCATTGGTCTTCAATACGCCGTTGTCGTTCTTCGTTCCCATATGGAAAACAGGACCGTCAAACTGCTCAACGCCTTCAATCACAGCACCTTTCGCATAGTCGCCAGGGTAACCCTTAGAAGCAAGTACCACGCCGATGGTGGCTTCGTTTCTCCATGCCAATTGCCCATCGCCCATAGCCAATTTCCCAGTCGCGATTCCGTAGAAGACGTCATAGGCATCTGACTCGAGAAGTGGAAGAACCACCTCGGTCTCTGGGTCGCCAAAACGAGCATTGAACTCAATTACCTTGACGCCTTGAGCAGTCTTCATCAAGCCGCCATAGAGCACACCTGTGAGAGGTAATCCCTCTGCGCACATACCTTTGGCAACGGCTTCAAGGACATGTTTGCGGGCAAAAGCCTCATCTTCTTCGGTCACGAAGGGTAGGGGAGTGTACGCACCCATACCGCCTGTGTTAGGACCTTCGTCGTTGTCATAAGCACGCTTGTGGTCTTGTGAGAGGGGCATTGGATAGACATTCTCACCGTTGACAAAGCACATAAAGGAGAACTCTGGACCTTCCAAATAGTCTTCGATCACTACTTTGCCCTTACCAAACGCTTCATTGCAGAGCATGTCTTGGAGAGCAGCGTCTGCTTCCTCAATCGTAGTAGCGATTACTACACCTTTGCCAGCAGCCAAACCGTCATATTTGAGGACGGTAGGCAAGCTGCCTGCTTTGACGTAGTCAATAGCCTCTTGATAGTCGCTAAAAGATTGATAACCAGCAGTAGGAACTTGGTATTTGTCCATGATGATTTTGGCAAACTCCTTGCTGGACTCGATTTGTGTAGCGGCTTTGGTGTGACCAAAGATAGGCATACCTTCCGCACGGAAAGCATCTACTACGCCTGCGGCCAGCGCTGCTTCTGGACCAACTACGGTGAGATCCACTTCGGTCTCTTTGGCAAAGAGGAGCAAGCCCTCTACATCGGTATCCTTGATAGCTACGCACTCAGCCAGTTGGGCAATACCTGCATTACCTGGAGCGCAGTAAATCTTCTCCACTTGAGGGCTGCGTGAGAGCGCATACACGATAGCATGCTCTCGTCCGCCTCCACCTATAACTAATACTTTTTTCATATATTCAAAAAGAGTTCTAATAGTTTTAAGCGTTTTAAGGGAAAATGAGTAGGATGTGGCTCTTATGCCACCACTCAAAATTCGGGTGCAAAGTTAAGCATTTTTTCGCATATATGCAAAGAAATTGACTGAAAGTTTTTGGACAATGGTTATTTTGACCAATTGGGTGCGAAATTCCTCGTGATTTTAGAGAATGCTATAGAAGGTTGTTCGCTCCTAAACGACTACAAAACCAATGTAGCCTATCGCAAGAAAACAAGTTTTTCTTGCATATATACATTTTTTTTTGTACCTTTGCAGCCGCAAAGGTATTTGCAGTCACTTTTGCACAATGGATAAGAACGGCAATGACATACTCATCACTGGTGCACGAGTACACAATCTAAAGAATGTAGATGTGCAGATTCCGCGAGATAAACTCGTGGTAATCACTGGTTTGTCGGGCAGTGGCAAATCATCGCTTGCCTTTGATACCATCTTTGCTGAAGGTCAACGCCGCTATATGGAGACCTTCTCCTCCTACGCGCGCGGATATATAGGTACGATGCAACGTCCCGATGTGGATAAGATTACTGGTCTATCGCCAGTTATTAGTATTGACCAAAAGACCACTTCGCGCAATCCTCGTTCTACTGTTGGCACTGTCACAGAGGTCTATGATTTTCTGCGATTGCTCTTTGCGCGTGCTGCGGATGCTTACTCTTATGTTTCGGGTGAGAAGATGGTGCAATATACCGACGACCAAATCATCGACCTCATTCTTCGTGAGTATGCTGGGCAAAAAGTGCTCGTTCTTGCTCCTATGGTCAATAACCGTAAAGGTCACTACAAAGAGCTCTTTGATACTATCCGTCGCAAGGGTTATTTGCATGTGCGTGTGGATGGCGAGGTACAGGAGATTACGCCAGGCATGAAGCTTGACCGCTACAAGAATCACACCATCGAAGTAGTTGTAGATCGCCTCAAATTAAAAGGCGAAAACGAAGAAGACCTCAAACGTCTTCGTGCCACTGTGGACAAAGCCATGACACAAGGCGATGGTGTGATGGCGCTGACCCTCCCTAACCCTTCCTCCAAGGGAGAAAATACTCCCCCCTCGAAGGGGGAGCGAGAGGGGGTCCGCTACTTCTCTCGCCACCTCATGTGCCCCTCTACGGGTATGAGTTATGCCGAACCTGCACCGCATACCTTCTCATTCAACTCTCCACAGGGTTGGTGTCCTACATGTAGAGGATTGGGAAAAGTCAAATCGGGACTTGAGACTCGGGAATCAGATAACGGCGAATTGGATAATATCCTTCGCGATGATGACAACTGGTACACACGTATGTTGGAGTATGTGCAACAGCCTGAGGACGAGAAAGAGGAGAAGGAAGAGGTTTGGTGCGAGTGTCCAACATGTAAAGGTCAGCGCCTCAACCGCGAAGCACTCAGTTTCCGCATTGCAGAGAAGAATATCGCCGAACTCTCGGCAATAGACATAACCGATCTTAGGGCGTGGCTGATGAATGTGCCTGCCAAACTAAGCAATAAGCAGCGCGCTATCGCTGAGCCGATTATCAAAGAGATTACCTCTCGTTTGGGCTTTATGCTCAGTGTAGGACTATCCTACTTGTCCCTTTCTCGCTCGTCCGATAGCCTTTCGGGTGGAGAGAATCAGCGTATTCGTCTGGCTACACAAGTGGGTAGTAAGTTAGTCAATGTACTATATATTTTAGATGAACCAAGTATTGGCTTGCACCAGCGTGATAACCAACGTCTCATCGATTCACTCAAGCAACTCCGTGACATGGGTAACTCCGTCATCGTAGTTGAGCACGACGAGGATATGATGCGTCAAGCGGATTATATCATAGATATTGGTCCTAAAGCGGGTCGATTGGGTGGGCATATCGTCTTCAGTGGTACCCCCGCTGAACTACGCAAAGCTGATACGCTCACGGCTAAATACCTGCGCGGAGAACTCTCCGCTACGCTGGAATCGGGAGCCGCGAGTCGCGCGTCAAGCCCCGATTACCTCACCCTCCGCGGTTGTCGAGGCAATAACCTCAAGAACGTAGATGTCTCTTTCCCTCTTGGTCAGATGATTGCTGTAACGGGTGTGTCGGGGAGTGGCAAATCCACCCTTATTAATCAAACGCTCTATCCTATTCTTAGCCAGCACTTCTACCGCAGTCTGCGTAAGCCTTTGGCATACGATAGCATTGAGGGCTTGGAGCATATTGATAAGGTTATTGCGGTGGACCAGTCGCCTATTGGGCGTACACCACGCAGTAATCCAGCTACTTATACGGGCGTGTTTACCGATATCCGTACCCTATTCGCGCAATTGCCAGAGAGTAAGATCCGTTCGTGGAAAGCGGGTCGCTTCTCGTTCAATAATTCAGGAGGACGGTGTGAGGAGTGTAGTGGCAATGGCTACAAAACCATTCAAATGCACTTCTTGCCGAATGTATATGTGCCATGCGAAGTATGTGGCGGACAACGTTACAACCGTGAGACATTGGAGGCGCGCTTCAAAGGCAAGTCCATTGCAGACGTACTGGATATGACCATCAATCAAGCTGTGGAGTTCTTTGATAGTCAACCATATATTCTGAAGAAAATCAAGACATTGCAAGATGTTGGTTTGGGCTATATTAAACTAGGACAATCATCTACTACGCTGTCGGGTGGCGAAAGCCAACGCGTGAAATTGGCGACCGAACTCGCTCGTCCAGGTACGGGCAAGACCCTATATATCTTGGACGAACCTACTACTGGATTGCATTTCGAGGACGTGCGTGTGTTGATGGGTGTGTTGCGTCGCTTGGTAGATAAGGGCAATACGGTGATTATCATTGAGCACAACCCTGATGTGATTCGCTCGTGCGACTATCTGATTGATATGGGTCCCGATGGCGGTCGTGATGGCGGTACAGTGGTGGCTACTGGCACTATTGATGACATCCGCAATAATCCGAAGAGCATAACTGGTCGCTACATCTAATACGTTCATCTAACCTCTGTTGGTACCGCACAATAATCGCACTATTACCGCACAATAACCGCATAATTCGTGGCGGTTATACTGCCTCGCGAGAAGAAATAGATATCTTGTGAGTCCACCAGAGCCATAGGCAGAAAAGCATGCCGTAGAAAAGATACTTGAATAAGTACTCGTGTAAGAAGTCAAACCATTCGGGGTGGTGTTCTAGTGCTATAGCAATCAATGTAATACGCAAAATATTGAACAAATAAGCACACACCAATCCAAGCGGGATAAACCATAATTTGCGTAGCCAACTACCCCGTGCCGCCAACATAATCACGATCCAAATAAATGATTGCTTCAGCCCCGTGCAGCTCCATACAATGCGTGTGCCAGTGCCTGTGTCGAAACGTATGAGGTTGGGCTCGAAGAAATGCACATGTTCGTTGGTCAGTGATATAATCCAATACACCAAACTGCTGATATGGTGCGCCATCCAATCAAATGGACGTGTGATATCCAACCCAAACCACGTGACTTGTGTTCCTCCCTCGTCACCCAGTACGGTGAATTTCCAGAAGTAGTTTGCCACCAACAATGCCACCACAAATAAGATGATGTCGGTATATGGTTTGAGTATGTCAAATCTTAGTTTTTGCATATGGTACTGCGTCCATAGGACAGAATTCGCCATCCATATATTTGAAGTATCCAGCCTGACAAACCATTGCTGCGTTGTCGGTGGTATAGGAGAACGGAGGAATATGCACCGTCCAACGATGACGACGACCCAAATCCAACAACGCGTCGCGCAGTCCGCTATTAGCACTCACTCCACCAGCTACAGCAATCTCGTTGACTTTTAAGTCTTTAGCAGCACGCTTGAGTTTGTTGATGAGGATGTCAATAATCGTCTTTTGCAAGGAGGCACATAGGTCAGCCTTATTTTCCTCAATAAAGTTCGGATTTTCTTTGAGATTATCGCGCAGGAAATACAAGAAGGATGTCTTAAGTCCTGAAAATGAGTAGTTGTACCCAGGGATATTGGGCTTGGCAAACTGGAACGCGTCTGCATTGCCTTCTTTTGCCAATCGATCAATCCAAGGACCACCAGGGTAGGGGAGTCCCATAATCTTGGCGCACTTGTCAAACGCTTCGCCCGCAGCATCGTCAATGGTTTGACCGATAATCTCCATCTCGCAATGTGATTTCACCAGCACAATCTGACTATTGCCACCACTGACCAATAGGCATAGGAATGGGAACTGTGGTTGTGCAGTAGTTCTACCCTCCGATGGCGTGATGAAATGTGCGAGAATATGTGCCTGCAAGTGATTCACTTCCACCAGCGGAATATTGAGCGACAAGGCTAGTCCCTTGGCAAAACTTACTCCCACCAGCAAACTGCCCAATAATCCTGGACCACGTGTGAAGGCAATGGCTGATAAATCTTTATTCGCTACTCCTGCGCGTTTCAGTGCCGCATCCACTACGGGCACGATATTCAATTGATGTGCACGACTCGCCAGTTCGGGAACTACACCACCAAACTCCTCGTGCACGCCTTGCGAAGCAGTGACATTGCTCAGCAATATGCCATTGCGAATAATTGCCGCAGAGGTGTCGTCGCAGCTAGATTCTATTGCGAGAATAACAATATCCTTCATATTCTTAATAACTCTCCTCTTGGTTGGGAAAACTGCTGTCTTTCACGGCTGCGATATAGTTGCTCACCGCAGTCTTTACGCTTTCGCCCAAGTGCGCAAATTGGCGCAAGAACTTAGGCTTAAAGCCTTCGTTCATGCCCAACATATCGTGCAATACCAGCACCTGACCATCGGTCACATTACCTGCACCAATACCAATCGTTGGGCAACTCACCGCCTCTGTTACGCGCTTTGCCAACTCTGCAGGAATCTTCTCCAATACAATGGCAAAACAGCCTGCCTCGTCCAGCAACTTGGCATCATTGAGCAACTTCTCTGCCTCTGCT
>CALCGX010000081.1 GCA_937901225.1 uncultured Bacteroidales bacterium | reverse complement strand
TCAGGTGCTTGAGGTGTTGTGTGTTTAGCATCGCGATACTGATCTTCGCTAGAAAATTTATGTCCTAAAGTCCCAATTAATGCACATTTATGGTCAAAAGCTTCATGAAGTTTTTGAATTAAATGTGTAACAGTAGTTTTTCCATTAGTTCCTGTAATTCCAATTACTTTTAAATTCTGATTTGATTTTAATTTTCTTTTAGCTCTTTTATAATATTTTAATTAGTTTTTAGGTTTGTATTCTGCAACAATTTTAGAAACTAAATGTTCAGGAACATCATCGTATCTAATGAATTTACGAGTGAAGAATCCACTACCTTGTGTCATAGCTTTTAAGTCAGTAGCATATTTAGTAATTTCAGCTTCTGGAACATGAGCAGTAAGACATTGTTTTCCACTTGGTAATGGTTCAATACCTAATACTTGACCACGACGTTTGTTCAAGTCACCGATAACATCACCCATGCTCTCCTCTGGAGTTACCACCTCAACCTTCATGATAGGCTCCATCAATACTGGTTTAGCCTTAGCGCAAGCGCTCTTGAACGCCATTTGTGCGCAGATATCGAATGAGAGTTGGTCAGAGTCAACTGGGTGGAAGCTACCGTCAACCAAAGTAACCTTCAATGTATCGAGTGGATAGCCAGCCAAGATACCAGTCTTCATAGCGGTTGTGAAACCCTTCTCTACTGCTGGGATATACTCTTTAGGCACGTTACCACCCTTAACAACGTCAACGAATTGCAAGCCACCTTCGAAGCCCTCGTCTGCTGGCTCAACGCGAACAATAATATCCGCATATTTACCACGACCACCAGATTGCTTCTTGTAAGTCTCGCGGAGCTCTACAGAAGAAGAGATAGCCTCGCGGTATGCTACTTGAGGACGACCTTGGTTACACTCTACCTTGAACTCACGCTTCAGACGATCGATGATGATCTCAAGGTGAAGCTCACCCATACCAGAGATCACAGTTTGACCTGTTTGCTCGTCAGTCTTAACAGTAAAGGTAGGATCCTCCTCTGCCAACTTAGCCAAACCTACGCCAAGTTTGTCGAGGTCAGCTTGACTCTTAGGCTCTACAGAGATACCGATCACTGGTGCTGGGAACTCGATAGACTCGAGTACGATTGGTTTGTCCTCAGCGCACAAGGTATCACCTGTACGAATATCCTTGAAACCTACACCTGCACCGATATCACCAGCTGCGATAGTCTCTACTGGATTTTGGTGGTTAGAGTGCATTTGGAAGATACGAGAGATACGCTCGCGCTTTCCAGAACGTGGGTTGAATACATAAGAACCTGCATCCAACTTACCACTATACACACGGAAGAAGCACAAACGACCTACATATGGGTCAGTAGCAATCTTGAACGCCAAAGCGCAGAGATCATCATCCTCTTTTGGCTCGCGCGTGATCGCGTCACCCGTGCGTGGGTCCGTACCATCTATAATAGGGGTATCCATTGGACTTGGCAAGTATGCACATACTGCGTCCAACATAGTTTGTACACCTTTGTTTTTGAACGAAGAACCACAAACCATTGGGAACATTTGCATGCTCAAGCAACCTTTGCGGATTGCAGCACGAATCTCGTCCTCGGTGATGGTAGATGGATCATCAAAATACTTCTCCATCAATGCATCGTCAAACTCAGAGATAGTCTCGAGCATTTTGTCGCGCCACTCCTCTGCCTCAGCTACGAGGTCAGCAGGAATCTCCTCTACAGAGTATGCGGAGCCCATGGTCTCATCATTCCAGATGCATGCCTTCATAGTCACAAGGTCAACAACGCCCTTGAAAGTCTCCTCAGCACCAATAGGAATTTGGATTGGACATGGGTTAGCACCAAGCACCTCCTTGATTTGAGTAACTACGTCAAAGAAGTTAGCACCTGAACGGTCCATCTTGTTTACGTAGCACAAACGAGGCACGTTGTACTTGTCAGCTTGACGCCATACGGTCTCAGATTGTGGTTGCACACCACCTACCGCACAGAACGCAGCCACAGCACCGTCCAAGATACGGAGCGAACGCTCTACCTCAACAGTAAAGTCAACGTGTCCCGGAGTGTCAATCAAGTTGATTTTGTATTTATCACCCTTGTAGTTCCAGAAAGTAGTTGTAGCAGCAGAAGTAATTGTGATACCACGCTCTTGCTCTTGCTCCATCCAGTCCATGGTAGCTGCACCATCGTGCACCTCACCAATCTTGTGAGTCAAACCGGTATAGAACAAAATACGCTCAGAGGTAGTAGTCTTACCAGCATCAATGTGAGCCATGATACCGATATTTCTGTTTAATTTCAAATCGTGTTTAGCCATTGTTTCGTCTAATTAGCGATTAAAAACGGAAGTGTGCAAATGCACGGTTTGCCTCTGCCATGCGGTGCATATCCTCTTTACGCTTGAAGGCACCACCTTGGTTATTAAATGCATCCATGATCTCAGCTGCGAGCTTCTCAGCCATAGAGTGGCCACCACGCTTGCGAGCGAAGAGAATCATATTCTTCATTGAAATAGACTCCTTGCGGTCAGCACGAATCTCAGTTGGCACTTGGAAAGTTGCGCCACCGATACGTTTTGATTTTACCTCTACCAAAGGAGTGATGTTGCTCAGAGCTTGTTTCCAGATCTCGAGTGGAGTTTGCTCACCCTTCATCTTGTTACCAACAGTCTCCAAAGCGGTGTAGAATACGCCATATGCAGTATTCTTCTTACCATCGAGCATGAGGTGGTTTACAAATTTAGCCACCATTACCTCACCGAACACTGGATCTGGGAGGATAACTCGTTTTTTTGGTTTTGCTTTTCTCATTGTTTTGTTTTGTTTTTTTTGTTGATTGTCTTAACTTCAGCAGATTTCTTCAGTTTTCAGGCTTCAGTTTTCACCCTTCAGTTTCAAGTTTTACTTTTCAGTTTTCAGATTTCAGTTTTTCACCCTTACTCCATCTGCTTACTCAACCGATCAACCCATTAATAATCTGTCCCAACGTATGGAACCTTTAGTTAGTTTTTAGTTTCGTCAGAAATTACTTTTTAGCCTTAGGACGCTTAGCGCCATATTTGCTTCGACGTTGCAAGCGGTTAGCTACACCAGCAGTATCCAATGTACCACGAACAATGTGATAACGTACACCTGGGAGGTCTTTCACACGACCACCACGCACCATTACGATGCTGTGCTCTTGCAAGTTATGACCCTCACCTGGGATGTAAGCGTTCACCTCCTTTTGGTTTGTCAAGCGAACACGTGCTACTTTACGCATAGCAGAGTTTGGCTTCTTAGGAGTTGTTGTGTAAACGCGTACACAAACGCCACGACGTTGTGGGCAGCTGTCCAATGCTGGAGACTTGCTCTTGTCGATAAGTTCTGCTCTTCCTTTTCTAACTAATTGTTGAATTGTAGGCATTTTAACTTTTTAATTTTGGTTAATAATTTATGTTAATTTAAACGTTTTGTTTTGCTTTTCTTCATAACATTCTCGCGTCTCATATGCACACACGCATATTCACGCGCCGCGAAAAAGCATGCAAAGATACTACTTTTTCTCGAAACCACCAAATAATCAGCAGAAAAAGTGCATTTTTCTTACCCAAAAATGGTTAATTTTTCATTTTGCTACTTCGACTTTGCAAAATTCACCCTGTTTTGTGTAAAATATCACTTCTTCAAAATGTCTCTAATTTGAGAAAATTCAGTTACTTATACAGCTTTTCAACATCACCAAAAATCATGCTCAAAACCACAAAAAACAGGACTGTCGAATAACACTGTCACCACACTTATCAAGAGGGATGTAAGGAGACATTTTAAGCAGCAAGCAATGGAATAGTAAACCTACAGAAAAGACAAGTTAATCACTAATGAATAACTAATAAATCACTAAAGAATCACTAAAGAATCACTAAAGATTTATAGCAGAAAGATAGTGAAAAATACGGGGGCTCATTGGACCAGGAAAAAGAGAGGGAATATGCATTTTTCTTGCACCTTGAACACCGCCTTGCTATCGCAATTTCTCCGAAAGCACATTCGCAAAATGCAGAGTAAATATCATAAAAATCGCATAAAAGTAAACTTTTTGCTCTTTTTTTTGTGTTTATGCGTTTTTTTTTGTACCTTTGCGCCCAAATTGGCTAAAACGAACTTTTATGTATTACACTTATAGTGTACCATAGCGAAAACGATGGTCACTTTTATAAATTCAACATTTAGGAAGAAACCAAATGCAGAAATCGGATTTTATCATTGAGGTGAATCATGTGTCCAAACAGTTTGAGGACGGTAAATTTGCCTTGGACGATGTGAGCCTTCAAATCAAGAAAGGCGAGTTCGTAACTATCTTGGGTCCATCGGGTTGCGGAAAGACTACCTTGCTGCGTTGTATAGCAGGTTTTCAAGTGGCAACAGAGGGTGATATCTTGCTGAACGGCGAAGATGTAACCACGATGCCTCCGCACTTGCGCGATGTGAATACGGTATTCCAAAAATACGCGTTGTTCCCACACTTGAATGTATTTGACAATGTGGCTTTCGGATTAAAACTGAAGAAGGAGGATAAGAAAGTCATAGAAAAGAAGGTGAAGCAGGCGCTGAAGACTGTGGGCATGACCGACTATGAGTACCGCGATGTAGATAGTCTGTCGGGCGGTCAGCAACAGCGTGTGGCGATTGCACGTGCCATCATCAATGAGCCAGAGGTGCTCCTGTTGGATGAGCCATTGGCTGCGCTGGACCTAAAGATGCGCAAGGACATGCAGATGGAGCTTCGTGCGATGCACAAGAAGTTGGGTATCACCTTTATCTATGTGACACACGACCAGGAAGAGGCATTGACATTGAGCGACCGCGTGGTAGTGATGAGCGAAGGCAAGATCCAGCAGATAGGTACACCAACCGATGTGTATAACGAACCACAAAACTGCTTTGTAGCCGATTTCATCGGAGAGAGTAATATCTTGGATGCCACCATGGTGAAAGATAAGATGGTAAACTTCTGCGAGCACGACTTTGAGTGCGTGGACAAAGGTTTTGGCGAAGATACTGAAGTGGATGTGGTGGTGAGACCAGAGGATATTTATATCGGCGCTTTGCAAGAAGGCAAGGAGGATAACTGGCAATTGCAAGGCGAGGTGCATAGTTGTATCTTCAAGGGGGTACATTATGAGATGACCGTGCTGACCGATGAGGGATATGAGTTGATGATTCAAGATTATCACGCCTTTGAGCCAGGCACGAAAGTGGGACTGCTGGTAAAGCCAGAAGATATTCAGGTAATGAAGAAAGAGCGATTGTGCAACACCTTCGATGGCGAAGTGCTGGAGGATAACCGTGTGCGCTTCTTGGACGAGGAATGGGATATCCCAGAGCGAGTGGCAGAGCGATTCGAAGTAGGCGAAGAAGTGGAAGTGGAAGTGGACTTCAACCGCGTGAATCTGCAAGACGACGAGGAAGATGGTGTGTTGTGCGGTGAGGTATATTTCATCTTGTACAAGGGCGATCACTATCATTTGACTGTACGCACAGACGATGGCGATGATATCTTTGTGGATACCAACGATGTGTGGGATGATGGCGACCGTGTGGGAATTCGCGTGGCGCCAAGTTATATTCGATTGTACAAGAAGAGCCAAGAACAAGGAACAAAGAACCAAGACTGATTTGTTTAGTGAACGCCCTATGGGCTACTGTTTAGAGTTTAGAGATGAAAAATAGTAAATTAAGAATGGTGTTTCAGTCGCGTAGTACATGGGCATGGCCCTATGCGCTGTTTATGCTGTGCTTGGTGATTCTGCCATTGGTGCTGATTGGTGTGTATGCCTTTACGGATGCTGATGGTAGCTTTACGATACAGAACTTTGTGAGTTTCTTTACGAAGTCCGAGGCGATAAACACCTTTATCTATTCGTTGGCTATTGCGCTGATTACTACCATCATATGCTTGGTATTGGGTTATCCCGCAGCGTATATCATGGCGATGGCAGACTTTAAGACACCTCAGGTGATGGCGATGTTGTTTATTCTGCCGATGTGGATTAACTTCCTATTGCGCACGATTGCGACGGTAGAACTGTTCCGTATGTTCGGTTTGCCGCTGGGCGAAGGAGCGTTGCTGTTTGGTATGGTGTATGATTTCTTGCCGTTTATGATTTATCCTATCTACAACACCCTGCAAAAGATG
Source organism: uncultured Bacteroidales bacterium (assembly GCA_937901225.1). GTDB lineage: Bacteria > Bacteroidota > Bacteroidia > Bacteroidales > Paludibacteraceae > Colicola. Next base: position 9,862 of record CALCGX010000081.1, on the reverse strand, counting down.
GACACCAGTTTGATTGAAGCTGCGCACGACTTGGGCGCAAAGCGTCATCAGGTGTTTATGAAGGTGACTTTGCCATTGTCGGTGCCAGGTATTTATTCGGGAATTGTGATGGTATTTATGCCAACTGTTTCGACTTTCGCTATTGCGGAGTTGCTGACCCATAACAAGGTGACACTGTTTGGTTCGCTAATCCAACGCTGCTTCGGCGAAGGTGGTATAGCGATGTGGAACTATGGTGCCGCATTGTCGTTGATCATGCTGATAATCATCGGATTGACTAGTTTCTTTGGAGGAGATAAAGAGGATATAAATCGTTGAGAGTTTAGAGTTTAGTGTTTAGAGACATGTTTGAAAATTATAAGAAATCGAAGATTGAGCAGCGAGGATTAGGATCGCGCATAGCAGCACAAGCGTATTTGTGGCTGCTATTGGTGGTATTGTATGCCCCTATCCTGCTCATTATCATATTCTCGTTCACACAGAGCAAGGTATTTGGCAACTGGACAGGATTTACATTTGGTTTGTATGAGAACCTATTTACTGGTTACGATGCGGTAGCACAGGTGAAAGTGGATCCTAACTTGTACCGCGCTATTTTCTTCACAGTGGTGATTGCATTGGCGTCAGCGTTGATCTCTACCGTATTGGGCACATTGGCTGCGATAGGTATTTATCATATGCGCAATCGCGACAGGAAAATATTGACCTTTATGAATAGCATTCCAATGATTAACCCCGATATTCTGACGGGTATCAGTTTGTTCTTGCTATTCGTATTCTTGGGCATTAGTCGCGGCTTGGGTACTGTGATTGCGGCACATGTGGTATTTTGTACTCCTTATGTGGTGCTGAGCGTGATGCCACGACTGACGAAGATGAATCCGAATATCTACGAAGCGGCGTTGGACTTAGGCGCTACTCCTTTCCAAGCATTGCGCAAAGTGATGATGCCAGAGTTGTGGCCAGGAATGATTAGTGGATTTATCTTGAGTTTGACTTTGAGTATTGATGACTTCGGCGTGACCTACTTTACAAAAGGCAGTAGCGGTTTGGAGACTCTATCTACTTTTATCTATGCCGATGCGCGCAAAGGCGGTTTGACACCTGAGTTGCGACCGCTATTCTCGTTGATCTTCTTGACTATCTTAGTCTTACTGATAATAATGAATATACGAACCCATAAACAACAAAACAAAACGAAATGAAAAAGTTCTTTTTTGCTGTAGCCGCTTTGGTGCTACCTTGTGTATTGGTATCTAACGCATTTGCTGCTGACCGCGAGCACACGCTGAAAGTGTATAACTGGGCAGACTATATCGACATGAATGTGCTCAATGGTTTCCCTGCGTGGTACTATGAGCAAACGGGCGAACAGGTGGAGGTACTATATCAGACCTTTGATATCAACGAGTCGATGCTCACCGAGATTGAGGTGGGTCACGAGGACTATGATGTGATTTGTCCTTCGGAGTACATCATTGAGCGTATGTTGCGCAATAAGTTGCTACAACCTATCAACAAGGATTTTGGCAATACCCCTGACTATACGAAATTGGTATCACCTTTCGCGGTGGATAAGTTCCAACAAATGGCAACAGACAGCAGCGTGTGCGTGGCAGACTACACGGTGGGTTATATGTGGGGTACAACAGGTATCTTGTACAACACTGCATTGGTGAATAAGGAGGAGATTCTTTCTTTGGGCGGCTTGCAAAACCCTAAGTTCGCGGGCAAGGTATTTATGAAAGATGCGTTCCGCGATATTTACTCGGTTGTCGTGTTGTATGCTTTCCGCGACGAGATTGCTCGTGGCGAAGTGAGCCGTGATGAGTTGGTAGCCAATGTTACGGAGGACCGTATTCAACGCGTGGAGGAGTTCCTGACTAGTATGAAGAATAATATTGCTGGTTGGGAAGTGGATTTCGGTAAAGAGGAGATGACCAAAGGTAAGGCATGGTTGAATCTCAGTTGGTCAGGCGATGCACAATGGGCGATTGATGAGGCAGCCGAAGTGGGTGTTGACCTTGAGTACTTCGTGCCACAAGAGGGTAGCAATGTGTGGTTCGACGGCTGGTGTATTCCAGTATATGCGAAAAATACCAAGGCTGCAAGCTACTTTATCAACTATATGTGTATGCCAGAGAACGCCATCTTGAACATGGAGGAGATAGGCTATGTGAGCGTAGTAGCAGACTCTACTATTCTTGCGTGGGCCAACGACGAGGAGATAGAGACGACATCTAATCTCACCTATTTCTTTGGCGAAGGAGCAGAGGCAGTGCATGCTAATCATGTGTTCTACCCAGACCAAAGTGTGATAGAGCGTTGCGCTTTGATGCACGACTGTGGAGAACAGACCGAAGACATGTTGGCGATGTGGTCACGCGTAAAGGGTGATAACTTGAGTATGGGATTGGTGATTTTCATTCTTGTTGTACTCGCACTTATCGTGGTTGTATTTGTCATTCAAGCCATCAACCGTAAACGCCAACGCGAGTTGCAACGCAAAAAACGTAATCGTAGAAGAAGATAATTATATAATAAATGAAACGAATTGTTTGTATCATAGCAACCACAGTTTTGGGGTTGTCCCATATGATAGCCCAAGACTATGAGCAAGCTTTTATTGATGTTCAGCAGCAGTTTGAACAACGCTTGCCTATTACCCAATCTAACCTCAAAGAGTATCTTGATGACTATCCTTATACCACTTACGCCGACGAGGTACGAACGATGCAAGGTGTGCTTTATACCGAGAAAGAGAAGTATAAAAACGCCATCAAGACCTTCGGCAAGGTGAAGGTAAACAATCTCACACGCAAATCCGAGCCCATGTACTATTTCTACTTGGGTTATGCTCACTTGCAGCAAAAAGATTATGAGAAAGCGTTACCCTGCATGCTACGCGTCAAGAACAAACAATCCGCTTATTCGTTGCAAGCTACCTATTATACGGGCTACGCCTATTACAGCCAAAAGAATTATCCGCAAGCATTGGCTGAATTTCTCTCCATTGAGCAACTTGGCGGTTACAAACAAATTGCACCTTATTATATCGTACAAATCTATTACGCACAACAAGAGTATGCTAAGGTATATCAGCGTGCAGAGGAGTTGCTGAAGAACTACCCCGACAACAAATACAATGATGAGCTCCATCGCATGTTAGGCGAGATGTACTATCAAGACTCTGCCTATGACGATGCCGTGCGCCATTTGGAAGCATACCGCACATTGCGACAAGAGGCAAAGAAGGAGATTGTACGCAATGATATGTACTTGCTCGGTATGTCACACTACATGACTCGCGATTGGCAGAAGGCTGTTGATAATCTCAAACTGATTAAACTGCAAGAGGACTCCATCTCCGAAAACACCTGCTTACATCTGGGACATGCGTATCTGCGATTGGATGATTTGGAGAAAGCCAAATTAGCTTATGCTACTGCTATTCGCTACAATATTGATCCAAAATTGCGCGAGGAAGCCATGTACAACTATGTACAAGCCACCTACTTGCACAACTCTGCTTTGGGCGAGAGTGTGACAGCCTTCCAAGACTTTATTCAGGAGTATCCCAACTCGCAATACATCAATAAGGTATATACACTGATGGCAGATATGTACCTCACCAGCAAAAACTACCGGGCTGCATTAGATGCATTGCTGACCATTCCTACTCCTGACGACAAGATGCAGGAGACTATGCAATACTTGCGCTATCAGTTGGCAGTTGATGCGTTTGTACAAGGCAAAATGACTGATGTAATCAAATGGGCGAACCTCGTGATTGAGAATGCCACTCAACCATCTACCTATAAGACCGAAGCATACTACCTAGCCGCACAGGCACATTACCGTCTGCATCAATATCCACAGACGATTGCCCAGTTGCAACTCTATCTAGAGCAATCTAATATTGCGGAATCGACCAACAAGACAATGGCGTTATACCTGCATGCCTATGCCTTGTTCAACCAAAAAGACTTTGCCGCAGCAGAGCCAATCTTCCGCCAATACACAGCAGCAATGGCTAATAATACCGCCAATACCACGTATGCCGATGCATTGAATCGCATTGGAGATTGCCTATTCCAAGCACGCGATTTCCAACAGGCAAGCGACGTGTACCACCAAGTGGCTGAACTCAAGAGCAATGGTGCTGACTATGCTATCTTACAACAAGGTTATGCACAAGGTTTGCTGCACCATTATGCAGAGAAAGCTGAAGTACTGACATCGCTCATCGAGCAATATCCTCGTTCTGATTACGCCGATGATGCCATGTATGAGATCGCACGTGCACAACTGCAACAAGATAAAAACGAAGATGCGATTCATACCTATCAACAATTGCTAAAGAAATACCCTAATAGCAACCAAGCACCTAAGTCGTCGTTGGAGTTAGGTATGGCTTACCGAACAACCAAACAATACGATGCTGCTATTGAGTCATTCAAATCCACCATTGAGCATTATGCTGGCACAGAAGAAGCATACGCAGCCCTCGAAGGACTGGAGCAAGTCTATGTAGAGACCAACAAGATTGATGAGTATATAGCTTATACTAAGACACTCAATCGCATGAAGATGCAATCTGCCACCAGTGAAGACTCACTCGTGTATGTGACAGCCGAACTACAATACATGCTTGGAAATTATGCGCAAGCTGCTGCTGGACTGACTACGTACCTTACACGTTTCTGTCCTGGCGGACGCCATTGCACCAATGCCACATACTATGCAGCCAACAGTTATTACCAACTCAAGCAATACGACCAAGCCATCGAGCAATATAGCGCATTGGCTGATATACAAGGCAATCCATATATGGAAGACGCGTGCATGCGCGTAGCAGAATTGAGTTACGACAAGCAAGAGTACCGCACTGCCCTCTATTACTTCCAACGCATGCAAGAGGTGGCATCATCATCTTCCAACCGCCTCACTGCCATGATTGGTATCTTGCGATGCAACCACCATATCGGTGACCAAACTGCCACTATCCAAGCTGCCACACAGCTGCTTGAGCAAGACAATCTGGCTACTGACATACGCAATGAAGCACTCTACTGCCGTGCCAAAGGTCATTTGCATGATAAGCAATATGGACTAGCTGTGGTGGATCTCACGCCATTGGCTAAAGAGGTGCGCACCGCATGGGGAGCAGAAGCGAAATATCAATTGGCAGATTGCTACTTCCACCTGGGTGCTATTGACATGGCAGAACACGAGATTATGTCCTTTACCCAACTCCAGACCTCACACCAATACTGGTTGGCAAAGAGCCTGATTCTACTCTCGGATATTAACGTGGAACGCAATGAAATCTTCCAAGCCAAACAATACCTCTTGGCATTGCAATCCAACTACAAACTGCAAGATGATATCCCTGCGCTCATTGAAACCAAACTGCAAGCGATTGCACAATTAGAGCAGCAAACCGAACAACCAACTACCGAAATAGAGGAGGAAACATTATGATACGATTATATCCAATAGCCCTTGCGTGTGTGCTGATAATGAGCATTCCTTGCGTCACCCAAGCGCAAGATACAGTCTTCAATCGCGTGGTGACTGTGGAGCGCGATTATCAGCCTGAGATTGAGCAAACACAAGCTATCACTACCACGCCTACTTTCATCCAATACACACCACAACTCAATCCTGTAGTGTATTCCACCTACTCCAACCCACTCTCTATTGGCTACAACCTCCACGCGCTACCTGCATCTACTACCAAGTTCTCCACGCCTACTCCACTCAACGGCGTGATAGAGGGAGCACTTGGCTACCGCAATACGCACATGCTGTTTGCCTACCAAATCAAACACAAAAAGACGATGTCGCTCGACCTCTATGCCAACCATGATGCATATTGGGGGAAAGATGCTCTTTCAGAATCTAGATTGGGCATGTTGGCTACACGACATTTCTCGGGAGCAGACTTCTATTTCGGACTGGAGGGGCAAAACGAAGCCTTTGCTTATCAACTTGATAGCATGGCATACAAGGCTGTTTTCCCTTGGCGCACGTTCTGGAATGCACAAGCCAAGATAGGTGTACAATCCACCAAGAAAGATGGTATTATCTACCGCATACAAACGGGCTATAATGCATTCTTTGCTACTAACCACGCTATCGAACATCAAGTACGTTCCTATCTTGATTTTGCATGGAAAGCCGACTACCACAAGGTAGGTATCCGTGCATCGGTGCTCAATGCATTCTACACCATTACTGACACCACCGTTACCGCTTCCATCACTCCTCGTCATGCCATTCACCTTGAGCCATTCTATGAGTTTAAGAGCAAGAATATTCGCCTACATACGGGTGTTAATTTAGACCTCAATATCGGTAATGGTCAACTCATCAGCGATGCAGAAAACATCAGTTTTGCACCTTCGCCAAATGTAGAATTTGAATGGCACATGATGGACAATATCTTCCATCTCTACACCAATGCCTATGGCCATTTTGGCAATGGTTCGCTACAAGAGTTCACACGTTACAACCGCTATTTGGACCTGCATCAAGGAGTCACTATCCAACATCCGCGCAACTACACCCCGGTAGATGCACAACTCGGCTTTAAGATTCGCCCTATCGCCACCATGCTCATTGACATCTATGGCGGATATGCCTATATGATGAATGCATGCAATATGGAGGCTGTGTTAAACGATGCGAATGTGGTGACCAACTACCACTTGTGGTTCACCAACTACCAGCGCTGGAAAGTGGGTGCCTCTCTACACTATCACTACCGCGACATACTCGAACTTAACGTAGCTGGAAACTACTATTTCTGGACTGCAGAACAGCCTATATATGATCGCCCTAATTGGGATATTAAAGCGCGACTGGATGTGCATATTGACTCCAAATGGAGTATCTACTCCGACAATTATTTTGCGGGCAGTCGTTTAGCACACACCACCCAAGGTGACCAACGCATTGCCCCCATTATCTCGCTCAATATCGGTGGTCAATATGCTGTCAATCGTTGGCTGGTTGCTTACTTGCAACTCAACGACTACCTCCATCGCAGAAGCGAATACTTCTATGGCTATCATTCGCAAGGTATCCACTTCCTTGCAGGTGTTAAATTTAAGTTCTAACACACACGTATGAAACGACTCTTATTCAGCCTCATTGTAGCATGTCTATGGGGTAATATCGCCATATCTGCTACTATTGTCCCACATATCATGGCATATGATCTATGTATAGCACAAAGTGGAAATGATTATACATTCACCTTCTTTGCTAACACTCAACCGGTCTCGGGCAAACTGCTTTTCCACACCATCAGTGGCGACCTGCTCGGCGAATATACGATTATCCAGCCACTCCAATCTGGAAATAATAGCATTACTATTCCCACTTCTGCACTACCATCATCCCACTCGACCATTGCTTGGAGTTTACAATTATCTGCTGCGAGCAATCCGCAATTTGGTATCATCTACGAGGGAGAAGTATGCACCCGCGCTTATGCCACGATTAACAACCATCCAGAGTCGGACTATTTCGGACATATATACCTCGCCAATCGCAAGGGAGTAGGGCTATGTCAAATCCAAGCCTTTGATTATGCATACCAACCCACATTCGCTACAGACAACGCGTACATCACGTTCAACTCTACAGGTCGTCCAGCTATTGACAGCGAAGGCTATATCTATTGGCCCGATTGGGGAGACCTCAAGAGTGGCATCACTATCATGAATCCTGTTGATTATAGCGAAAAACAATTCTTTAGTGGCATACAAAACGATGACAATGGCGCATGGTACAACTCCTTTACCCAAACCGATCTAGGTTCATCATGCTCTGGCGTTGCTATCTATGGGGCTGGCAAAGACACCAAACTATACGCCATGAACGAAGATGTTGGCGAGTACCAGCAACTCCCAAAAAAAGGTTTTGTCATCTATCAACTAGGCAACGAAGATGGCACGATCTCCCGCCAATGGAAGACTGCTCCCTCTCAGGTTGTGGCTGTAGAAGATAACAATACCAATGGCAACTTCGCCATCGTAGCTTGTAGCCACGGTGCTTGGCTCTGTCAGCACACACTCACTAACAATGCAGGTACTTATGCTCTTATGTTCTACAACCATCAAGGCACACGCCAATTTGCATCTACCGATGCCACGCTTATCAATGGTTCAAATGGTGCTGGCATTGCACTCAATCGCGAAGAAAACCTATTGGCGATGGTTAACGCTGATGGCAACATCTTGCTCTTCGATATAGCGTGGAAAGGTGATTGTCCCACACTCTCTTTGCATGCCACCTATCCAACGCCATTCAATGCCATTGGTAGCATGCATTTCGACTATGCGGGCAACCTCATCACAACATCGGGTAACAATTTCGGTGGCAGTAAAGATGACTTACGTCTTGTAACCTACTCCACCCCTATGGACAACAATACCATCGTTGTTCCAGCCCGCACATCGCAATACATACTTCGTAGTGGCGCGGATATATCCTACACACCAACATCCTCAAGTGCCTCCACTCCAACCAAGTTCATTCGCAACGGACATATCTATATCCTACATCGTGGAAAAACTTACAACATACTCGGGTTCTAAAGTAGCAAATTATTCGTAATTGCAGTAAGAGCTAAAATAAATGTATTTACCCTATCAACCCATCAGCAGCTACCCTAATCGCTAGCTGCTCTTTTAGATATTTTTGCCACCTATATTTTGCAATTCGTGTAGTTTAGATGAAAATATTTTGTAATGTCAAAAAAAAATAGTACCTTTGTCGCCGAAAGGCGACGTCAGTAAACGAGTTGAAAGAGTTCTAAAAGTTTTAGGCGCACCTTTGGTGCTGTTTTAAAGGTAGAAACACAGAAAATCAATATAATAAATTAAACTAATAAAATTATTTACAACTATGGTAAGTTACAAAGAACTCGGCTTGGTGAACACCAAAGAGATGTTTGCTAAAGCAATCAAAGGCGGATACGCTATCCCAGCCTTCAACTTCAACAACATGGAGCAACTCCAAGCTATCATCAAAGCAGCTGCTGAGACCAAGAGCCCAGTTATCCTCCAAGTATCTAAAGGTGCGCGTAACTACGCTAACCAAACTCTTCTCCAATACATGGCACAAGGTGCTGTAGAGTATGCAAAAGAGTTGGGTTGGGAGAAGCCACAAATCTGCTTGCACCTTGACCACGGAGATAGCTTTGAGACTTGCAAGAGTTGCGTTGACTTCGGTTTCTCAAGCGTTATGATCGACGGTAGCCACCTCCCATACGAGGAGAATATCGCATTGACCAAGAAGGTTGTTGAGTACGCTCACGCACACGATGTAACCGTTGAGGCTGAGCTCGGCGTGTTGGCAGGTGTAGAGGATGAGGTTTGCGCTGCTGAGAGCCACTATACCAAACCAGAAGAGGTAGTAGATTTCGCTACTCGCACAGGTTGCGACTCACTCGCTATCTCAATCGGTACTAGCCACGGTGCATACAAGTTCACCCGTGAGCAATGTACAGTAGATCCACAAACTGGTAAACTCGTTCCTCCTCCATTGGCATTCGATATCCTCGACGCTATCATGGAGCAACTCCCTGGCTTCCCAATCGTACTCCACGGTTCTTCTTCAGTTCCACAAGAGTATGTGGACATCATCAACCAATACGGTGGTAAATTGCCAGACGCAGTAGGTATTCCAGAGGAGCAACTCCGCAAGGCATCTGAGAGCGCAGTTTGCAAGATCAACATCGACTCTGACAGCCGTTTGGCTTTCACCGCTGCTGTTCGCAAAGTGTTCGCTACCAACCCAGGTGAGTTCGACCCACGTAAATACTGCGGCCCAGCTCGTGACCTCATGA
>CALCGX010000080.1 GCA_937901225.1 uncultured Bacteroidales bacterium | reverse complement strand
GCGGTAGTCGCCAGTGATGAATTGGTCGATATAGTAGTCATACAATGGACGGTGCACCACAAACTCCAGCGTACAGATAGAGTGTGTCACGCCCTCGAAGTAGTCAGACTGACCATGTGCAAAGTCATACATAGGATATACATTCCATGTGCGACCAGTGCGGTGGTGAGGGTGAGTGGTAATGATGCGATACATGATAGGATCACGGAAGTGCATGTTTGGATTAGCCATGTCAATCTTCGCGCGGAGTACCATCTTACCATCCTCGATCTCGCCATTTTGCATGGCTTGGAACAGACGCAGGTTCTCATCAATAGGGCGATCACGATATGGAGAAGCTACACCAGGTTCGGTAGGTGTACCTTTTTGCTCAGCAATCTGCTCGGCAGTTTGTTCATCGATATAGGCCTTGCCTTGTTTGATGAACTCGATAGCAAGGTCATAGAGTTGTTGGAAATAGTCAGAAGCGTAGTAGATATTGCCCCACTTGAAACCCAACCAAGCGATGTCTTGCTGAATAGAGTCCACATACTCTACATCCTCCTTCACAGGGTTAGTGTCATCAAAACGAAGGTTGCAGACACCGTTATATTTCTCCGCAATACCAAAGTCCATGCAGATAGCCTTCACGTGACCGATGTGCAGGTAACCATTTGGTTCTGGCGGGAAACGCGTCTGAATGCGTCCGTCGTTCTTACCTTCTTGTAAATCTTTTTCTACGATTTGCTCAATAAAATTGAGACTTCTTTCTTCCATTTCCATTATTCTTGTCTTTAAACTTTAAACTCTAAACTGTAAACCAACGCAAGGCGTTTAATTATATCCGCGGACGATGCCTCGTGGTGAACCCTTGATAAACTCAAGGATCAGGTCGCGCTCCGCACTTTGTGGCAAGGTATTCTCCACTTGCTCTACCGCTTGGCTCACATTCAACCCCGAGAGGTACACCAGACGATAGGTGTTTTGAATAGCCGTAATCTGCTCTTGGGTGAATGCACGGCGATTGAGTCCTACAGAGTTGATACCGCAATAGGAGATTGGCTCGCGAGCTGCAATGATATATGGAGGTACATCCTTGTTGATTTTCGATCCTCCTTGAATCATCACATGTGCACCGATATGGCTGAATTGGTGTACCAAACTTCCGCCACCAATGATTGCCCAATCGTTCACTACCACCTCGCCTGCCAATTGTGTCGCGTTGGACATGATGATATGGTCATGCAGCAAGCAATCGTGTGCCACATGGCAATATGCCATGATAAGACAATGGTTACCCACAATAGTTTTACCCTTAGAGGCAGTACCTCGGTGAATAGTCACAAACTCACGGATATTATTATTGTCGCCAATGATTGCATAAGTTTCGCCGGTCGTTGCAACGGTATAAGCCTTGATTGTGTTGTTGAATACAACAGGAAGTCCCTCGAAAGGATCAACAGCATAGCTTGCAGCATACTGAGCAGCCTTGAAAGCGCCCCAGGTAGCCCTGTTCATGATGACAACAGGCTCGGACGCAGCTGCGGACAGCTGAGACAAAGCAGCGGCAACGGTGCCAACAGCTATGGATGCAGCCTGGAGCTTGGGAACGCTTACGCAAGTCGTGGTGCTCTGGGTGCCACAAGCCTCGATCTTGGCGATAAGGG
>CALCGX010000079.1 GCA_937901225.1 uncultured Bacteroidales bacterium | reverse complement strand
GTCAAGCTGGTCGATAGGGTCGTTAAGCTCACTATATGCATTGGCAAGCTCCTTACCGTTTACGAAAAGCTCAAATCTCTCGGTAAGACGGGGGTTAGAGCGGTGTTTCTTGGTAAGAGGTGACATCTCTACTGGATAATCGGTAATGAATGTAGGCTGAATAAAAGTACCCTCGCAAGTCTCACCAAAGATCTCGTCGATCAATTTGCCACGGCCCATCTTGTCGGTATCCTCTACACCATACTTCTTAGCAATCACGCGAATCTCATCTTCGCTCATGTTGCTCAAATCATAGCCAGTCTTCTCTTGGATTGCCTCGAGAATAGGCAAACGGCGATATGGCGCCTTGAAATCAACGATGTTATCACCAATCTTCACTTGAGTAGTACCATTGACTGCGATAGCAATGCGTTCTAATAGTTGCTCGGTGAAGGTCATCATCCAGTTGTAATCCTTGTAGGATACATAGAGCTCCATGCAGGTGAACTCTGGGTTATGGCTACGATCCATACCCTCGTTGCGGAAGTTACGACCAATCTCATACACACCCTCGAAACCGCCTACGATGAGGCGCTTGAGATATAGCTCGGTAGCAATACGCATGTACATATCTACGTCCAATGCATTGTGGTGAGTGATGAAGGGACGAGCCGAAGCACCACCCGCAATAGCTTGTAGCATTGGGGTCTCTACCTCGGTGTAACCCGCCTCATCAAACACCTGACGCATGGTGCGGATGATAGTTGCACGCTTCAAGAACACATCCTTCACACCTTCGTTCACTACGAGGTCCACATAACGTTGACGATAGCGTTGCTCAGGGTCGTTGAAGCCGTCGTATGCCACACCGTCTTTGTATTTCACGATAGGGAGTGGGCGGAGCGATTTAGCCAGCACAGTGAGTTTTTGTGCGTGTACGCTGATCTCGCCCATTTGGGTGCGGAATACAAAGCCCTCGATACCTACGAAGTCACCTATATCAAGCAGTTTCTTGAAGACTACGTTGTACATCTGTTGCTCCACGGTGGTAGCTGTCTCTCCTTCTGGAGTAGGGGCTTGGATATCGTCGCGGCTTACATATACTTGGATACGACCTTTGGAGTCTTGAATCTCTACGAAGGATGCTTTGCCCATGATACGACGCGACATCATACGACCCGCAATGCGCACAGGCTTGCCCGTGTACCACTCAGCATCTTCGGTTTGTTCGTCAACGAAGGTTGACTTGATATCGGTAGAATAACCTGTAACTACATACTCATCAGCAGGATAGGGGTTAATACCCATATCGCGCATCTTTTGCAGACTTTCTCTGCGGATTACTTCTTGTTCACTGAGTTCCATATCTTTTTTGTTCTTAAATATTATTCGTACATGTGCGCGCATAATGCGCAATTTGGGTGCAAAGGTACAAAAATATTTACAATCTACAAAATTTACGGGGTATAATTTGTGATTTTTTGGAGCAGACGTATTGTTATAGATAGGCTATTCCTTCGGTATAGATAGGTATATCTTACGTATATGCTACGTATATGGTACGTATATGTTACGTATATCCTACGTATATGGTACGTAATTGAAAAGGGAAAGACAAGGGAAGTTAAGAAGTTTGAATTAAGAATTATGAATTATGAATTTTGAATTATGATTTGAAATTAGCATAGAAATATTGCATATATCAAAAAAAAATAGTATCTTTGCAGCGGATTTTTGTGTATTTTGCACAAAATAAGGATATTTTGATAGTCTAAAGTGTTGGTGGTGTGTGGGTTGCGGAGAGGATTGTCATAAAGGAATAACTATTATGAAGAAAAAAACTTATTTGGATGATCAGGGAAATGCATTGCCATATCCTTGGCTAATTAACACGGCACTATGTTTGGTGGGCGGTTCGCAACGCCTGCGTTTGAACTATTGGTGCAGGCATCCTAAGCAGGCAGCAGAGCAGACGTTGCGCGATATTTTGACTATATCACGCGATACGGTATATGGCAAGGAGCATCATTTTGATCGTATCTTGTCGGCTACAAGTACGGAGGATTTCTTCCGATTGTATCGTCAGTATGTGCCTGTAAATGATAGCTTTGAGCCGCTGCGCCCTTATGTGGAGCGCCATAAGCAGGGCGAAGAGAATGTTCTGTTTCCTGGTAAGCCAGATATGTATGCAACCACCTCGGGTACAACCTCTGAGCCGAAGTGGATTCCGATGACGCATAAGTATTTGAAGGATGTGTATGGTAAGATGACGCATGTGTGGATATGGAATTTTATTTGCCATCGCAGTCGTATCTTTGGCGGGCATCTGTTTACCACGGTAGGTAAGGAATTGGAGGGTTATGCTCCTGATGGTACTGTGTTTGGTTCGGTGAGTGGTGTGCTGGTGCGTGATGTGCCAAAGATTATTAAGAAGCATTATACAGCACCTGCATGTGTGATGTCGATTGACGACTATGCTGCGCGTAACTATACCTTGATGCGCTTGGCGATGCAGTATCGCGATGTGACCTTGTGGGCGACAGCCAATCCGTCCACGATACTAGAGTTGCTGCGCACACTCAACGAGAATACGGAGGAGATGATTGAGGATATTGAGAAAGGTACGCTGAGTTGGAACTTTGATATTTCTGAGTATATCCGTGAGGAGTTGCATGCGTATATGTCGCCTCAACCAGAGCGTGCAGAGGAGTTGCGTCAGCTGCTGAAGGAGCATGGAAAATTAGAGCCCAAGCATTTTTGGCCATGGTTGCAACTACTTTCGACCTGGAAATGCGGTAATACGAAGATTTATATGGAGAAGTATATGGACCAATTCAATTGGGATAAAACCATGTACCAAGAATTGGGCTATATCGCTACGGAATGTCGATTCGGCTTCTCGCTGGATGATACGAACGAGTCGGTGCTATTCCCCCATTTCCACTACTATGAGTTTGTGGAAGAGAGCGAATTGGATAAGCCACACAAGCATTTCTTGCAGATCTATGAGCTGGAGAAGGGCAAACGCTATTGTGCGTATGTGACGACGTATTCGGGACTGTTCCGCTATAATATGAACGACCTGGTGGAGGTAGGTGGTAGTTTCTACAAGACGCCGACCGTGCATATGGTGTCGAAGGTGAATGGTATTGTGTCGATGACGGGTGAGAAACTGTATGAGCCACAATTTATTGACGCGGTGCATAAGGCAGAGGAATTGATGGACATTAAGACCAAGTTCTTTGTTGGATTTGCGGACGTTCGTGAGTCGAAATACCATTTCTACTATGAGTTTGTGGACGAGGAAATCGATCAACAAATAGCGGATGAATTTACGAAGGTAGTAGATCGTAAGTTGCAGGAAATCAACAATGAATACGAGTCAAAGCGTGCGTCTTTCCGTCTGAAAGAGCCACAAGCGCATATCCTATCTACCAATGCATACGCACGCTTCAAGAAATCCATGCTCAACGATGGTTGGCGCGATGGTCAATTCAAATTCAATTTGCTGATGCAGGATGAAATGCGTCGCCGTAAGTTTGACCAGATCGAGCGTCAAGATAGCTTGTCGGATATCATTATGGAACTGGCGGACAATATTGATACACGCATCAAAGGACGTCAGAAAGCGCGTGCGCAGCGTCGTACAGAGCGTGCAACAAAACGCACGAAAAAGGAATGAGAAAAATCGTTCCATATTTGTCGGTAGTTTTTGCTATGCTCTGTTGGGCTGGAGCAGGGATTGCAGTCAAAGAGGCGTTGGTGGTGTTTAGTCCACTGACGCTCATTATTTTACGATTTACGTTGGCCATCGTATTGATGCTGCTTGTGGGAGTGCTGTTTCGTAGGAATGAAGTGCTGGGATTGCAGCGGGTGGAGAAGCGGGATATTCCGCTGTTTGTGCTAGGTGGATTGTTTCAGCCGTTCTTGTATTTTATTTTCGAGACATATACCTATCAAAGTTTTGCTTCGCCCACGATAGCAGAGGCGATGCTGAGTACGCAGCCGATTATGGCACCGATTCTTGCGTTTATCATCTTGCGCGAAAAAGTGACCCGCAATAATGTGGTGGGTATTTTGATATCTACAGTGGGTATGCTGTTGCTGCTGTTGGTGGGTGCGAATAATTTTGCGTTGGGTAATCCGTGGGGCGTGTTGCTGGCAATTGTAACGGTCAGTATGTCAGTGGGATATACGATTATCTTGCGCCGTATTCCTACGCGGTATTCATCGCTGAGTATTGTGTTTTATGTGCAGTTGGTAGCGTTGGTATTGTTTTATGCGGTATGGGGAGTATTCGACAGGCAGTCGTTGCAAGATACAATAGCGCCACTGTCGGCGGATATCACTCCTGTGGTTGCTGTGGGCTATTTGGCGGTGTTTGCTTCGGTAACTGCTTTTATCCTATTTTGCTATACGGTACGTCAGATAGGCGTGACGCGTGCGAACGTGTTCAACAATGTGCGCCCTGTGTTTACGGCCTTGCTGATGTGGGTGATTTTTGACGAACAGTTGCCGATATGGAAGAGGGTAGGGATTATTGTTATTGTAATCGGACTATTTATTAGTCAAAAACAAAGAAAAATAGAATGATTTTTAATATTTATTTGGTGGTTTCATTTATTTTAACTAATTTTGCACGCTAATTATTATTGCTTATGGAAATATCTACTGCTTTAGAATCATTTCATGATTTTCTCTTTATACTATTCCTGATCGGATTGGTGGTGTTTGTGGCACTCTATTTCGTGGACGCAGGTTATGGCAAGATGCGTACTGAGAAATGGGGACCTGCAATCAATAATAAGGTGGGCTGGTGTCTGATGGAGATGCCCGTATTTGTGGTGATGTTGTACCTGTGGGCAATGTCGGAGGTGAAGTTTCAGTTGCCCTATCTGATCTTCTTCTTGATATTCCAGTTTCACTATTTCCAAAGGTCGTTTATCTTCCCATTCTTGCTGAAAGGTAATAGCAAGATGCCAATTATTATCATGGCATTCTCGGTGATATGGAATCTTGTGAATGGCTATATACAAGGCTATTGGCTCTTTCATTTAGCGCCTCA
Source organism: uncultured Bacteroidales bacterium (assembly GCA_937901225.1). Taxonomy (GTDB): domain Bacteria; phylum Bacteroidota; class Bacteroidia; order Bacteroidales; family Paludibacteraceae; genus Colicola. Next base: position 33,191 of record CALCGX010000079.1, on the reverse strand, counting down.
ATTTGCTCCATATGCTACTACTTGGCTGACCGATTGGCGCTTCATCTTAGGTGTGCTGATCTTCATCTGCGGATGGGCAATCAATATGCATTCAGACCATGTGATTCGCCATTTGCGCAAACCTGGTGATACCAACCATTATTTGCCAAAGAAGGGTATGTACAAGTATGTGACTAGTGCTAACTACTTGGGCGAGATTACTGAGTGGCTTGGATTTGCAATTTTGACATGGTCGTGGGCAGGATTGAGTTTCTTTTGGTTCTCATGCTGTAATCTTGTTCCTCGCGCGAACTCTATTTATTATCGCTACAAAGAGGAATTCGCAGATGAGTTCGACGAAAAGAAGTTGAAACGAATTATTCCGTTTATCTATTAGACCGCTACGCTGTCAGATGTCGGATCGCCTTCGGCTGTTAGACCGCTACGCTGTTAGATGATATTGAATATTTTTTAGACAATGAATAATAACCTCCTTTTTACTGAGCATAAGCTTGGTCCTATCACTTTGCGCAACCGCGCTATCCGTAGTGCCGCGTTTGAGAACATGGCATACGGTAACAAACCTAGTCAAGATCTTTATAATTATCATACCGCTGTTGCTCGTGGTGGTGCTGCGATGACTACTGTGGCATACTGTTCTGTGACTCGTTCAGGTGTGTCCTTTGATGGTCAACTCTATATCCACGACGAGATAAAAGAGGACTTGAAGAAGCTCACCGATGGCATCCATGCCGAAGGTGCGAAAGCTAGCATTCAGCTTGGTCACTGCGGTAACATGACCCACTTCTATACTTGCAACTGTCTTCCTGTAGGTGCAAGTACAGGATTCAACCTCTATTCGCCAACCCTCCACCGTGCGCTTAAGAAAGAGGAGATAAAGGAGATAGTAAAGGCATTTGGTCACGCTGTGGACTTCTGCCGCGAGTGTGGCTTTGACTGCGTTGAGATTCACGCGGGTCATGGCTATTTGATTTCGCAATTCCTCTCTCCATATACCAACCGCCGTCGCGATGAGTACGGAGGTTCGCTCGAAAACCGTATGCGTTTCATGAACGAGGTCATGGCTGAGGTCATGGAGCACGCAGGCGATGATATGGCGGTGGTGGTGAAGACCAATATGTACGACGGATTCAAATCTGGTCTCAAAGTAGAAGAGTGCATCCGCATCGCGCAAGAGATTGAGAAACATGGTGTTCACGCACTTGTTCTTACTGCTGGTTTCGTGAGCAAAGCACCTTTCACCGTGATGGGTGGTGCTATGCCAATCAAGACCTTGGCTCACTACATGAATCCATGGTCATTCTGGTGGTTACGCCTCGCATTGCGCTTCGTGGGTCACTTGATGATTCCTACTGTACCTTTCAAAGAACTCTTCTTCCTCGATACAGCGAAACAGTTCCGTAAGGCATTGAAGATGCCACTTATCTATGTTGGTGGTGTCATGGGTCGCGAGAATGCAGAGACTGCTCTCGCTGAAGGCTTTGATTTTGTGCAGATTGGACACGCTCTCGTACGCGATACCGATTTTGTGAACAAGATGAAAGAGGAGCAATATCACTCTGAGTGCAAACGCTCTAACTACTGCGTAGCGCGTATGTACACCCTCGATATGAAGTGCCACGAGTGCGACAAGGATATCCCTAAGTATCTCAAGAAGGAAGCACTCAAGTACGAACAAATGTGGTATCCCTCCTCTAAACACTAAACTCTAAACACTAAACTAGAATGCTTGCACTCGTAACTGGCGCATCATCGGGTATTGGCCTTCAATATGCCACCCAACTAGCGCGCGATTATCATACGGATCTTCTGTTGGTTAGCAACCAAGAGGAGGAACAAAAGAAAGTGGCTGCTGACCTCGCAGCTCAATATGGCGTAAAGACTATTGCTCTCTATGCTGACCTCTCCAAGCAAGATGCAGCGGAGCAATTGCTCCAATACTGCAAGGACAACCACCTCGTGGTGGATATCCTTATCAACAACGCGGGTGTGTTCTTCTTCAATCCTTACTGCGAGACCAGCATGAAGCGCATTGAACTCATGCTCAACTTGCATATGATTACGGTTGCTAAACTCACTCGTCTATTTGGTGAGGAGATGATCAACCGCCAACTCACCGAAGAAGAACAAGCGCAGAAACTCTGTCGCAAACCACGCCGAAAAGGCTATATTCTCAATATGTCCTCCATGTCTGCATGGATGGCTATGCCGGGTATTCAGACCTACAATGCTACCAAGGCGTTTATCTATAATTTCTCCAAGTCACTCTGGTATGAGTTCAAACCTAAAGGCGTGAATATCACCGTGATGACTCCTGGAGCAGTAGATACCGAACTCTTTGGCTTGGCGCCTAATTTGCGCCGTTTGGCAGTTAACTTGACCGTGGCTATTCCACCAGAGAAACTGGTGAAGCGTGCTTTGAAGAAGATGTTCCGTGGCAAGAAAGCGGATATGCCAGGTGTGATCAATCACCTCTGCACACCGTTGCTCAAGCACACGCCAGATTGGTTGGTGTTCCTCGCAATCAAGTTAGTCGGCAGATTCCAGAAATAGGATAGATTAATAAAATAAGGTATGCGGTTGCATACCTTATTTTTTATCTTCCCAGAGATATTTCATCCAGTCAGCCATCTTCTGCTCTTGCGGACTACCTTGTGCGTGCCAAAGTTGTGTGCCTTGGAGGGCAAAATGGTTAGGGAAATCATGTGCGTATTGATATCCTTCGCCATACCCCAATTCATCCATGAGTTTGGTTGGTGCATTGCGCAGGTGCAATGGTACTGGCAGATTGCCAGTTTTTTCGACCAACTCTAATGCTTGATTGATAGCTAGATAAGCAGAATTAGACTTTTGGGAGGTGGCGAGATATACTGTTGCCATCGCCAAAGGAATACGTCCCTCTGGCCAACCAATCTTCTGTAAGGTGTCGAAGCAAGCATTTGCCACCAACATGGCATTCGGATTAGCCAAACCAATATCTTCGCTTGCTGAGATGACTAATCGGCGAGCTATAAATTTGGGGTCTTCGCCAGCTGCTACCATACGTGCCAACCAGTATAATGCTGCATCTGGGTCGCTACCTCGGATAGACTTGATGAAAGCGGAGATAATATCATAATGCAGTTCGCCATCCTTATCGTATGCTACAGGATTCTGTTGCAGTTGTTTGGTGACAGTTTCGTTATCGATTATTTTAACACCAGAATTGGTGATTAGTTCGATGATATTGAGCAGTTTACGTGCATCACCTCCTGAATAGCGAAGGATACTTTCAGTTTGTTTTACCTCGATATTCAAATTGCGGATATATTCATCTTCATTGAGTGCCCGATTGAGCAATTCGAGCAAATCCTCTTTGTCTAAAGATTTAAGAACATATACTTGGCATCTGCTGAGCAACGGAGTAATCACTTCAAAAGATGGATTTTCGGTGGTAGCACCAATGAGTGTGATTGTACCATCTTCTACAGCACCTAATAGACTATCTTGTTGCGACTTGGAGAATCGGTGAATCTCATCGATAAATAATATCGCTCGCTTGACTCCAGACTCTCGATGCCCGATTCCTGACTCCCGACTCCCAAACAACCCGCTATTCATTGCAGCGTAGCGTTTCGCTTTGTCAATCACTTCGCGCACTTCTTTCACTCCACTAGTAACGGCGGATAAGGTGTAGAAGGGGCGCTCCAACTCGTGTGCAATGATGCGTGCTAAAGTGGTTTTTCCCACACCAGGAGGACCCCATAATATGAACGACGACAGATTGCCGTTTTCAATCATCTGACGAAGAATAGCTCCTTCGCCTACAAGGTGCTTCTGACCGATATATTCATTAAGCGTTCTTGGACGCAAACGTTCTGCAAGTGGTAGCATGCGTGTTTTGTGTTTAGAAAGTAATACTTATAAGCTACGCATTTTCTCAATTTCCATATCGTGTTCTTGAGCGGAAAGTTGGCGGATATGTGTCTCGGTGCGAACATCGGTATCTTCTTTATATACCAAATAATGTTGCTCGCATCGAGCTGCTACTTGAGGTAAGTGGGTAATGGTGATAATTTGCCTTGATTGAGCCATTTGGCGCATAATCTCTCCCATTTGACTGGCGATAGCGCCACTGACACCCGTATCAATTTCGTCGAAGATTATCGTTGGTAGCCCATTGCTGCTTGCAATAAGTGCTTTAATACAAAGCATCAATCTACTAATCTCACCGCCAGATGCCACTTCCGCGACACGGCGAAGTGACTGGTTGAGGTTGGCAGCAAAGAGAAATTGTACATTGTCTTTTCCTGTCTCGGAGAAGTCATTAGTAGGCTGAATATCTACAGCTACTTTTGCGTGTGGTACACCCAAACGAACCATATCTTCAACGAGGCGAGAGGCTATCAAGTGGCAAGGCTCGAGACGAGATGCCGTGAGTGCTTCTGCTGCGATGGACAATGCACTGTGCGCTGTATCCACCTCTGCTTGCAGACGAGCAAGATCTTCGTCGATATTTTCTATCCGTTGAACTTGTGTGGCGAGTTCATCGCGCAGCGTAATCAGTTCATCTACCGTCTGTACACGATGTTTCTTCATCAATGTTTGAAGCATACTGATACGCTCTTGCACTTGCTCCAAACGCATTGGGTCGCGTTCTGTACGATCGTATAGACGTTGTATATCGGATACAATATCTTTGAGTTCGATCTCCACACTATCAATGCGTTCGGCAAGTGCAGAATCCGCATCGGATAGTCGGGTGGAGTGGATCAGAGAGAGTGCGCCATGGTCACTATCTAATTGCTGTAAGGCTTGTGCTAACGCGGTTTGTATCTCTTCAGCATGTGATAAGCGATACTCTTCTTCTTCCAATTCTTCTATTTCCCCTGCAACCAATTGTGTTTCTACGAGTTGAGTGTGCTGCCATTGCAGGTAGTCGGCATCAGCTTGCGCCTTTTTAGCAAGGGCTTGTGCCTCACGTAGAGCAGCTATTGCTTCTTGGTAGGAGATATAGGCATGGCTATATGCTTCGCGCTCGGCTGTATTGCCTGCGATAGCATCTACCACTTGTATTTGAAAGAGATCGTCGCCTATCATTAGGCTCTCGTGCTGCGAGTGGATATCTATCAGCTGACGAGCGAGCGCTTTGAGCTCGGCTTGAGTGACGATTTCATCGTTTACAAACGAACGCGAACGCCCATTGGCACTCAATTCACGACGGATAATAAGATCTTCGCCAAAAGTGGCTTCTATCACGCATCGTTCTTCACCTTCTGTGATGCTTTTGATATCAGCACGTGCACCCATCACAAGGTTGAGTGCGCCGAGAATGATACTCTTACCAGCACCCGTCTCACCTGTCATGACAGAGAACCCCTCATGGAAAGCAATATCCAAGTGAGATATTAGTGCATAGTTACGTATGTGAAGATGAGTAAGCATGTCTTTTACAAAATAATTTGCAAAAGTACAACTTTTTCTTGAATTATGCAATACCTATTGCGTTCCTATTTCAATTTTGTGCCTTGAAGGGTATATATTTCCCCATTGCGTAAGATGTATATTATGCCATTACGCATAATTTTAGTTGCTGTTTCCTGTGAATCAGTAGGTAGTAATACAATGATGTCTTCAGTGGTTGAACCTCTATCTACTGAAATACGTGCACTCACTTGCATTGGCCGTGATTCTTCTGCTTCGGTCAATTGAAAATAAGCACGCATACCATTCATGTTAGCGGTTACGTTAGGCCATGCTAATATATTGTTGCTTGTCAAGAATAATGAACTTTTATCTCCTTCATAAAAAGTTTTGGGAGATAATATACCATTGAATGTGACAATTTCAGAACCAGATGTTGAACCTTCTGTAGCAGTTATAACTACATTATTAAATTCTAGAGGCAGTGTGATGTCATTAGCAGGTTGAATAAGATAAGGCATACCAGCCGTCAATTCATTAGCTTCAGTAAACTGTAGGCGAATATCTTGGGTGGTTCCTGTCTCTGTTACTTCTATATCACTCAATTCAAGCAATTCAGCACCTGCGAGAGGTGTACCATCTAATGTCGCCAAGTCGAATGGCAAACAAATGGTGTTGTACATGCCAGATGTCAATGTACGGTACACGCGTACATTAGTAGTCTGGTCGATTGCATCATTGAGTTTGATAGAGTTATCTTCAGTATCACGCAAGTTGAGTTTTTTATCAATTATTTGCGATTTTTGCGCAGGTACGAGGCATATATTGTCTTCGGTAGGAACCGCGAATTTATACATTTGTTCTGTCCAGGCTGAAGCTACATACAAGTCGCCTGCATAGTCAAATGCAATGCCATCAATATTTGTTTGGTAGCCACTAGTTAATGGTTCAGTTTTAGCAAATTTCGTGAGTGTTGGTACACCATTTGCATTGTAAGTTACTTTAAATAGTTGCACCATTCTACCACCACCAAATGCCAAAATATCTTCTCGCTCGTTATAAGCCACTTGTCCACGATAAGAGGCATTGGTGGTACTGCGGCTTGTATATGTCTCTAAGAGGGTATTGTTGTTGGTACTTGTGATACAAAAATCTCCTTCTCCATTGCCATTGATATGAGAAAGGACAGCGAAACCATCAAAATTACTTCTGTATTGTGCAACCCATAATCCGCCACGTCCATCGGATACGATAGCGTTGTCGAATGATGCCCAACCATATGCTTGGGAGAATAGTGTTGCGATACCATCTTTAATTTTATAAATCCTACCAGTAGCAGCGTCGTTCACGTAGTTTGCGTTATTCATTACATATAATACGCCTTCTTTATCAAAGCATAGTGAATTAACTTTTGTAATATCTCCCGCTCCAGCTACTAAATTAGTTGCTGTGCCTGCCAAGTTTGAAGGATCCATTGCATAGGCACCAGTGGCTGAGTTGAGATAGTAAGCAAATGCTACTTTATGTGTCACAGGATCTACCGCTATACGGTGCATCTGTTGACGTTTAGTATTTAGTTCGCTGCTTGAATATTCTGTAATGAATGTGACATTTGAAGGAATAATACCCACATTATTAGTAGGATTTAATTCATTTAGATGAGGATCAAATACGAATAATCCTGCTTGTTGTTGTGATTCGCGATTAGAATCAGCATTATCGCCACTTGTGGCTGCTGCTATGTATATTTGTCCAAAATAATTGGATTCAGGATTATTATCTACTGCAACTCCTTGAGGAAGGTAGAATTTGTATTTACCTGTAGATTGATCTGTGATTTCTACCAACGTAGCTGTTTCTTTTATTGCATCAGCGTGGAGTTCTACACCCCAATTCAATCGGATATTTGGGGTAGGGATGTCTTGGTCGGTCAATGTGATGGTATTTGCTCCACGTACCACATGATCCAATTGATATCTGCCAACCTCTATGCCCGCTTCATCTAAGAATACCAAGTAGCCATCTGTAGCATCTGCTACGGATTTGAAGTTAAAGGTGTGGGTGTCAAGGTTGGATGTCAAACGCAAGTCATATGCCCAAATACGTTGTGCCTCGGCATCACTCATGTATGAGTAAACGGATACATGACATGTGTCGGTGTGTCCTCCATCATCTGTTGTGACAATAATGTCGGTTTCGCCTTTGGTCACAGCAGTCACGATACCCGTGCTGGTAACGGTGGCAATATTGGTGTTTATGGATTTCCATGTGACAGTTTTTATGGTGGCTTCATCTGGAGTGACGGTGGCAGTAAGTGTCTGAGTTTCTCCAGCTCCCATACGGAGTGAGGAGTGGTTGAGAGTGACTTGTGATACCTTAATGCCAATACCGTTCTTACAAGTGACAGTCAGCGATTTACGAGCAGGTACGATGGTTTGGTTGTCAGCAGTAGGAAGAGCAAAAATGTGAATACCTGCATTGCCTGAACAAATAAGGTTTCCTGCATAATCCCAGTTCATTTGGCGAATCTGATCTACTCCATGATGATATTTATAACGTATAGTTAGAGTAGGTTTGTCACCTGCCCATTCGATATCAAATACAAGGAAGTTTTGGCTACCATCGTTAAGTACAAGCATGGACTCGTCTGGTGATACTGCAAAACCAGCTGCATTAGAGCCATCAATGATACCTGAATAAGGTGCCTCGTTGGAACTTAGCTGTTTGTTTCCATTGTTGTCATAGAATACCAATTCAGGCATATAGGTGTTGTCAGCACCAGTTCCGCGTACATGTGAACAGAAGAAGCCGTGGCTTGTTGCCCAAGGGTTACCCTCTTCACTAGCACTAGCTTGGTGGGCGATACGGTATGCATCTCCCCAAGCAGATGGTTGTCCTGCTGTAGTGAAATCCACGTTGTACGAAGGATTACCTGCATCTGCCATAAAGAAAGCTGCAATGCTGAAGCGCCAATTGACTTCTTGTGTAATAGGTGCACCATTGATGGTTTGGATATAGTCACCTAGCCATTTGAATTCAGATGTGTTATCTGTCATTAATGCAGAGACATCTACAGCGTGGTTTGCTTTACCAGTGTATAAGAAGTTTGTGACGTTGCCTGTAGATACGGAATAATTATCTTTGTTGATATTGACACCATAGTATGTACAGTAGGCAGTTTCAAATATTTCCCATAGCACAGCATTGGTAGGAATGTCTCCACCGATTGACCCAAGAAGTGGATATACAGTGCTAGGAGCAGTGGCCCATTGGCGAGTGATGCTGCCATCTTGTTGACCAATGTTGTAAGCTACTACGCCATTTTGAGGTAGTGTACCAGCTTCGTCCTCGTTGTATACGTATAGTTTGGTATATTTCCCTTCTCCATAGACATAGCAACCTGGAGTAGAAGAACCAGTGTAAATACCACCATTGTTGATTGCACCACTATTTTCACGATTACCTGCGAAGAAGTTGGTAAAGTTTTGTGTGAGATTAGCGGTATTGGCAATCCAAATACCTGAGTGTCCATCGCTCCAATCGCTGATATAGAGGTATCCCTCTTGGTCTATGCCTATGCGGGTAGGATTTCCGAATGTTTGACCACCTCTATAAGGGGTAGCATGTTGTTTAGTTAACTCATAATTAAGTTCCCATATACCGCTATTTGCAGTTAAACCAGAGTTTGAACCTCCTGCTCTGTGCATGATATATATATGACCAAACTTTTCGGATTCAGGGTTGGTATTTACTGCATTAAATAGGCGTGAAGTTCCAGTGGCAATCAACGATTTATCTTCTTTGATGAGTGCTACTTCTGAGATGGAATAGCCATTCATATCCAATGCCCAAGTGAGTACTTGGTCGTGAATACCTGGTAGATCTTTAGCTGCAATGGTGAATGAGTTGTTACCCTCTTGGATTTTTCCTAATTCGATGTTTCCAACTTCATCACCTGTCGCTTGGTCGTAGAATATGATGTTCGCACCTCGTGCAACGGAGTTAGCATCAAAAGTGAAAATATAGTTACTACCATCCTGTGTGACATTGAGGTTGTATGCGCATATACGTGGTACAATAGGTTGTTCTGGTGCTTGAGTAAATTTGCTTAGTGAGTTGTCGTTTAGCAAATATAGGGTGATGATTTCTTCGTTGACATCCGCTGCTGCCATGGAGTAGTTTGGGGCAGAAGCTGTAAGATTGGTATTGGAAGTCTCAATCAAAGAAGCATTATTGATACCGCTACTGATGTTATACAAGGCGATACCAATGTTGTTGCCATTAGCATCTTTTTTAGGGGTTGCCATCAATGTACTACCAGAGTAGGTAAAATAGTTGGCATCGTAGGTATTGAATGTAGATGTAGCTACTACCGTAGGTGTTGCTTTGGTTTCGTTGACTAGTTGCCATTCTACTGCTTCATGCGTAGAAGATGAGAGAACGAATCGATCGCTGCCTAATAGTGAGGTCGCAAATCGTAGTTTATCGCCATATGTAGCGATAGATACGCCTGCTGGCTGATTGCGGATAACAGTAGATACTGCGTTATTGGTGATGGTATAAAGTACGAAACGAATGGTTTTATTTGCGTCTGCGATATTTTGAGCAGTTGTCACTAGCTTGCCACTTGCGGAAGAACCCGTATATGCAAAGGTAGATCCTACCATAGCGTCGTAGTAGTTACCTGCTGTTTCATTGTTGGCATGCGCTATCCACTCTGTACCTGTCCATGTTCCACCATTATTGGTCCATTGGTATAGTTTCCATTTGTTGGCAGGTGTAAAAGTGACATGTTCCATATTGCAGCCAATCAATACGCCGTCGGATGTTAGTGCGATATCACTGAGTTTGTATCCATCAGCAGAAACTACAGAGCAGTGGTTAGTAGGTAGTTCTGCTATCAGTGTGTGGTTTTCGGTGTTTATAGCAAATAGAGTAGGTTCTTTATTAGCGTCAACAGCCAGTATATACATGATACCATTTCCATATACAGCACGACGAATGGTTTTACCTGTTAGTAGATTGCTAATTGATTGGTTGATGTAGTTTTGCTCCATCTCGATATTTTCAGAGACGATGTTACCACCTCCGCCACCTACTGCATCACTTACATTAGGTTCGGTACCTAGGCCAATGGACATAAATACCTCGGTATAGGTCGTAGCATCAGCTTTGACGGTGAGTGTTCCGGTATAGTCCGCATATCCGCTAGCATGTACAGATATGGTGTATGTACCAGGTGCAAGATTCTCAAAGACGAAGACACCGTTGTAATTATTGTCGGTGGTATAATACAGTTGGTCGCGTAGCATACGCTTGACGTATGGATAGCAATTGGTCTTTACGATTTGTCCACTGGAATTACGCAAGACGATTTTTGCACCGTTGATAGGTAAGTAAACATCGTTTGAAACATTATGAGGGAGATAGAGTGGGTCGTTGGTCAGTTTCTCTGTCTTTGAGCGCACGTATCCCATTATATAGCCTACTGACTCTTTGGATTTTCCATAGTAATCCATGATACCACGGTAGTAGCGCACACCTTCCTGACGGCACCAATCGGTGTTGAGTGCGCGGTGACGAGCCGGGCTATAGGTATGGAAGTAGCCTTCTGACAGGAATCCTGGAATCGCATGTTTTAGTGCCCCAAGATATCCATACGTGGAGGTCGTATTATAAAAGGAAAGATCACCCACTATATCTGGATTGGTAGGTGAGTAGTATGTAGTGAACTCTGGACCGCCCCCAGCTGATGGATCTTTAGCTTTCGTGTAAAATATCTCATACAATCGTGCCATAGATGCCTTAGCCATCTTGTCGCTGTTTGTCACTTTGGGGCTACCTGTATAACCTCGATATAATATTACAGGATAGTTTGCAAAATTGGATGTACCATTAGCATTTCCAATAGGACCTGCATTCGAGTGAATGGAGATATAATAGTCGGCATTGTATGCTTCTGCTTCTGCGCAAACGGTGCTTAATGCTTTATTATACGTCTTATCTTCATATCCTGCATATGGATACGGACCATTTGCGCGACGTGACATTTTGACATCAAATCCTCCTGCTGCAAGCAGTTTTTCTTCCAAGGCAAGTGCCTTCCACAGATTAGTGTTCGATTCGTAGAAACCCAATGTATCAGGACGCCCAGATGATAATGCTGGGCAAGGTATGGTAGGTTGTGGACGACAATTAGGTCCCCAACTACCATGTCCGGGGTTGATATAAACTCGGATATTTGCCGCAGATACGGCAGACACAACTACTTGCATTACGATGAATGCAAGTAGGTATTTAATGACTTTCATGTATGATAATTATTTCACTTTTGTTCCTTGGATAGTATATACTTCATCTCCACGAATGATGTAGAGGCTACCATTGTATATCACTTTCTTGATTTCAGTTTCCGTTGTAGTGATATTTTCCATGTCGGTAGCCACGGTAGGTGCTTTCCTTATATATGCACGCGTACGCGCGGAGTGCAGACTTGGTTCATTTACTTGGAAATATGCACGCATACCGTTCATGTAGGCAGTCACGTTTGCCCAAGCCAAATTGTTGTTTTCTACCAAGAATAGGATGCTCTTATTATTAGCTTCCAACTCAGTAGGGTGGAGAATACCATGCATAGTGACTGCAGATTGTGCAACTTCGCTTCCATTGATAGCCGAAATAGTCACTCCGTTAAATACCATAGGAGCTTCAATTTCCGCTGCTGGCTCTACCAGATAAGGTTGCCCAGCTTCCAGAGATATTACCTCTGTAAATTCTAAGAATATCTCTTTGCTATCTCCTTCACCTTTTACTTCTGCGCCATTGTATTGCCAAACAGTTGTGTTTTCCAAAGGTGTGCCTGAGAAATCATCTACGTCGAATGGCAAGCAGAGGGTATTGTACATGCCTGCTGTGAGGCTGCGATAGACTGCTACATCTACGGTTTGATCATTTAACTTGGTCAAAATACCTTCGTTGTTTTCTGTATCTAATAGTATCACCTCAAAGTTAGCTACCAGTTCTACATCTTCTGTCACGGTAAATAAATAGGTTGCATCGGTAGAAACTTCTACACCTTCCTTAGTCCAATTGACAAAACGGAAACCTGGGTAAGCATTTGCGGTCAGCATTGCGGTACCTCCTTCATAATATTCGCCAGAACCTACTATAGAACCCATTAGGGCGTTGTTAGCAGTAGCTGTAATAGTAAAGTTTTCTAGGTCATTTCTGACAAGCGATACTTTCCAAACAGCCATTGCCACAGTAGGACAGAACTGATAGATGTATGCTGTGTTTTCATCTACTACTTGTACATTGAGCCAGTTGGCAGCAGAGTTTTTATCTGTGTTATTTTCCACATAGAGAATCTCATTTGAAAGGTATTTTTTATCAGTCATATTGTAGAGATTCCATTCTGTGTTACAAATATTAGAACCTTTGACATTATACGCCCAGAACTCTTTTCCTCCTAATTCAAAAGAACAACCACCTAACGCAATAGCTTTTTGATCATTTGGTAGTGTAAATGTTGTAGCTTCGCCAGTGTAAGCATTGATCGTCTTGTTGATAGCCGCGGTACGAGAATGGGTTACCAAATTACCAAAAATATCTACCATAACGTGACTTTGAGAATTACCTCCAGTAATACCTGCTCCTACAGCATCTATTACAATATCACCAGCAGTAGCTCCTCCGTTTTTCACGTGCAAACGTGAAACTGTTGTTTGGTATTGACAATAGAAATACACATAGCCACCTTTTGCGCTAAACAAATCGCCTGAAGCTGAGATAAAATCGCAACGACCAGAAACAGGAAGAGTAAAGTCAATAGTTTTATAAGTTGTTTCACCTTTCTTATACAAAATGACTTGTTTAGGTGCATCATAGAAGTTTGTTGAGCCACTTCTAAGTACTAGGTTTCCTGCATCGTCTACTGCAATGGATTGATCATCTTTACTATCTGTTGATGCGTAGGTGGCAGATGTTGTAGCATCTGAATATACATTTATAACATCGTTACCACGATCCTTGAGATAAATCTTACCATCCCAACCAACTGCTTGATAACCATTGTTGGTAGAAGCAGGCGCATCTAAGTTCTCCCAAACTTTAGTAATAGTGAATGTAGGTTCTTCGTCGTAAATCTTAACGAAGTATGCAGAGATAGCCTCATTCTTGGTCATTGTGATAGTGCGAGGGTTCTCTGTAGAGCGGTCGCTCCAATAGAGGAGTTTGTAACCTGCTTTAGGGGTAGCAGTGAGTGTTACCTCTGTGCCATAGCTGTATGTGCCAGCGCCTGTGACTGTACCTTTGTTCTCATCGTTGGTTGGAGCACTTATCGTGTATTGGATTGGCTCAAAATTCGCGGTAATGGTTAGGTCGCTCTCTACTATAAGTTCCAAAGGGTTATTTGTAGAAGTCTCGCCTCCATATGTCCAATTGAGGAAACGATAACCATAATTAGGTGTTGCTATGAAGGTAGCAGTTACACCTTCTTTATATTCTCCAGCGCCTGTTGCACGTCCCATTGCGTTGTCATTGAGTGCAACCTCTACGTTATATCTATTACCCAATTTGAGTACTTTTGATTTAGCTGCTGGTACGATACATGTGTTGTCATTGGTAGGAAGGGTATAAGCGACCAACTTCATTACATTATTATCTGTATTACTTCCGTATTGTGTACCTGCACATGCAATGAGGTTACCTGCGTAATCAAGAGAGAGTGTAGTGATGTGTTGCAGACTTACAGGATAAGTATTAGCCAATGTTAAAGCTGGAGTATTATCTGTCCAAGCAATAGTGTACTCTAAGATTTCGCTAGCTTTTTGTAGATACAAAACTGTGTTATCAGCATTTACCGCCAAACCAGCACCTTGTGACTTGTTGAGGTTTTGCATAAACTGAATGACACCATCTTTGTCAATGAAGGCTATCTCAGGGCGATCTGCATCATTAGATTTATTTTGACTAATCCAAACACCTTTTTCAGTAGCAGCAAATGCGTTGTTTCCAAAGTTATAAGTGTCTTTACCTGTCGCAGGATAGTTGATGTGCCATGTAGGTGCTGTACTCCATTGCTTAAGTACTGTACCATCTTCTTGACCAATTTGGTACTTAACAATAGGTTGTTTGCCTGAATTGGCATTAGCACCAGTTCCATCCTCCATCATAGAATAAAGAACTGCGTCTTTGCCAACACCATACGCACCAACACCTGATGTTGAACTACCAATTTCAACACCACCATTTGTGAACAAACCACTGCCTGCGCGTGTACCGTTATAGAATTGTGTACATGTAGCTAAATCAGAAGGATCAACCACAAATATTCCTGATTCTGCATCGGTATAACCTGTCAAATAAACAGTTCCATCTGCACCTACTGCAGGACGAGAATATCCTGCTGCAGACATACCTAACTTGTATGCTTCAGCATTCAATTGGGTCAAGTCAGTATTATATACATACAAACCGCTATTAGCTTTTGTACTGCGTCGGTCTGCTACATATACACGACCAAAATATTCAGACTCTGGACTGTTATCGACAGCCGCATGTCCCTTGGCAAAGCGATAGTCGGCATCAGCAAATGTCTCTGCGAAAGCAGGAATAGGATTACCGCTCAATTCAATAGCCCAAGGAATATCTGCAGGATTAGGCAGATCTTCTTTGTTGAGTGTAATTGTGGTCGTGGTATGAGCAACAATAGCAGTAGTTATTGCATGTGTTTGTATAACACTTGTTCCATCCTCGCTATAAAGTAGCAAATTACCACTTATAGCATCCGTATTGGGTTTGAATGAGAATGTGTATGAGTCGCCATTATCTACTACATTCAAATCGTAAGCATATACACGTGGATATGCTTTTGCAAAGTTGGCTGTGAGTGTTACTTCTGCTGTAGCAGTGAATGTGCGTGGATTGTCAGTATTGCTATCACTCCACCCAGTGAAATAATATCCAGTTTTTGCCACAGCCTTCAGTGTCACTGTCTCGCCTGCGTAGTATGTGCCACCACCAGTTACATAACCCATTGCGTTGTTTGCAGCAGAAGCTGTGATGGTATATTTAGTATGCTCTTGGAAGTTAGCAGTAACGGTCAAATCGCTATTAACAGTAATGATCAATGGGTTGTCTGTAGAAGTCTCGCTACCGTAAGTCCAGTTCACAAAGTCGTAGTGCGCAGCTGGAGTAGCAGTCAATGTGGCAGTTGTGCCCTCTACATAAGAACCAGCATTGCCTTCAATAGTACCTTCACCTACCACATTAGTAGTCAGAGTGTACACATTAGCAACAACCTCTTTTAACTCAAACGCATATTTAGAAGCTGCTGGAGTGGCTACTATGCCGCTGTAAGGCATTGCGTAAAAGGAGATTGTTTCTGCTGATCTATTTGCGATATACAAGTTGCCAGCATAATCATAAGAAAGTGCAGTATTATTATTACCCGTTGTTACAGTATATTTTGGAGTTAAAGAAATTTTACCCTCGGAATCTTTAGAGATAGTAAAGACGGCTACTTTTCCTCGTCCTGCTGCAGGCACAGCCAACTCTGTACCTTCTTGATTGATAGCAGCACCTCGGATGTTGTATTTTGCTTCACCAAGTATGTGAGATAATCCCGCAGTAATATTATCGTAATCTAATCCAGAAGTTGATAAATGGGCAATCGTAGGATTGGATGCACTATGTTGGTTAATCCACAGACCACCCTCATTGTCATAGGTTATTGCTGCATCGTTACGATCAATTATTAAGCCAGTTTTATTAAATGTGCGAGATGGTGTAGCAGCCGTAGTCCATTCTTCCGCTGTTCCCAAATCGTATTCTTTTATATTGAAATCCGTGTCCAACATCACAAGTTGAAGATTCTCACCACGTCCTCTTGCATCTAAAGCAATCGCTCTTCCTCCTCCTGAACGCAAAACTAGTGGATAATCATTAGAATGCAAATCAGTTGCTTCTAAAATAGGAGCATAACCACTTCTAAAACGACCAACAAAGACACGACCACCACTAGTTGTTACACAAGAAAGATTTATATAGTCTCCCGCAGCATTTGTCTCAGTTGCACCAAGAGTCATACCACCAGTAAAGCCATAGGTGCCACTATTATTTTTTATTGGCTCTAATGCTGCGTCAAAAGCATATAATCCACGACCAACTGAAGTAGAGTGATACCCCGATTTTCCTTTTCCACCATCAGTAGCTTCTATGACATACCAACGGCCAAAGTAGTCGCTCTCAGTATCGACATCTACATCCATGCTATATGGTAAGTAGAAACTGAATGTGGTTGTTTGCTGGGTTGGAGTTGCTACTGAATTACCTAGCACCTCCACTTTCCATGTCAGCGAAGTGCTTTTAGGAAAATCTGTTGTAGGAACTTCAACGGTGTAACTTCCTTTCGTTTTACCATCGCATGTAATGGTCTCAACCACAGTTGCACCATCGAGAATAACAATGTTAACTCCTGTAGCATCTGCATTCAGAGAGTAATTAACGGTAAGAGTTGACTCGTCCAAAGATAATTCAGAAGACAACCCATACGCATACGGGTTCAGCGCTGCAAATGACAGTGCGCTAAACAATGTAGCAAATAAAAATAAAGTGATTTTTTTCATGATTTTTATGGTATTAATTATTTAGCTAAATATTGTTTTTCACGATAATAAGCGCGTCTTTTTTTACCTAATAGTAGGATAAAAATAGATGCGCAAACGTTTTCGGGGGCAAAATTATTAAAAATATTTGGAATACGCAAGTATTTAAGAGAAAAATATTAAAAAATGTAATTTTACATCTCTGTCGCGTGTTTTTACGTATAATGAATTTTCCTGAAGATATCCCGAAGATATAATATATATGAACTGCGTTTTGAGATGGGGAATATAAAGCAGGTTAATTGTATTTGATCTTGCTTTATTTTAGTTAGCGATAATCCAACTTTTTTCAAAAAAAAAACTCCAAAAGTGCATTTTTTCTTGCTCATTTCAAAATAAATTTGTACTTTTGCGGCGCAAATTGCCTATAACAAATATAAACAATGACCTTGCAATAACATTTTAACCCATCCTACAACAATTCATAATTCAAATGACACCAATTTTAACCCTTCATAACACCTGTGCTATTCAATGTTATAACGCATTGATTTGCTGCCTGTTGTGTGATCTTTTGATGGGGGGGGGGGTAAGTGTCAAAACATCACAAAAGACCGCGCAAATCGCGCGTATTGAATATGTAAGGCACCGTCTGTGTTTGTCCTTTGGACAGCATAGGTGGTGTTGTTTTAATCAGTGATAATTTAGATCACGATGTTTATAAAAATATTTGATAATAACTTTTAAAACCAAAAATATGAAAAAGTTTTTCCTACTTGTTTTAGCATTTATATTTAGCATATGTGGTTATGCTGTTCAAACTGATAATGGTACGGGTGCAACAAAAAGTGGTTCAACTTGGTATTCTACCATAGTATCTAAACAATATGATATTCAAGATGGGAATAATCTTGATATCTATTTTAGTTACCCCAGTAATCAAGTCAAATTTGATGTTTATCGAAAAAATTATACTGGAATAGCTAATAACAAAAAGATCGAGATTCAACAACAGCTTAATGGTTCTTGGTCTGTATTTTACACCTATACAGTAGATAATCATAACCAATGGTATAGAGGGGTAGAAACTAATGGCTTAAGTACAAACGCAACTGGTATAGCTTTTCGCCGTGTTGCTGGTTCTGCAGCACGCTATATTGAAAATGTTTATATAAGAATGGCTCCACATACCAAGATGAATACTAGTTCTATTTCATTTGTTAATGTGCCAGTTGGAACCACACAAACACAAACAATAGATTTTTATTCTTTCCTTTCAGGAAGTAATGGCATTCAAGCATACATAATTGACAATAACAACAACCAAGTTAATGTTCCAGGACTGTCATTAAACAGAACTAGTATTTCAGCTAATGAGTGTGAAAAAGTCGGTGAAAACAATTATTCAATTACTGTCACATTTAATCCTCAAAGTATATTTTCATTAACAGGTTACAAGGTTAGAATTGTTAATAGTGGGGCAGTCATTGGAAGTACTATCGACATCCCTATTAATACCCTCTCTAGTGCGCTGACTCCTCCTACATTGAGTTGCACGGTTAATGCTTATGACTATGTAACACTATCTTGGAACAAGATTGATGGTGCAACCTCATATAATATCTATGATAATAATACTCTTATTGAATCCGCAACTAGTACCAGTGCTACTATTACAGGTTTGATTATGGGCTCCAACCACAAATATACTGTTAAATCAGTTTATGCTTCTTCTTTATCCAATCCTTCAAATGTTGTAGATGTTACGACACACTCATATCCTAAAACTTCCAGTATATGGTTTAGCAATGTAAGTCAAAATAGTTTTACCATTAATTGGAATAAAGTGGACATACTAGCAAATCATGCATTTGTTCGTTATAGAGTACATATTTATTATCACGATTATTATGATGTACGTTGCGAACGCCCAACTGCATATCGTACAATAGAAAATATTGAAAATATAAATACTACTTCATTAACCATAAATGATGTTGATGACGCCACTAGATTTATTGTATATGTCGGCGCAGATTTCAAGTATACACTAAATGGCAACACCAAAACTTATAATGTTTCAGAATACACAAAAGATGGTCAACATGCTGGATGGGTAAATGCTATTGTAGAAACCCCAACTACATATAATTCATCAGCCGAGATCGCGAATGGAATTTATATATACAAAGGTGAGTGGCATTATATTAATGTAAATATTGCTAATGATTTACTTGGAGTATTATTAGGGAAACAATGGCCATTTTATTATCCACAAGAAAATTTAAAGTATCGTGCATGGGTAAGTGAGGCTGGTAATGTCACTCATTATGTTGAAGATGATGCAACTGGTATAAAATATAAATTAACTGGCACAAATTATGGATATACTACTTATGATACAAACAACAAGCTACAAACAGAAGTTTATTCTATCAGTCAGACATTGGATAAGGTTGTTTTCACCGGTAGTAGAGACCCATTTGGAGGGCAAAAAATATATGTTGGTGATGTTTATTCTAAAGTCGCTCGTCATATTTTAATGGAAAATGACACCATTAATATAGGTAATGTTAAATTGAATGATCATATTACTATACCTATAAAATTTAAATCTTTCTTGGTTGACAATGAATTAAAGGCTGCTTCCGATAATAATGATTTCAAGCCAAGTAAGAATGTCATTTGCAATAAAGCAACTACGAAAACAGGAACTTTTTGTCAATTAGATAATAGATCGTATGACTTTAATGTCACCTTTACACCATCTAAAGAAGGCGAAGCGATTGCACATATTACAATTAGTGATGGCATACGTTCAAAAACAGTAACAATCATAGCTAATGTTTTTCGCAATAATACCTTCCTATCTGAGGGGGAGTGGGGAGAAAACAACAAATGGAGCTTTGGATTACCTAATGAAAACGAAGATGTTATTATTGCTGCAAATGTGACTATACCGAATAATGCAACAATTACAGTTAAAAATGTGATATTAAATAGTAATACATCCATCACTATAAAACCACAAGGAGTCCTCAAGATCGACACAATTAATCAAGCAAGTAATACGGATATTATTATCGAATCAAATGAGGTTAATACTGCTTCATTCTTATATAAAAACAAAAATAAAGTAGATGCAACAATACAATTGTATTCTAAAGCATTTTCAGATGGTATCAGAAATAGTATAGCAGGAAATTTCAAAGACCCTAAATGGCAATATATCGGCATTATTACCGATTCTTTAAAATATTCAACTTTAAATACAGATGGTATAACCAATTGGATATACAGATGGGATGAAACTCAAAATGCAGTTAGTTGTTGGGCTGAAAAACTTAACGAACAATCTCATTTATATGCTTGGAATGGGTATTGTATTGCTCAAGAAAACGAACGTACTTATACTTATAGTGGTAGTTTGTTAAATAAGAATCATACATATAATTTAACTTATTCTGATAGCAAATACCGTTCTGATGATTTAGGTAATAACTTAATTACAAATAGTTATTCTGGACCTATTGATATTACCTCTTTAAGTATGGATAATTTCATTAACGTAGAAGCAACCATTTATATTTATAATACGGGCTCTTATGCAGAATGGAAAGAACAAGTTAGTAATACCTTAGGATTTAATCCAGGACAAACTATCCAAATTCCTATTAATGTTATTTCAGTACTTGGCTCAGAATATCCTCGCACAATCGCATCTTCACAAGCGTTTTTCATAAAGTCATTCCCTAATGGCGGACAATTTATTGTTGATTATGAAAAGAATGTATATAATTCTACTTCTTTCAATAATCAAAAACGTGTTATTAGTGAGGTGAATCCAGAATTTAATGTGCTTAAAATAGATGTTAAAAGTAGCCAATCTAATGATAGATTATACCTAATCGAACATAAAGATTGCACACCTAATTTTGATAATGGATATGATGCAATAAAATTATTTGATAATAACGGTCCACAAATATTTGCAATTAATGATAGTATTTATACGTCAATTAATACAAGTAATAATATTGTCAATCAATCTATAGGATTTAGAGGTGATTCAGAATATGAGATGTATACTTTAACATTCAATATCGATAAATTGTATTCTTACGATAAATTATATTTATACGATATAATCACCAATGAATATGTTGATATATTAAGTAATGAAACTTATACATTTTATCATATCCAATCAAATAATGAGCCAAGATTTCTAATCACTACTGATAAAAAAAACGGGGATAGAGATATTGTAACAGCAACAGAAACAATAGATTCATTCAATGAAATTAACTTAAACGATATCATTTACATCTATAACTTTAATGGTCATTTAATTTATAATTCAAAAGTAGATTCATCAAATGATTTAAATAATTTAACAAACGGTATTTATATCGTAATTACTAACAATAAAACCTTTAAACTATGCCTGCTAAAATAAAAAATATTATATACATTGTGGTGGCAGTAATTTTATTGCTTGCAATATCTCAATCTTTATTGGGGTTGTTGGGCAATATTGAATTACAAACACCTTATACAACAAATACCAAGTGTAATCGTCATTATAATTCAAAAGGCATTCAGGTTTTATATCATAAAAGATATGAATCAAATAACACACAATCACAAATGGTGAATTATAATCATTATCCACAAATTAATGTACAAACAAATTCTTCATATGTGCCTTTAGAAGAATCACAATCTGTTAATGTGGGTACTTTTGCAAATAATTACCTACCGTTTCGAAAATATAATAATAGAGCTAAATATAAATCCTTCGGTCAACCTATTGGCCCAACAAATGATGCAACTATACATAAAACAACTTTTTATACAACTTTAGACAAAACTCAATTTGTTTATGCGAGTGCTAAATATCATGCCTTTGGTATACCTATGAATGGTTCAACAAATGATGTAATTATGCAAACAAACTCTTTACATATACCTTTTGAAGAACCGCAACCTGCTAATATACGTGCTAGACATAATGCTTTCGGTCCACCTATGGACGGTTATGATGCTCCAATAAATGGTGCAATATTACCACTATTAATATTTTCATGTATATATCTAATAATACGTTTTAAATTAAAACATATAAGGTAATAATACAGTTATTGGCCTAAATCAATATAAATAAAATGCATAATTGCAATTAGAAAATGTAACAAAATACTCGCTATATTTGCGTATATCATTTTTTTGTACCTTCGAACATCTGCCTTGGCTTTGATACCGCCCAAGCACAACGCTTAAAAGCCAATTCCCTCGTAGCTACGTTCGCACGATGCAGCCCATACTACAGACACTCACACTTTATTTATAAGAAAATCGGCTTCGCCTTATCATCTGCTATCCATCACTTCATTCTTAAGCGTGCTTAAATGAGTGATGAATACCTTATTGAATATAGATAAAATCTATTATTTTCTTATAAAAAAGTGTTCGTTTACTTGCGTATGTGCATTTTTTGTCGTACCTTTGCACCCGCATTCAGCTTTAGGGAAGCCAGTGAGATTCTGGCACAGACCCGCTGCTGTGATTTGCAATATCGTTTGTTCTGAATCTAAGTCACTGGCTAATTGTCAATTGTCAACTATAAACTGTCAACTGCCAAAGCTGGGAAGGCTGAACAAACGAGCAATAAGTCAGAAGACCTGCTGCATGTCGCCAACAGAGTTGGCAGTTAAAGAAGTTTAATGTTCTAATCGCGGCAATGCCGCTGTTCTATGAGAAATTCACCTTTAGAACTTTTAGAACCTTGGAACTTTTAGAACTGCCCGAAGTGGCAAGTTGAACACTCTCGTGGTATAGAGTCAAACAACATGCGTAGATTGGTATCCATAGTATTTTTCACACTCTTGTGTGTAGCAGCATTCTCTCAAAACAATGCCGCCGATTCCTTGTATCTTGACTCTATTTACCGCCATTTAGAGTTGGAGGAATTCACTATTAACGCCCGTGTCAAAGAGAAGGATATCATTATCCCTCAAACACTTTCGGGCGCACAACTCAAAAAGATGAATGCCCTCAGCGTAGCTGATGCTATTCGCTATTTCTCAGGTGTACAGATCAAAGACTACGGTGGTGTGGGCGGTATCAAAACCGTCAATATCCGCTCTATGGGCACCAATCACATGGGCGTGTATTACAATGGTATTCAGCTCGGTAACGCACAAAACGGACAAATCGACCTCGGCAAGTACTCCCTCGAAAACATCGAAGAAATCCAACTCTACAACGGTCAGAAATCCGACATCTGGCAGTCGGCTCGCGAGTTCGGTGCGGCAGGTAGTATCTACCTCACCGCCCGCCGTCCACGCTTCGCTGCAGGCAAGACTGTGAACGTGAAAGCACAAATGCGTGCAGGTAGTTTTGCTCTTATTGATCCTAGCCTTTTGCTCGATGTCAAGCTCAGCGAAACGATGTCGCTGACCATGAACGCCGAACTCATCTCTTCCAATGGCAAGTACCCCTTCCGCTACCGCCGCGTCACTCCTTCGGGCGAAGTGGCATACGACACCACCGCCATCCGCCAGAATGGCGATATCAATGCCATTCGTGTGGAAGCGGCTGTCAATCACTACTATAGCAACACGGGATTCTGGAAGTTGCAACTATATCATTACAACTCTGAGCGCGGTGTACCTGGTGCGATTGTGAATAATGTATGGCGTAATGGCGAACGCCTTTGGGACCGCAATTCCTTTGTGCAAGCCACATGGCAAGATGAGTTGTTTAATCGCTGGTCGGTCAAAGCTAATTTGAAGTATGCCAATGACTATACACGCTATATCAACAATGACGATAAACTCATCCGCGTGGAGAATCAATACCTGCAACAGGAGCTTTACTTCACTATGGCGCACAAAGTGCGCATCTTCGATTGGTGGGATGTGAGCGCTGCCTATGACCTGCAATACAATGCCCTCAGCATGTATGCAGAAGCCCATCGTTTTACCCATTGGCTCAGCGCTGCCACTGCCATCAATATCAAAAACTACCTACGCATCCAAGCCAGCGTATTAGGGACATTTGTCAATGATGAGCAAGGAACCAAGAACCAAGAATCAGGACACAATGCTACACAACACTACACAACACTACCCAATGCAACACAACGCTTTACTCCAGCCCTGTTCCTCTCCTACCGCCCTACGCAACTCGTTGACCTCCGCTTAAACGCCTTCTACAAACAAAGTTACCGTTATCCAACCTTCAACGACCTCTACTACACCGACATGGGCAACGCCTACCTCAAACCCGAGTTGGCAAAGCAGCATAATGTCGGTTTGAGTTTTACACAACCTTTCCGCATTGCTCAGCAACGTGGCTCTGAGTTCCGCCTCAATGCCGATTACTACTACAACCGCATATCCGACAAAATCATCGCTTATCCCAAAGGCCAGCAGTTCCGCTGGACAATGCTCAACCTCGGACTAGTCAAAATCAACGGTATAGATATCAACGCACAACTACATTTCGTCTTACCAAAAGACTTCTACCTCACCGCCAAAGCGCAATATACCTACCAAACGGCCATCGATGTTACCGACCCAAATGATTCATATTACGGCGACCAGATTCCTTATATCCCTTGGCATTCAGGCAGCGCAGTAGGCATGTTCGGCTGGCAAAACGACTGGCAGCAGTATGGCTTAAACTACAGCTTTATCTATGTAGGAGAACGCTACAACCAACAGGAAAATATCATCTATAACTACACCCAACCTTGGTATACCCACGATTTGAGCGTATTTGGAGAATGGCAATTTGGAGCCAAGAGCAAGGAATCAAGAACCAAGACAAAATACCCAATAAGCCTCCGTGTGGCATTGGATGTAAATAATTTATTGTCACAAGATTACGATGTTATCCTCAACTACCCAATGCCCAAACGCAATTACAAATGTACTATCAGCATCACATATTAAGAACCAAGAATCAGGAACCAAGAACCAAGACAAATGACCTTAGAGTGTGGCAGTCTATGCTGATTGGTCTTTGCTCCTTGCTCCTTATTCCTTGTTCCCTAATCTCCTGCCGCAGCGACGAGATTATCTTCCCTGCAGAGTACGAGGTTTTGCCGATGGAATCAAGAGAATTGAGCAGTTTTGCGACCAATGAACCCATTGGTATGTACCTGCTCAACGAAGGCAATATGGGTAGCAACAAAGCTACTATCGACTACCTCGACTTCTGTAACGGCACCTATATCCGCAACATCTACGGCGAACGCAATCCGAATGTCATCAAAGAACTGGGCGACGTCGGCAACGACATCCAAGTCTATGGCAATCGCCTCTATGCGGTCATCAACTGCTCGCACAAAGTCGAAGTAATGGACCTGCACACCTGCCGTCGCATCGGACAAATCGACATCCCTAATTGCCGTTACATTCGTTTCCATGGGGATAAGGCATATATCAGTTCGTATGTCGGTCCCGTGAGCATTGACCCCAATGCCCAATTGGGAGCAATCTTCGAGGTGGATACTGCCACACTTCGCATCACCCGACAGGTAACAGTGGGCTACCAACCCGAAGAGTTTGAGATTATCGGCAACTACCTCTATGTGGCCAACTCAGGCGGCTACCGCGCACCTGACTACGACTCTACACTTTCTGTTGTGGATCTAACAGACTTCCGCCAAGTCAAGAAGATTCCTATCTGTGTCAACCCTCACCGTGTACGCAAAGACCAATACAACCGTCTATGGATCACCTCTCGCGGCGACCACAAAGACGTCCAACCACAACTTACCTGTTTCTCGCCTATAACCAATAGCCTATTGCCAATAGCCCAAGCACCGGCAGTTTCTGAAATGGTGCTCCTCGGCGACTCCATGTACTTCTACGGCGCGCATTGGAACGATGAAATAATGTCCAACCATATCACTTATGGTATATTCAACATGCGCACTTCTATACTTGTTTCGGATCATTTTATCACCGATGGAACCGAGAAAAACATCAAGATTCCATACGGCATACAAGTGAATCCATATAATGGCGATATATATATTACAGATGCAAAAAACTATGTTTCAAGCGGTCAACTACATTGCTACTCACGCGATGGCAAACGCAAATGGAGTGTGCGCACGGGTGATATTCCTGCTCATATGTGCTTTGTCTATCGTTAGTTGTGAGCCATACATACCCATGGTCAATCTCGGTATAGATAACACCTATACCATTGAGCGCATGCGCACCCTTATCCTCCATCCTGAGTATGAGGGCGAATGCTATGAGTGGTGGATTTGCGAGAGTAAGGAACAAGGAGCCAAGAGCCAAGACGAAATGCTTTTTTCCACGGAGCATGATCTTATCTTCTGTCCAAAGGACACAGGTACATACTTTTTCCGACTGAACATCATTGACCAGCAAAACCCTGTCACTCACCAATTCAAGGTAATAGTTTGGGAGGAACAAGTGGCGTATTCCCCATATATTTCGAAGGTATTGGAGTACAATCCAGCCCCTGGTCAGTTTATCAATACCATGCCGCAGTACGAAGCGGGCGACACCTATGCCACTATGCTTCGCAAAGTCGAAGAGTCCATCGCTGGCACCAACCGCACCCTTATCTCCCTTGGCGCATGGGGTGGGTATGTCACTTTCGCTTTTGACCACTCTGTAGTCAACACCCCCAATCAATCCGATTTCCTCATCGAAGGCAACTCTTTTTATGCCTCTGCTACCAGCAAAGGTGGTAGTAGCGAACCTGGCATCGTGACGGTCAGCATAGATATCAATCAAAATGGTTTGCCTGATGATACATTTTATCAACTTGCTGGTAGTGAATACGCTAACCCAAACACCCTACACCAATATTCCCTCACCTACCATCGTACACCAGCCGACCATACGCCACAACCCGATAAGAAAAACTCCCTGACCGACACCACCTATATCCATTGGACAGACAACCAAAATCAAGCAGGTTATCTGCATAAAAACACCTTCCATACGCAGGAGTATTTCCCTCAGTGGCTTGCGGATTCCGCACTCACTTTTGTGGGTTCTCGTTTGCCGAATAATGCTTATGACCCGAACGGAAAAGGCGCATATTGGATACAACAGCCCTTTGAGTATGGCTACGCCGACTGTCATCCTAACGATAGCATTGCTCGCAGTTCGTTTGATATTGAATGGGCGGTGACAGATGACGGCAACCCTATCCATCTGCCTTGCGTAGATTTCGTGCGTGTCTATACGGGTGTCTTCCAACAATGCGGTTGGACTGGCGAAATATCCACCGAAATATCTCATGCCCGCGACCTAAACATCAGCAAAGATTGATGGCTCTTTTATTTTCTCATAAAAAAGTGTTCGTTTATTTGCGTATGTGCATTTTTTGTTGTACCTTCGAACATCTGCCTTGGCTTTGATACCGCCCAAGCACAACGCTTAAAAGCCAATTCCCTCGTAGCTACGTTCGCACGATGCAGCCCATACTACAGACACTCACACTTTATTTATAAGAAAATCGGCTTCGCCTTATCATCTGCTATCCATCACTTCATTCTTAAGCGTGCTTAAATGAGTGATGAATACCTTATTGAATATAGATAAAATCTATTATTTTCTTATAAAAAAGTGTTCGTTTACTTGCGTATGTGCATTTTTTGTTGTACCTTTGCGCACCTTAAAAAAACTTTGAAACCATGAAACACCTATTATTAGGCGATGAAGCCATAGCGCAAGGCGCTATTGATGCAGGATTGAGTGGCGTGTATGCCTATCCTGGTACACCATCTACTGAGATTACAGAGTATATACAATTGAGCGAAAAGCGTAAAGCGCTTTCCGCTGGTTTAGAGAACGGCGCTGATAGCGCCTGCAGTTTAGAGGCTAAAGGCAAGATCTTCTGCCAATGGGCAACCAACGAGAAGACTGCCATGGAAGGCGCTCTAGGTATGTCGTATATGGGCAAGCGTGCGCTCGTTTGTATGAAACATGTGGGTATGAATGTTTGCGCAGATGCGTTTATGAACGCAGCCATTACGGGCGTTAACGGAGGACTTGTTGTAGTGGCAGCCGATGACCCATCCATGCACTCCTCGCAAAACGAACAAGACTCGCGCTTCTATGCAAAGTTCGCTATGATTCCTTGTCTCGAGCCGAGCAACCAACAGGAGGCATATGACATGATGCATTATGCCTTTGACCTATCAGAATCGTTGCGCACACCTATCTTGTTTCGTGTGACTACGCGCATGGCACACTCGCGCGCAGTTGTAGAGACAATAGATACACCTCGTGAACAAAATTGCCTCTCGGCTCCCGAGAATACGAATCATTTTATCCTACTACCAGCCTTCGCGCGCAAGAACTACGCCGAGCTGGTAGAAGCGCAAGCGGATTTCGTGCAAACCAGCGAAGAGTCGCTATACAATACCTATACCAAAGGTATACAACCAAAGAAGGCCATTGTGACTACGGGTATTGCGTATAACTACCTTATGGAGTGTTTAGAGAACGGCGCTAAAAGCGCCTACAGTTTAGCGTTTAGAGAGGCTAGTATATTGAAGATTACCCAATATCCATTGCCAAAGGCATTGATTGATCAGATGGTAGCAGATGGCGCAGAAGAGATATTGGTGATGGAAGAAGGACAACCTGTGGTAGAGGAACTCATCCGTGGCATGGTGCCATCCTCTGTGGCAGTCAAAGGTCGCTTGACAGGTGATCTGCCTCGTATGGGTGAACTCACCCCTGACTGTGTAGTTGACAGTTTACAGTTGACAGTTGACAGAGGGCAGTTGACAGTTCCCGAACTGGTAGTAAGTCGTCCACCCGCACTGTGCCAAGGTTGTGGGCACCGCGATATGTATGCTGCGCTTAATGAGGTAGCGGCTGAGCATGAGGGCTCCAAGATTTTTGGCGATATTGGTTGCTATACCTTAGGTGCATTATCGCCTTTCCATGCCATCCACGCGTGCGTAGAGATGGGTGCTAGTATCACGATGGCCAAGGGTGCTGCTGATGCAGGTCAGTTCCCATCATTTGCGGTGATTGGTGATTCCACCTTTACACACTCGGGTATGACGGGATTATTGGACTGCGTGAATAGCAAAGCGAATGTGGTAGTGCTGATATCTGATAATCTCACTACGGGTATGACGGGCGGACAAGATTCTGCAGGTACAGGTCGCTTGGAGGCTATTTGTCTTGGTTTGGGTGTAGAGCCAGAGCATGTGCGCGTGGTGGTGCCATTGCCAAAGAACATGGAGGAAATCAAACAAGTGCTCCGTGAGGAGGTAGCCTACAACGGCACTTCTGTCGTCATCGCTCGCCGCGAATGCATCCAAACCCTCAAACGCCACCTCAAGCAAAACAAAAAATGATTAATCTCCCACGGATCTCACGGATCAACACGGATGCTCGGAATAATTTGTGCGAATCAGTGCAAATCAGTGTTATCAGTGGGAATAAAAAATACATACGATGAAACGCGATATTATTCTAGCAGGCGTAGGCGGACAAGGTATCCTCTCTATTGCCACTGTAATAGGTGATGCAGCCCTCAACGAAGGGCTCTATCTCAAGCAAGCCGAAGTACACGGAATGAGCCAACGAGGAGGCGATGTGCAATCCAATCTCCGTCTGTCTTCTGAACCCATTTACTCAGATCTTATCCCAAAGGGTGGGGCAGATATTATTATTTCACTCGAACCCATGGAAGCGCTCCGCTATCTACCTTATCTGAAGGAAGATGGTTGGATTGTCACTAGCAGCAAGCCCTTTGTGAATATCCCTAACTATCCTGATATAGAAGAACTTATCAAGCACATTCAGGCCATTCCTCACCATGTGCTTTTGGATGTGGAAACGTTGGCAAAAGAGGCTGGTGCACCTTTGCAAGCTGCAAATATGGTGCTTCTTGGTGCTGCTATCCCAATGTTGGGCATTGACCATGATAAGATAGTAGAGGGCGTAAAACGTATCTTTGCTCGCAAAGGCGAAGCCATTGTCGCCGCCAACCTCGCCGCCATCGAAGCCGGTTACAACCATTCGCACTAATTGTGTGGATTTTGAAGATATATAACTCCCACGGATTTCACGGATCTACACGGATATCATGATACATCAGTGCTAATCAATGCAATCAGTGGGAAATAAAACCCCTCCCACGGATTTCACGGATGCCCACGGATTCCAAGATACATCAGTGCAAATCAGTGTTATCAGTGGGAAATAATAACAATATTTATGCAAGAAGATGAAATAACTTACCAAATAAGAGGTGCTATATACGATACTTATAATGCCCTAGGTCCGGGTTTGTTAGAGTCTGTATATGAGGAAGTTTTAATCTATTATCTTTCTAAAAGAGGACTTTTGGTAGAACGACAGGTAGAAGTTCCTATTGAGGTAGATAATTTTATATTGTCAACCCCTCTTAGATTGGATTTGTTAGTTGAAAAAACGATAATCATTGAAATCAAATCAGTTACAGATATGCGTGATTTATTTCATAAGCAGATATTGACATATTTGAAATTAACAGGATTACATCGGGGTATATTGGTTAATTTCAATACTACAGATATACAAAAATCTATATGGAATAAAGTCAATGGCCATTTAAAAACATACCAAGAATAAACCCCTCCCACGGATTTCACGGATGCTCACGGATTCTAGATACATCAGTGCAAATCAGTGTTATCAGTGGGAAATACAGAACAATTATGTCTTTTCCGTTGAACAAACAACTGGTGGACCAAACTTGCATCGATTTTGGTCTGCGCAACGCCAAGGAATTGGGCGCCTCTTCCATTCGCCAACTCGTGGGCGTAGTCAAGGATATTGAACGCGCAACAGGCGTGGAGTTCATCCACATGGAACTCGGTGAACCAGGATTGCCAGCCGAGCAGATTGGTATTGCTGCCGAGCACAAGGCGCTCAAGGCAGGTATGGGCTCCAAGTATCCACTCATTACGGGTATCACAGAAGTGAAACACTGGGGTAGCGAGTTTGTGCGTGCGTTTATGAACCTGGATATACCGACCGATTGCATTGTGCCTACTGTGGGCAGTATGCAAGCTGCGTTTGCTATCAATATGCTGGTGTCGCAACTCGACGAGAAACGCGATACCATTCTCTTTCTTGATCCTTGCTTCCCTGTGCAGAAGCAACAGTGCAAGGTGATTGGCGTGCGGGTGGATTCGTTTGACGTGGCGGATTATCGTGGCGAAGCATTGGCAGAAGAATTGGAGCGCCATTTCAAGTCGGGTAGGATAGCGGCTATGCTTTTCTCCAACCCCAACAACCCATCTTGGATGTGTCTCACCGAACGCGAACTGGAGATCATCGGCCGTCTAGCTTCGCTCTATAATGTGCTGGTTATCGAAGACTTAGCTTATCTCAATATGGACTTCCGCGATGCAGAGCGTGGTATGCCTTATGAGCCACCGTACCAACCTACGGTGGGCAAATATACCAACAACTGCCTCCATATGATTTCTTGCTCCAAGATGTTCTCTTATGCGGGTCAGCGGGCAGCCATCATGGCCATCAACCCATACTTGGCACACCGTAAATTCCCGAGCTTAGCCTCACGATACGAGAACGATGGCGAGTTCCTGCGCAACTTTATTTATAATGTCCTCTATAGTCTCTCTTCAGGCGTGACGCACTCCGTCCAGTTTGCTATGGCGGCTATGTTTAAGGCGGCATGCCAGGGTAAGATTGACTTTGTAACCACTACCCGCGAATATGCGCGACGTGCTAAACTAGTCAAAGAAATCATGCTTCGCAATGGTTTCCATATCGTTTATGACAAAGATGCTGAAGATGAGGAGGTAGGCGATGGCTTCTTCTTTACCTTTGGCTACAAGGACTGGACTGGCGAGAAGATGGTTAACAAATTGATTTATTACGGTATATCGGCAATCTCCCTTGCTAGCACAGGCGCCAAACGAGAAGGTATGCGTGGTTGTGTGTCATGTATCAAAGATGAGCAACTCGAAGAACTAGACAAACGTCTAGCGCTATTCAATAACGATTATTGTGATAAGTAATTAGATCCATTAGTCTAAACAAAATCGCCATTTGTGTTTCATGCACAGGTGGCGATTTGTTTATCACTTATGATTTATAGTTTTCAACAAGCACTTTTGTTAATATTCCCTTCCTTTATACCTTCCTTATGTCCCTCGGGTAAAAGACCAAGGATGAACCAAAGAAGAACCAAGGAACATCGAAAGAACTCCGAAATGCAAAATGTGCGTTTGACTAAACCTGAAAAAGGTTGACTCCTTTCCTAAAACCGTTGACTTATATCTTAAAAAATAATCCTTACACTTTTCACCTTACCCTATACACCCCAAACCAGAAAAATCGCTCAAAAATCACTCATTTCTTGCTCAATTCAAAATAATTCACTACCTTTGCACCGCAAAGGTCAATCAACAAGAGATGGTATCAGTAGCACATGATTAACAAGAAGTCCATACGATTCTACAACGACTATAAGGTACGCGCAATCTGGAGCGAGGAAGGAAACAAGTGGTATTTCTCCGCTACAGATATTATTGCAGCTATCAACGATGAGCAGGATTATGTGAAGGCTGGTAACTATTGGCGTTGGTTGAAAAAGAAGCTGGCATCACAGGGCATTCAACCCGTGAGTGCCACTCACGACTTCAAATTCCAGGCCCCCGATGGCAAGATGCGCAAGTCGGATGTGCTGGATTTCGAGGGGGTAGAGATTGTCGCAAAGAACTTCCCTAATACGCGTGCTACCGCTTTTCTTGACTGGTTCACTTTCTCCGACAACTCCATCGATGGACAGAGCCGCAAGAAGGCATATACATTGTTCGAGAGCGGTATCTTAGATGACATGCAAGCAGGTACTATCCAATCGCTGCAACAGATACACGCTTATCTCTTTGGCGGATTATATGATTTCGCTGGGCAAATACGCACCAAAACCATTTGGAAAGATGGCACGCTCTTTTGCCGTGCGGAGTACTTGCGCTATAACCTGGAACAGATTGAGCAGATGCCTCAAAGTACTTTCGATGAGATTGTGGACAAGTATGTAGAGATGAATATCGCCCATCCGTTTATGGAGGGTAATGGCAGAAGCACCCGTTTGTGGTTAGATTTGATTTTCAAGTCGTCTATCAAACAATGTGTGGAC